>CAZUZY010000009.1:20110-62420 GCA_964624885.1 uncultured Polyangiales bacterium | reverse complement strand
CGCACGGTGGCCGCCGCGGCGCGCAGGCGAGGCAGGTCGGCGAGCGCCGCGCGCAGATCGGCGGCGAGGATCGAGGGATCGGCGGCCCCTTGCAGCCGCTCGACGAACGCAGGGGCGCGCCCGCCCCGCGCAAGGACGACGTTGGGCAGGGCGACGTGCGAGACGTCCACGAGCCGCCGCGCGACGGCGAAGGTCAGCGGGTGGAGGGCATAGGCCACCACCGGTGGCACGCCGGCCACCACCGCCTCCAGCGACGCCGTACCGGAGGCGACCAGCGCCACGTCGAACGACGGCAGGAGCCCGGACGCACCAACCCGCGGGTCGACGGTCACGAGCGGCAGCCCACAGCGCTCGAGGAGCGCGATCGACCTCGGCGGCAGCGAAGGCGCGCGCACGACCCGCGCGTCGAGGGGCGCGAGCAGGCGGATCGCCGCGACGAAGCGCGGCAGGAGCCGCTCGATCTCGGCCGGCCGACTGCCCGGCAGCACGGCGATCGAGGCGAGCCGGGGGGGACTCTCCGGGATCGACACGTCGAGCGAGGGGTGGCCCACGTAGTGCGCATCGGCGCCCGCCGCGCGCCACAGCGTGACCTCGAACGGCAGCGTCGGCACGAACCGATCGGCCGCGCGCGCGAGCCGGGGCAGGCGGCCAGCCCGATAGGCCCACACCTCGGGCGGGGAGATCCACGTCACCGGGATGCCACGGCCCCGGAGCCACGCGCCGAGCCGCGCGTTGCCGCTGGACCAGGAGCAGAGGACGGCGCGCTCCGGCGGGTCCTTCCGCACCCGCGCGACCAGGGCGCCGAGGGCGCGCGCGATCGCCGGCACGCGGGCGCCGAGCTCGAAGAGCCCCATGCCGCTGAGATCGCGCACGTGGGCGAGCAGGTCGGTCCCCGCGGCCGCGAGCGCCTCGCCCCCGATGCCGAAGGATCGGGCGCCGCCCGCGCGCACGACGGCCGCGAGCGTGCGATCCCCCGACGGCTCGCCGGCGACGACGAGCCACACGCTCAGCCTCCGGCGATCAGCGCGTAGAGCTGGGCCTCGTCGATGACCTGGGTGCCCCGCTTCTTGGCGGCCTCGAGCTTGGAGGCACCGGTCTTGTCGCCGGCCACGAGGTAGGTGGTGCCCGCCTTCACCGAGTCGTGCACGGTGCCACCCGCGTTGCGGATGTCCTCGTGCACCTCCTCGCGCTTCTTGCTGAGCACGCCGGTGACGCAGAAGCTCTTGTCGAGCAGCGGACCGGTGGTGGCCGCCTGCGCGGGCTGGAACGGGCGGGAGACGCCCCGCGCCTGCAGCTTCTCGAGGATGGACCGCGAGGCCGGGTCGGCGAAGTAGGCGCGCAGGGCGTCGATCATCGCCGGGCCGAACCCGTGGATGTGACCGGCGCGCTCGGCCACACCCTCTGCCCCGAGCGACAGCGCCTCGTCGAGCGAGGGCAGCACCTCGGCCAGCTGCTTGGCGGCGACCTGCCCGATCTGCGGGATGCCGAGCGCGCAGAGCAGTCGGTCGAACGTGCGCTCCTTGCTGCCCACGATGGCCTTGAGCACGTTCTCGGCGCTCTTCTTCGCCATGCGCGGCAGCGCCGCCACCTTGGGGACGTCGAGGTCGTAGAGATCGGCGACGTCGGCGACGAGGCCCTTCTTGACCAGCTCGGTCACGAGCACGTGGCCGAGGTTGTCGATGTCCATGGCGAACCGGCGCGCGTAGTAGTGGATCGCCGCGGTGACGATGGCCGGGCAGCGGGGGTTGGTGCACCGCAGCGCCACCTCCCCCGCGTCGCGGTGGAGCGCGCCGCCGCATTCGGGGCAGGCGGTCGGCACCACGAACGGCGCGGCGCCCACGGGCCGCTTCTCGACGATGACCGACATGACCTGGGGGATGATCTCGCCGGCCTTCTCGATCTCCACCGTGTCGCCGACGCGCACGTCGAGCGCGGCGACCTGCTCGAAGTTGTGGAGCGAGGCGCGGGACACGGTGGTGCCCCCCAGCAGCACCGGGTCGAGGTTGGCCACCGGAGTGACGGCGCCGGTGCGGCCGACCTGGATCTCGATGGACTGCACCACCGTGCGCGCGCGCTCGGCGGGGAACTTGTAGGCCACGGCCCAGCGCGGGAACTTGGCGGTCTCGCCGAGCACGCCGTGCTGCCGGTAGCTGTCGATCTTGACCACCACGCCGTCGGTCTCGAACGGGTAGTGCTCGCGCTCCCGGTCGAAGCGCGCGATGGTGGCGAGCACCTCGTCGAGGGACGCGCAGCGCACCTCGCGCCGGTGGGTGGGGAGGCCGAGGCCCGCCATCCAGGCCAGCGTCTCGGCGTGGGTCGCGTGCAGCTTGTCGCCCTCCACCAGGTGGTAGAGCGCGAGGCGCAGTGGCCTCTTCGCGACCTCGCGCGGGTCGATCATGCGGAGGCTGCCCGCGGCGGCGTTGCGCGGGTTCATGAACGGCTCCTCGCCGGCCTGCTCGCGCACCGTGTTGATGGTCTCGAGGTCCTTGCGGTAGATCACCACCTCGCCGCGCAGGGTGAGCACCTTGGTCTTGCCCGCTGCGGCCGCGTCGACCACGAACGTGAGCGGGAGCCCGCGGATGGTGCGGATGTTCTCCGTGACGATCTCGCCGGTCTTGCCGTCGCCCCGCGTGGTGGCCAGCACGAGGCGCGCGGTCGTGCCCTCGATCTCGTAGACCACCTCGAGGCTCGCCCCGTCGAGCTTGGGCTCGGCGACGTAGGCGTAGGCCTCGCCGTCGGGGAGGCCCTTCTTCACGCGGTCGTCGAAGTCGCGCAGGTCGGCCTCGCCGTAGGCGTTGTCGAGCGAGAACATCCGCTCCTTGCGCTCGTACTTCTGGAGATCGCTGCGCGGGACCGAGCCCACGCGCTGGGTGATCGAGCCCGGGTGCACGAGCTCGGGGTGGGCCTTCTCGAGGGCCACGAGCTCGCGGTAGACGCGGTCGTAGTCCGCGTCGCTGACCGTCGGATCGTCGAGGACGTAGTAGCGGTAGGCGTGGGCCTGGAGCTCCTTGTTGAGCGCCTCGTGGCGGGCGCGCTCGGCGCTCACGGGGTGACCCCGAGCAGGAAGCAGAGCAGCCCCTTCTGCACGTGGAGGCGGTTCTCGGCCTGCTCCCAGACGCGCGAGCGCGGGCCCTCGAACGTGGCCTCGTCGATCTCCTCGCCGCGGTGGGCGGGCAGGCAGTGCAGGACGATGGCGTGCTTCTGCGCGCCGCCGAGCATCTTCTCGTCCACCGTGAAGCCGGCGAAGGCCGCGAGGCGCGCCTGGTACTCGGCCTCCTGGCCCATGCTCGCCCAGACGTCGGTGTTGACCACGTCGGCGCCCTCGACCGCGCGGCGCGGATCGGAGTGCAGCGACACGTTGCCGTTGGCCGACTCGACCTCGTAGGAGGGCGGGAAGTAGCCCTTGGGCGCGGCCAGGGCGAGCTGGAAGTCGAAGATCTGCGCGGCCTCGACCCAGGAGCGCGCCATGTTGCTGGAGCAGTCGCCGACGAAGGCGATCTTGCGCCCGGCGATGCCGTCGGCGATGCCCTCGCGCCGGAACACCTCCTCGACCGTGAACACGTCGCAGAGCACCTGGATGGGGTGCGCGTCGTCGGAGAGCGCGTTGAGCACCGGCACCGTGGCCGCGCTCGCCATCTCGTGCAGACGCGCGGTCGCGAAGGTGCGGAAGGCGATGGCGTCGCAGTAGCCGGAGAGCACGCGCGCCGTGTCCTTGATCGGTTCGCCGCGGCCGAGCTGGCTGCCCTCGGTGGAGAGCACCACGGGGTGGCCGCCGAGCTGCGCCACGCCGACCTCGAAGCTCACCCGGGTGCGGGTCGAGGCCTTCTCGAGCACCACCGCCACCGAGCGGCCGGCGAGGACCTTGCGGTGGCTGCCCTTCTCGGCGGCCTTCATGGCGCGGGTCAGCCCGAAGACGTCGCGGGCCTCGGCGAGGGTGAGATCGGCGATCTTCAGGAAATCACGCTTGGTCATGCGAGGGGCTCCTCCGCGATGCGCGCCGCGAGGGACGCGAGGGACGGGATTCTGGCAGCAATGGCAGCAAGTCGATCGGCCTCGGCGCGCAGGGCCTCGAGCTGGGGCTCGACAGCGCCGGTCCCGCCGATGCTCTTCTTGCGGGCGGCGGCCTCGGCCGGGTCGAGGCTCGCGAGGACCTGGGCGTCGAAGGCGGGGTGGAACGCCTGCGCCTCGCCGACCGACACCGCACGCAGGGCGACCCCGGCGTCGAGCGCGTGACGGACGAGCGCGCCGACGGCCTTGTAGGCTTCGCGGAACGGCACCCCCTTGTGCTGCACGAGCGCCTCGGCGAGGTCGGTGGCCTGGGTCGAGCCGTCGGCCAGCGCCGCCGCGGTGCGGGTGCCGTCGAAGTGCACGTGCGGCAGGCTGAGCGAGACGGCGCGCAGGGCGCCGAGCAGCAGCGGCGCGGTGTCGAGCAGCGGGCGCCGGTCCTCCTGCAGGTCGCGGTTGTACCCGGTGGGCAGGCCCTTCACGAGCGTGAGCAGCGCCACCACGTTGCCGACCGCGCGCGACGACTCGCCGCGCACCAGCTCGAACATGTCGGGGTTCTTCTTCTGCGGCATCATGCTCGAGCCGGCCGCGATGCCGCCGTCGAGCTTCACGAAGCCGAACTCGCTGGTGGCGTAGTCGATGACGTCGGTCGAGAGGCGTGAGAGCGCGAGCAGCACGCGCGCGCCGGCCCAGGCGAAATCGAGGGCAAAATCGCGGTCGCCGACGGTGTCGAGCGCGTTCGCCGTGGGCGCCGCGAACCCGAGCAGGCGCGCGGTGAGCGTGCGGTCGATGGGGAGCGACGAGCCCGAGCACGCGCCCGCGCCGAGCGGACAGCGGTCGGCGCGCTCGAGGGTGAAGGCGAGCAGCTCGGCCCCGCGCGCGAGGGACGAGGCCCACGCCGCGAGCAGGAACCCGGCCGTGGTCGGCTGCGCGCGCTGACGGTGGGTGTACGCCGGCAGGAGCACGTGGTGCTCGGCGGCAGCGCGATCGGTGAGCTGACGCAGGAGCGCGAGGCAGGCGAGCAGCGAGAGGCGCGCCTGCTCGCGCACGTGCATGCGCAGGTCGAGGGCCACCTGGTCGTTGCGCGATCGCGCGGTGTGCAGGCGACCCGCGACGCTGGCGCCGAGGCGCGCGCCGAGCTCGGCCTCGACCGCCATGTGCACGTCTTCTTCGCCGTCGGCGAGCGTGAACGCGCCCGTCTCGGCGGCCGCGTGCATGGCGAGGAGCTCCTTGCGCAGGAGGGTCGCGTCGGCGAGGGGCACGAGGCCCACCCGCGACAGCATGGTGACGTGGGCCGCGCTCCCGAGGAGATCTTCGCGCACGAGGGCGCGGTCGAACTGCAGCGAGGACGACCAGGCGAGGAGCTCGGGCAGCATGCCCTCGCCGCCGGTGGCGTTCGTGCGGGCGATTCCGCTCATCGGGGAGTTGGTGCCTCGTCTCGCGCCGCGCGCAAAGGGAAAGTGCGGGCGGGCCTCGGGTCAGCCCCAGGCCACCTCGCGCCGCACGCGGAGCACGGCGACCCCGTGCTTGGTGCCCGCGGGCTCGGGGGGCAGCCAGCGGTGGCGCACGCCCTTGGCGCCGGCCCGCTCGAGCGCGGTGACGAGGTAGGCCTCGGTCGTCGCCATGTAGGTGTGGATGGCGCCCTCGGGGATGCCGCTGCCGATGGTCTCCCAGCGGTCCTCGCGCTCGAGGACCTCGACGGAGACGAAGTCGAAGTACTGGCCGGCCGTGCGCGGGAGACGGCGCATGACCAGCGCGGGCGAGGCCAGGGCGAGGAGCACGCGGTAGACCCCTCCGATGTCCTTGTCGGCGACGTCGCGCCCCTGGTCCTTGAGCCAGGCGAGGTGTGGTCGGCCGGCCGTGAGCGCGGCCGCGACGGCCAGCGTGGCGAGCGGACCGACGTCGTAGAACCCACCCACGACGAAGCGTTGCGACAGGAACGCCGCCGTCTCGGGGTTCTTCAGCTTGCCGAGCACCGCCGAAAGCTCGCAGTGGGCCTGGGTGTAGGCCAGCGCGCCGAGGTACGCGTTGCCCTTGATCCGGAACGGACCCGCGCCGGGCGCGAAGGGCAACGAGTCGTGGACGAGCACGCAGCAAGCATGCGCGCACCTTCCGGCAGCGCAAGGCATCCCACTGCGGGCCCCTTTGCTATCCGAAGAACTGCTCCTGCTCCGCGCCCCCTTCCAGGGCTACCTGCGCCTCGGGGAGGCCCCGCCCTCGCCGTGGCTCGGCGTGGTGCGGCTGCAGCTCGTGCTCGGGGTGTTCGTCTCCCTGACCACGGCCGGCCGGCTCGTGCCGTTCCACGTCGCTTCGATCATGCTCACGTGGGGCTTCGTCCCGGCGTGGCAGGCGCTCGCGGTGCTGGCGGGCCGCGCCGTCGCGCGGAGCCCCCTCTCCCGGCGCGACGCGCTCGGGCTCTACTTCGCCGGTCACGCGCCCTGGCAGCTGCTCCTGCTGCTCGTCGCCGGCGTGTGCATCCTCGTCTCCGACCCGGCGGCGGTCGGCGCCTTCGCGCTGCGCCGGGGGATCTTGCCGGCGCTGGTCCTCTCGACGGCCTTCGCGGGGATCCTCCTCACCCACGCCTCGTTCCGCGCCGGCCACGCGTTGCCGCGCGGCCGCGCGATCGCAGCGACGCTCACCTTCTACCTGGTCTACGTCGGCGGCATCGTCGCGTGGTACCTCGCACAGGGGCAGCTCCAGCCCCTCCTCGGGTACCGGTGAGCCGCGCGCCCTTCGTGCTCCTCGCGGTCGGCCTCGCGCTCGGGGCCGCCTACGATCGTCTGCCCACCCGCCCGGTCGTCACCCGCGCCGGCTACCGCGTGCTCGCGGGAGACTTCCACGCCCACACGCGGTTCTCGGACGGCTTCCTCGGGCCGTGGGATCTCGTGCTGCACACGCGCCGCCGCGGCCTCGACGTGGTCGGGGTGACCGAGCACAACCAGGTGTTCCCGGGCAAGCTCGCCCGCGCGTTCTCGCGCGCGATCGGGGGGCCCACGGTGGTGGTGGGCGAGGAGATCACCTTCAAGGAGTTCCACCTCATCGCGCTCGGGCTCGACCGCCGCATCGCGCCCGACGCCGACGTCCCCACGCTCGTCGATCGCGTGCACGCGCAGGGCGGCGTGGCGATCGCGGCCCACCCGGCGCAGCAGTTCTGGAAGGCCTACGAGCCGGCCCGCGCGGCGCTCGACGGCACCGAGCTCATGCACCCGGTGGCCTACGCCGACCCCGGCGGCAACCGCGGCTTCCGCTGGGCCGACATGCGCGCGTTCTACCTGCGCGCGCACGACGAGGGGCTGCGCATGACCCCGATCGGATCGTCCGACTACCACGGCTTCTCGCCGCTCGGCCTGTGCCGCACCTACGTGTTCGCGACGCGCGACGACGACGCGGCCGTCGTCGACGCCATCCGCGAGGGGCGCACCGTGGTCTACGATCTCTCCGGCAAGGCATGGGGTCGGCCGGATCTCGTCGCCGCGCTCGAGAAGGAGCCGCTCCCCGAGCGCAGCGTCCCGGTCGACGACGGCTACCGCGCGCACGGCGTGCTCGACGCGATGGGGCGCATCTGCGCGCTCCTCGGCGCCCTCGGCCTCGTCGTGCTCGGTCGCAAGCGGCCTAGCTGAAGAACTCGGCCACGAGGCCCGCGGCCAGCCACAGCAGGAACGTGCCGATCGGCACCGTCAGCAGGGCGAGGGTGAGGCCGAGCTCCATCGACGGGTGAAGACCCTGGAGGTGCGCCGCGATCGAGGCCGCCGGCACGAGCGCCGCCACCGCGAAGCCCACGAAGACGCCCGTGGCACGCTCGGGCCGCCCCGAAGCGACAAGCTCGTCCTGGGAACGCTTGGCGTCCGCGAAGGACACCTCCACGTACGCGCCGCCGTCGTGGCCGCGGTAGGTGGGGTGGCGGCTCCCCGGCGTGCGCTCCCGACGGCGCCCGAGCGCCACGAGGTGGTGACCGACGGCGAGCACGCGCTCGGTGTACTCGCGACGGCGCACGAACTCCCCCTCGTCGAGCGGCTTGCGTCCGCGCGCGGTGAGGAACTGCGCGAGGGCCGCCGAGGGCTTCACGACCGGACCCGTGCAGGTCTCGGGGAGGCCCTGGAGCTCGGCGCCGAGCGGGATCTCGACGGAGACGCAGCGACGGTCGGCGAGCGACAGCTGGAACGGGACCGAGGCCTTCTCGGCGAACACGTGCTCGAACGAAGCGTCGCTGTGGGAGCTGCGCTCCTCGGTGGCCTCGATCTCCACGTACACCGCCTTCTGCTTGGCGATGGGAGCGACGATGCCGGAGTCCTCGCTCTCGACGATCACACCGTCGAGCAGCACCTCGTGGTCCGGCGTCGCCTCCACGAACGGGCGGGCCTCTAGGATGCGCCGCATGAGCTCCACCGCGCGGGTGGGCGGCCCCGCGAGCCAACGGGCGACCCAGACGAGCCCGAGGCCGGTGATCACACCGGACAGCGCGAGGAGCACCAACCACCCCATGGGAGGATCGTACACCCGCGCCCGATCGGGGTCCCGAGCAGGGGCCCCGAACAGGGCGAGGGACTAGCGACGGGACAGGAGGCCGTGCTTGCGCGCGAGCTCGGCGAGGTACTTGCGATCGAGCTCGGCCTCCCGGGCGGCCGCGGAGGCGTTGTTGCCGTGGCGCTCGAGCAGCCAGCTCAGGTAGCGCCGCTCGAGCAGCGCATCCACGCGCGCCTTGGCCTCGCGCCAGGTGGTGCCCGCGCGGAACCGGAACACGTCCTCCGGATCGAGGTCGGGCGCGGCAGGGTCGGACAGGGCCTCGTAGAGCCGGATTTCCGGGTCGCCGGAGGCGCGGGCCATGACCGCCGCCCGCTCGATCACGTTGCGCAGCTCGCGGACGTTGCCGGGCCAGTCGTGGGCGCGGAGGGCCGCGATGGTGGCCTCGGACACGCGGAGGTCGGGCTCGTTCTCGAGCATGCGACCGATGAGCAGCGGGAGATCGTCGAGGCGCTCGCGGAGGGGCGGCACGTGGACGGGCACGACGGCGAGGCGGAACCACAGGTCTTCGCGGAACTCCCCCTTGCGCACCGCGCGGGGCAGATCGCGGGTGGTCGCGGCGACCACCCGCACGTCGACGCCGATGGGCTTGCTGCCGCCGACGCGGCGCACCTCGCGGCTCTCGAGCGCGCGCAGGAGCTTGGGCTGCAGATCGAGCGGGAGCTCGCCGAGCTCGTCGAGGAACAGGGTGCCGTTGTGGGCGCGCTCGAAGGCGCCGGCGCGCGTGGCCACCGCCCCCGTGAACGCGCCGCGCTCGTGGCCGAACAGCTCGCTCTCGACGAGGTTCGGGCTCACCGCGCCGCAGTCGACGACCTCGAACGGCCCGCGGGCGCGGGGGCCCTGCTCGTGGAGCGCGTGGGCGAGGACGTCCTTGCCGGTGCCGGTCTCGCCGGTGAGGAGCACGGTCGCCGAGCTCCGCGCGACGCGCTCGAGGAGCCCGAAGATGCGGCGCATGGCGAGGCTCGTGCCGAGCGCGCGACCGAACTTGCTCGACTCGGAGACCGGCACCTGGACGCCGGCGAGCTCGACGCGGACGAGGAGCTCGATGTCGCCCGCGCGGACGATGGTGCCCGGGGCGACCAGCGCCACCTGCACGCGCGCGCCGCCGATCTTGAGGCCGTTGGTGGAGCCGAGGTCGCGCACCTCGATGCCGCCCTCGACGCGCTGGAAGGCGAGGTGCCGCCGCGAGACGGTGTCGTCGGGGACGACGAGGCCGCAGTCCTCGGCCTTGCCCACCACGAGCTCCGCGCCGAGCTCGCCCGGGACGCGGGCCGAGGCGCCCTTGGCCTTGCCGGTGAGCACGGTGACGATCGCGCCGTCCGGAGAGAACGCGGGGTCGAGCGTGGAGACCGTCTCTTCGATGTTCAAGCCCACAGCTTACTTCAGATAGGCGACCGGCGCGCACCAGGTGCGATCGTCGCACGCCGGATCGGCGGCCTTGCCGAGGGCCGCGCAGGTCGGGGAGCTCGCCACCGTCTCGAAGTCCATGATCGCGCGCACCTCGCGGGCCGACAGCGCCGGATCGTCCTTGAGGTCGACGGCGACGTCGAAGCCGATCTTGTCGCCGGGCGCGGGCTCGTTCTTGATCGTGGTCCAGGGGAGCACCACCTCGACCTCCCAGCCACCCTGGACGAGGCGGCCGGCGAAGGCCCCGCCCGGCAGGCCCGCGCCCTTCTTGCCGCCGACGTAGAACGCGGCGTTCGGGCCGCTCGTGGCGGTGGGCGGGGTGACGACGACGTGGAGGGCGTCGTCGGCGACGAGGTCGCCCGTGGCCGCCTTGGCGCCGCGCAGGAACAGCTCGACCGCGTCGCCCTGCGTGTAGTCGCTGGTGTCGACCACGATGCGCGGATCGTCGAGGACCGCGACGTGGACGTGGAAGCCGAACGACGAGAGCAGCGCGCGCACCACGACGCGCTCGGTGATCTTGGCGGGCACCGGCGACGGGGTGGTGCGCATGGCCGCCTTCACCTCGAAGCCGCGCGACCAGACGCCGCTCGCGCAGTACTCGGTGCCGAGGGCGTCGACCGCGTAGGCGCCGACCAGGCCGACGATCGGCGCGCAGAACGAGGTCATCGACGGGTCGGTGCAGGTGGTGGGCGCGGGTGCGTCGGAGCCGACGTCCACAGCGCCGTCCGCGACGTCGGGTGCGTCGGGCCCGCCGTCGAGGACAGCGTCGACCGCCACGCTGTCGGCGACCGCGTCGACGGCCACATCCGCCGTCGGGTCGCGGAACTGGTGCTCGGGGAAGGTGCACCCGACCAGCAGGGCCACGGCCGAGACGACGGGCAGACGCACCACCCGAGCATGCCAAGCGGGGCGGCGCCGGTCCACCCTGCCGCGGGTCTAGCCGGCCTTGCGCGCGAACTCGTCCATGAACGCGACCAGCGCCTCGACCGAGGCGTGCGGGACGGCGTTGTAGGTGGAGGCGCGCACGCCGCCGACCGAGCGGTGGCCCTTGAGGCCCACCATGCCGGCCTTCTCGGCCTCGGCGCAGAACCTGGTGTCGAGCTCCTCGGTCGGCAGGCGGAAGACGACGTTCATCCGCGAGCGGCTCGGCTTGTCCACCGGCGCCCGGTAGAAATCGGGGCGCGCGTCGATCGCGGCGTAGAGCAGGTCGGTCTTCTTGCGGTTCTTCTCGGCCATCGCGGCGACGCCGCCCTCCGCGTCGAGCCAGCGCAGCACGTTGCGCGCGAGGTAGATCGAGAACGTGGGGGGCGTGTTGTAGAGCGACCGCTCCTTGGCGTGGGTCGAGTAGCGGAAGTACTTGGGGATGTCGGTGCGACCAGCGGCGATGGCGTCCTTGTTGATCACCACCACCGTGATGCCCGAGGGGCCGATGTTCTTCTGCGCGCCGGCGTAGATGAGGGCGAACTTGGACACGTCGACGGGGCGGGAGAGGATGTCGCTCGACATGTCGGCGACCAGCGGGGCCGCCGTCTCGGGGAACTCGTGCCACTGCGTGCCCGAGAGCGTGCCGTTCGAGGTGACGTGCACGTAGGCCGCGTCGGCCTGGAGCGAGAGCTCGTCGGCCCGCGGGATGCGGCCGTAGCCCTCGACCTTGCCGGCGACCCGCGCGGCACCCACGTTCTTGCACTCCTCGTAGGCGCGGTCGCTCCAGCCGTCGGTGAGCACGTAGTCCGCGCTCTTGCCGGCGGGGAGCAGGTTCATCGGGATCATGGCGAACTGCGCGTGCGCGCCGCCCTGCAGGAGGAGCACGTCGTGGGTGTCGGGGACGCCCATGAGCTTCTTGATCAGGCCGAGCGTCTCGTCGTGCACCTTCTCGAAGGCCTTGCCGCGGTGCGAGTGCTCGAGGATGGACATGCCCGTGCCCTCGAACTCGAGGAGCTCGCGCTGCGCCTGCTCGAGCGCGACGAGGGGGATCGCCGAAGGGCCAGCGTTGAAGTTGTGGACGCGGGTCATGTCGTCTCCCTGTGGGTCAGTGGTGATGGCCGTGGCCGCCGTGGTCGTGGCCGTGCTCTTCGTGGTGGTGGTGGTCCGGGTCTTCGCGACCATGGATGAAGTCGTGAAGCAGCTGGTCCTTGGTGCGGGCGCCCTGGGTGCCGTGCACGAACGCGCCGTCGCTGCGCAGGTAGAGGACGAACGGCAGCGCGCGCGCGTGGCTCATGTGCTTGCCGCCGATGGCGCGCACCGCGGGCTCGGGCGCGTCGCAGTCGGTGGCGAGGAGGACGAACGCCGCGTCGACCTCGGCCTTCACCGCGGGCAGCAGCGCCTCGACCAGGATCTTGCAGTTGCCGCACGCCTTGCGGCCGTACTCGACCAGCACGTGCTTGCCCTCTTTCTGGGCGGCGGCGAGGGCATCGTCCAGCTTCTCGTGCCAGTGCAGCCCCTTGTCGTCGAAGTGCGGGTGCGAGGACGCCATCGGGACGAGCTAGCGGATCACGAAAGCGCGGTCACGTCTTTCCGCGTGAGGAACAGGAAGCGCGTGAGGAGCGCGACCGCGATGCCGACGAGGCCCGCGGTGAGGCCGTACCACAGGCCGCGCGGCCCGAGATCGCGAGAAAACGCGAGGAACAGCGCGAGCGGCAGGCCGATGCCCCAGTGGACCGCAACGTTGGCCACGAGAGGAAAGGTGGTGTCGGCGGCGCCCCGCAGCGCCCCCGCCGAGACCACCTGGGTGCCGTCGGCGAGCTGGAAGATCGCCGCGATGTGGATGAGCGTGACGGCCGCTTCGATCACCTGCGGTTCGGGCGTGAACAGGCGCGCCAGCGTGTGGGGCGCGAACCAGAAGGCCACCGCCGAGAACGCCATCACCGAGACCCCGAGCACGATGCCCACGCCCCCGCGCTGCCGTGAGCCCCTCGGCACCTTCTCGCCGATGGCCGTGCCCACGCGGACCGACGTGGCCTGCGCGATCCCGAGCGCGCCCATGAACGAGAGCGAGGCGAGGCCGATGGCGATCTGGTGCGCGGCCACCGCGCGACCCCCGAACCGACCCATCAGCAGCGCGACCAGCGCGAACACGCCGACCTCGGCGGTCAGCGTGAGGCCGATGGGGAACCCGAGGCGACAGAGCTGACCGAGCATGCGCGGGCTCACGCGGGCGTCGATCTCGTCCGCGCGGCGCGAGTCGGGGGCGTCCCCCGGGATGCGCGCCCGGGGGCCGAGCACCCAGGCGGCCATGAGGGTGGTCGAACCCGTGGTGGCGATCGCCGAGCCGACGCCGCCCAGCGCCGGCAGGTGGAGAGCGCGCACCCCGAACACGAGCGGGAAGCACAGCGCCACGTGCGCCAGGTTGCCGACGATGGCCGCCTCGAGCGCCACCCGCGGGCGGTTCGCGGCCTGCTGGTAGGTCTTGCCGGCCATGAACAGGAAGAACGGCAGGATCGACGGCAGGCGCGCGAACACGTAGTCGCGCGCGCCGGGGATGATCTGCGGGTCGATGCGCAGGAGCGGCAGCAGGCGCAGGGCGAACACGGTCACGAGCGCGGTCGGGATCGAGAGCACGACCGCGAGCTGCAGAGAGGCCCGCAGGGCGGCCCGCGCGCGGTGGCCGTCGCCCGAGCCGAGGGCTTGCGAAGCGACCGGCTCGACCGCCATGAGCAGCCCGAGCAGGAACATGCTCGTGCCGAACACCACGTTGTTGCCGAGCGCGACCGAGGCCAGCGCCTGCTCGCCCACCCGGCCCACGAACGCCGTGTCGACGAGCCCCATCGCCATCATGCCGAGCTGGGTGGCGATGATGGGGACGGCGAGCCGCAGGTTCTCGCGCGCCTCGCGGAGCAGGGTCACCGCGGGTCCTTCTCGGCCACGTGCCACTTGTGGAGATAGAGATGGGAGAACACGGCCACCAGCGAGAACAGCGCGAGGCCGAGCAGCGTGGAGCAGAACACCGCGCCGAACAGCACGTCGGTGCGCAGCTGGCGGTACGAGGACATCACCACGATCCCGAGCCCCGGGCGCCCCTCCGCGAAGCCGGCCACGAACTCGCCGACCACCGCGCCGATGACCGCGAGGCCCGAGGCGACCCGCAGGCCGGTGGCGATGGAGAACGCCGCGGAGGGCAGCTCCAGCGAGAGCAGCCGCCGGGTGCGCGACGATCCATAGAGAGTGAATAGATCGTGGAGCGCGGGGTCGACCGAGCGCAGACCGCTCAGCGTCCCGGTCACGACGGGGAACACCGAGACGATGAACGCCGAGGCGGTGACCGCGCGCGGCCCGATGCCGAACCACAGCACCAGGAGCGGCGCGATGGCCACGATCGGCACCGTCTGGAGCAGCAGGGCGTAGGGGTAGAAGCCCCGCTCGAGGAGGCGCGAGCGCGAGAGCAGGACCCCGAGCGACACGCCGACCACGGCGCTGAGCGAGAAGCCGAGGAACGCGGTCGTGCCAGTGGTGAGGGTCGCGCCGACGAGCTCCGCGCGGGCAGCGAGGGCGGCGCGCGCGACGGCGCTCGGCGGCGGCAGGAGCCACGGCTCGATGTGGAGGCCGCGCGCGAGCAGCTCCCAGAGCAGGAGCCCGAGCAGCGCGGCGACGACGGGCGGGGCCAGCTGCTTCACGCCTCGCCCTCCTCGAGCGCCGCGACGAGGTCGGCGGTGACGCGCGCGAACGCGGGGGTGCCCCGCGTCGCCGCCGTGCGCTCCGCGGGGAGGTCGACGGGGCCGTCGTGGACGATGCGGGCCGGCCGGCTCGAGAGCACGACCACCCGCGTGGACAGGAACGTGGCCTCGGCGATGGCGTGGGTGACGAACACCACGGTGAGGCCTTGCTCGAGGAACAGCGCGCGGAGCCGCTCGTCGAGGCGCTGACGGGTGAGCTCGTCGAGCGCGGCGAACGGCTCGTCCATGAGGAGGAGGCGGGGCCTCGTGACGAGCGCGCGTGCGATCGAGGCGCGCATGCGCATGCCGCCGGAGAGCTCGGCCGGGTACTTGTGGCCGACGCCCGCGAGCTCGACGGCGGCGAGCGCTGCACTCACCCGCGCCGACACATCGCGCTCGCCGGCGAGCTCGAGCGGCAGCGCGACGTTGCCCTCGACGGTGCGCCACGGCAAGAGGTGCGCGTCCTGGAACACGTAGGCGAGGCCGGTCCCGCGCGCGACCACGACCTCGCCGCCGTCGGCGTGATCGAGGCCCGCGACGAGGCGCAGGAGCGTGCTCTTGCCGCACCCCGAGGGGCCCACGAGCGACACGAACTCACCCGCGTCGACGCGCAGATCGAGACCGTCCAGCACGACGCCGTCGGCGAACGACCGCCGGACGCCGCTCAGCTCGATCATGGGTGCCATGGGGGGCCGCACGCTAGCGCAGCGAACAGCGGTGGGTCAGGCTGTGCCGTGCCTGCGTCCCAGGCGAGCCTGGACGCAGGATTTCCCGGCGCGCGCGGATGGCCCGGGACGTGCTGTGCGACGTGTCCATGAAGCTCCTGGCCCTCGGGTTCACCGTCGCCCTGTCGCTGCCTGCGCTGGCCCACGCCGAGACCGGCACGCTGGACACGGCTTGGTACTACGACACGAGCCCCCCCGACACGGCGCTGTCCACGCCGGACACCTCGCCCGCCGACACGGGCGTCCGCGACACGAGCATGGGCGCCACGGACTCGGCCGTCCTGAGCCGGTGCTCCGCCGACGGCACCGGCGTGATCTCCGGCGACATGGCCTACTCCTGCGCGCCGTATCGGTGCGTGGCCGCGCTGTGTCAGGAACACTGCAAGGCGAACGCCGACTGCACCGATGGCTTCGTGTGCCAGGCGAACAAGTGCGTGGAGCCGGCCGACAAGACCAGCAGCGACGCCGCGCAGGATCCCACCGTGAAGTACGGCTGCACCGTCGGCGGTCACTCCAGCGGCTTCGTGGCCATCGCGCTCATCCTGGGCGCTCTCTCGCTCGCCCGCCGCAAGGCCTGATCGCGCGGAGCGTCCGTGGTACGGCACGACCATGTCGTTGCCCTCGGCTCCGCTGTCCGTCGCCGTCGCCCAGATGAACGCGCAGGACGACCTGCGCGAGAACCTCGCCACGATCGATGCGCTCGCCGCCCGGGCCCACACGCGCGTGCTCTGCCTGCCCGAGGGCTGCGCGGGTCTCGGCCACCCCGACAAGAAGCGCGCGGCCGCGGAGCCCACGCCGGCCCTCGGCACCACGCCCGACGGGCCTGTCCTCGGCGGCCTCTCGTCGATCGCGCGCGCGCGCAAGCTCTGGCTGTTCGCAGGCGGCGTCGCGCTCCGCGGGCCCGATCCGCAGCGCCCGTTCAACGCGCACCTCGCCTTCGACGACGCCGGCGTGGTGCGCGCCGTGTACCGCAAGATCCACCTGTTCGACGTCGACCTCGCCGACGGCACGCGGCTGCGCGAGAGCGACTCGAGCGACTGCGGCACCCCCGAGGAGGTGGTCACCGTCGACGTCGACGGCTACCGGCTCGGCCTCACGATTTGCTACGACGTGCGCTTCCCCGAGCTCTACCGCGCCCTCGTCGACCGTGGCGCGCACGCCCTGCTCGTACCAGCTGCGTTCACGGTGCCCACGGGCAAGGACCACTGGCACGTGCTGCTCCGCGCGCGCGCGATCGAGTCGCAGTGCTACGTGCTCGCGGCCGCGCAGTGGGGCCGGCACCCCGAGGGCCGGCAGACCTACGGCAAGTCGCTGATCGCCGACCCGTGGGGCGACGTGATCGCGCAGGCGAGCGACGGCGTGGGCCTCGCGCAGGCCACGCTCGATCCGAAGCGCCTCGCCGACGTGCGCGCGCAGCTCCCGAGCCTGCGGCACCGTCGCCTCGGCGTCTGACGATCCGTCCGCGTGGTTGCCGCGCGGCCCGCGCAGCGCCACGAACGGACCATGCGCCTCGATCTCGATCGCTCCCGGTACGTCCTCCGCACCCGCGCCAAGGGCCTGCTCTCGGCGCTCGCGCACGACCTCGAGCTCGAGGGCCGCTTCGCGAGCGGCGAGGCCAAGGAAGAGGGCGGCAAGTGGAGCGGCCGCGCCAAGGTGCGCCCGGCCGACCTGCGCGTGGTCGGCGTCCTCCACAAGGACAAGCTCGACACCACGGTGCTCTCGGCGAGCGACGTGCGCGAGATCGAGCGCCGCATGCGCGACGACACGCTCAAGGGCGCGGCCGAGGTGGAGATCGTGGCCCGCTCCACCGACGACCTCGAGATCGTCCTCGCGGGCCGCACGAGCAAGCTGCGCCTGAGCCCGCGCGTGGCGGGCGACGCGGTGACCGCGCGCGGCACGCTCTCGATGAAGGCCCTCGGTCTCGCGGAGATCAAGGGCCCCCTCGGGGCGTTCACGGTGAAGGACGAGATCGAGGTCGAGGTGCAGGCCTGGCTGCTCCCCGACTGACCCTCAGTTGACGGTGGTGTCGTTCGCGACGGCCGCGACGGGCTCGACCGAGGCGCCGTTGGTGGGCGCGGTGCGCGTGTACTTCTCGACCTCGGCGTCCATGGTGCCGTCGAGGATCTTCTTCCACATGATGAAGTCCGCCTGGAGCGACCAGAGCGGGTGGCCGAACGTGGCGGGCACGTTGCCTTCGACGAAGAAGTGGCCGATCCACGCGCACGCGTAACCGACGACGGGCGCGAGCGCGAGGAACCGCGCGCGACGCGTGAGGATGCCCGTGGCGGCGAGGGCGAGCGCGGCGCTCGTGCCGACGAAGTGGAGCCGGCGGTTGCCCTTGCTCGTGTGCGCCTTCACGTAATAGGGCCAGAAGTCTTCGAAGGTCTTGATGTCGTCGGCCATGGGCTCCTCCGGGGAGGCGACAGGATAGCGCGTCCCCCCGGGAGGTGCAGAGCCGTGCGCTACTCCTCGGCGTCGGCGTGGCGCGGATACGTGGCCGTCTCTTCCTTGATCACCGGTGCCGCCTCGCCGCGGACCGTGCGCCCGGGGATCTGGTAAGGCTGACCACGCAGGCGCTGGGCCGCGGTCTTCGCGCGCCACCCGAGGTACGCCTTGTTGAACTCGAGCACCATCTGCCCGTCGAAATACGGGTTCTTGGTGCCGGCGATGTGCACCAGCGTGAGCACCTGCTCGGCGACCGACACCGGGCACCCCTCGAGGCGGATCACGTCGTCACCCGCGGAGAACAGCTTCGCCGTGACGCTGACCATCTTGGCGTAGATGTCGTCGTGCTTGGCGTGGTGCGGGTCCTTCGACTCGCGCCCCTTGTAGACGTTGCGGATCTGGACGAGCCGCTCGGCGCCCGACTTCTTGGGGAGCTTCCCCTCCCACTCGGCGCAGTCGCCGATGAAGATCACCTTCTCGCCCGGCCGCGCGTCGATCGCGCCCTTGTAGGCGCCGAACACCACGTGCAGGCGCGGCATCTTGGCGTCGGTCGTCTCGTCGAACAGGCGGAGCAGCTCGATCGACTCCTCGATGGCGCCCGGGCAACCGCCCCAGCAGTAGTCGGTGTGCTCGGCGTCGGGCGGTGCGCCCGCGTAGGCGGTGATGTTGGTGCCCTCGAAGTACTTCTCGACGCGGATGAGGCCGACCTTGAAGCCCTTGGCGCGCGCCTTGGCCTCCTCGAGGGAGACGTCGCCCGAGAGCTCGATCGCGTCGAGGTCGAGCGGGCCGAAGCCCTGCGCGCTCGCGAGCCGCAGGTGCGCGACGGAGTGCGGATCGACGCCGATGATGTTGCAGCCGACCGCGTCGATCGCCGCCTGGTTGTTCCCCATGATGATGAGGTTCATGTTGCGCGGGATCGGCGTGAGCATGCGCCCCTCGCCGGCGATGATGCAGTCCATGGCGATGAACTGCGGCTGGATGATGTGCTGCAGGTCGGCGACCTTCTCGTCGAGCTTGTGGTCGTGGTCGATGAGGCGGTGCCGGTCGTCCTGGATGCCGATGTAGTTCTTCATCGAGAACGTCACCGTCGTCCACGGGTGCGACTTGAACTTGGGCATGTTGACGAAGAAGTCGGCCTTGGCGACCGGCTCCGGCGTGAACACGTAGTCGCGCAGGCGGCCCTCGTGCGTGTAGGGGATCTCGACCTGCGGGACCTCCTCGAAGCAGTAGTGCTTCACGCCGGTGCGTTCGAACATCGGGTAGAACAGCGCGCCCTCGAACGCGGCGCGCGTGGGCACCGTGATGCCGCAGCGCTCGCCCACCGCGAGCTCGGTCATGCGTGCGTGCGGATCCTCGCGGTCGCGGAGCGCGCCGATGACGCCTTCCACGAACTCGGGCCGCGTGTGTGCGTGCTCGAACAGCGGGCCGCTGGCCACCACGTTCGGCTTGAGCAGGGTGCGCCCCGAGGGACGCAGCCCGAGCTCCTCGAGCCCCTCGCGGACGATGCGGCGGATGCGCTCCGGATCGTAGGTGTCGCAGTGGCGGAGGATGACCTTGGGCTTCGCTGCGTTCGGGTCCATGCGACGAACGGTATCACCGTTCCAGAAAATGTGAGGCGACCCTCGCATTTTCCGTCCGGGCGGGTCCGGCGAGCCCGACCGTGGTCATTCCATGGGAACGCAGCTGTACGCCTGCTGCCAGTCGACGAGGGTGGGCGCCAGCGCGCCGCCGGTCGACGGCGTCAGGGTGATCGTGACGCGGAGCTGCCCGCCGTGGGGGACGCCCGCGGTCTTGAGGACGGCGGCGACGTCGGCGCCCGCGAACGAGGTGACCGACGCGCCGAGCACGGTGGCGAGCGGCAGGGCCGTCATCGCCGTGAGCTTGGCCGTGGTGTCCCCGGTCTGCACGGTGAACGAGATCTTGGAGTCGCCCGGGGTGATCGTCTTCCAGTCGAAGTAGTGCCAGACCGCGCGCGACCCGAGCGGGCACGTGGCCGCGTAGTCCCGCGTGACGGTGAGCGCCGTGTAGGTGGGCGAGGCTGGCGGCACGTAGTCGGGGGTGAGGCACGAGGTGAGGTCGAACAGCATGAACTCGAGCGCCTTCTCCTGCGCGGAGAGATCCCCCGGCTTGCAGCTCTCGGGGAACGTGCTGCCGGCCTGCAAGGCGCTCGCCGAGACGTGAAAGTCCGAGTAGACGACGCGCCCGCACTGCGCCGCCGGCGCGGCGCCGATCGGGGCGTTGAAGGTCAAGAGCGGCTCCATCTGGTGCGCGGGCACACAGGCGCCGTTCCAGCAGCCCTTGCCGGTCCCGCCGGGACAGTCCGCGTCCTTGGTGCAGGCCGCGGCGGTCGTGCAGGTCCCGGAGGTGACGAAGCTCACGTCGTCGAACATCACGCTCGAGGGCGCGACGGCGTCCGGGTACTCGGTCATGCCGAGGGTGAGCGTGTAGCTCTGGAGGGCAGTCAGCGGCGTGGTGGCGTTCTGCCAGAGACCGGTGCTCGTGCAGGTGTTGCCGAGCACCGTGACGGTGACGCCGGTCGTGTCGTTGCGGAGCTTGGCCCAGGCGTAGTCGTAGCCGACGTCCGTGCAGGAGACCTTGTAGTAGAGGCTCAGCGCCCCGCCCGCGGCCGGCGCCGTGAACGACTGGGTCACCTGGTTGGTGGCGCCCGGGCTCGAGCTCCCGAGCAGCAGCGCGTTGCCGGTGCGTCCGCCGCTCGTCGCGGCGACCTTGCCGCCGCTCGTCGACCAGCCGGTGAGCGCGGACTCGAAGCCGGCGTTGGTCAGGCCGGTGGTGGTGCTGCTCGCGCCGCTGCAGACGCCGGACGCGCAGCTCGCCCCGTCGGTGCACGCGCCGCCGGCGGGGAGACCGGCGGTCGGCGCGGAGCCGTCCTGGTTCGCCATCATCCACGCCGTCGCGCGGGTCCGGTCGACGTAGTCGTAGTCGCGGCGGCCCTCCGAGATGGCGAGCAGGCCGAGCGTCGGAGAGGCACCGACCGCCGACAGCCACCGGGCGAAGGCGTCGCCCTTCGGGAACGTGCGGTTGACGAGGGTCGTCATCGGGTCGGAGTACGATCCGCTGTGGTTCCAGGCCTGCACGACCTTGGGCCAGTCCGACGCCGCGGGCGCGTACTGCAGGTACGAGTACGAGAAGTGGGTCGCGAACAGCCGCCCGCCGCGACCGACCCAGTCCGCGATGCGTCCGTTGACGTCGACGCCCTTGTCGTAGTCGCCGCCCTCGCAGGCCAGGATGATGGCGTCGTAGCGGTCGAGCGAAGCGGCCGAGCCCCACAGCGAGGCGGCGGTCTGTGCGGGACCGCCGAGCGTGCCCGAGAGGTCGTGCCCCGGGCTCTTGGTCGACTGGTAGTAGTGGATGCGATCGGGGTTGGCCGCGCCGCCGCTCAGCACGTCCTTGCCGACCTCGCCCGTGGCCGCGCTGACGTCGAGGCCCATCTTGGAGAGCACGCACTGGAACGGATCGGCGCCACCCGAGACGAACGCGATCCGCGGGATGTCGCCCTCGACGCGGTTCTTGGGGAAGCGCACGAGCGGCAGACCGTCGGTGCCCGAGAGCGTGCTGAGGTCGTTGCCCGCGCAGGCCGTCACCTTCGGGATGGTGAGCTTCCTTCGCCACTTGCCGCTCTGGATCACGAGCGGGATGTTCAGCCCCGAGGGCACCCCCTTGAGCGTGAAGCTGCCCGTGGAATCGGTGAGCGCCGAGACGATCGGCGAGCCCGCGGCCCCCGTGCAGCTGTCGCAGGACAGCTTGTCGACCAGCGCCGGGAGCGACGCGTTCGGGATGTAGACGAGGACGTTGTAGATGGGGTTCTTGCCCGCCGGGTCGTAGACCTTGCCGCTGATCTGGCTCTTGAGGTAGTCGCCACCGCACGCGTCGATCTTGCATTCGAGCCCGGTGCACGTCGGTCCGCCCGCCGCGCCGTCCGCGCCCGTGCCGCTCTCGCCGAGCGTGATGCCGCCGCCGTCGGCGCGGGGCGCGGAGGGGATGTCGAGGGCCGTGTCGTCGAAGCTCATGCACCCCGGGTCGCACGGGTTGGCCGCGCACGGCGCCGACGCGGTGGCCCGCGTGGTGAGCTTCGGGTAGCTCTCGACGTGGAACGCGCTGCCGGCGCACGCGCTCCACACGCCCCCACCGCAGCTGCGCTTCCCCGTGCGACAGGTGAGATCGGAGACCCCCTGCGCGACGACCTCGCCGCAGGCGACCGTCTGGCCTTCGGCAGCGCACGGGCATCCGTCGCCGGGCAGCGCGCAGCGGTCCTCGACGGTCGGGCCTCCGCACGCGCCGAGCCACGCGACGACCGCGAGGCCGAGGGCCGCGACGAGGCGTCTCACCGACCACCCTCGCTGCCCGCGTCCCAGATCTGCGAGGTGGCCTCGCACGCGCCCCAGAGGCGGTCGTCACCACACCGACGAACGCTCTCTTCACACGTCACGTAGCTGCCGCTGACCCGCTTGATCTGACAGGCCGACGTCTGGCCGGGGGTCGCACACGGGCACCCTTCTTCTGCGCCGCAGGACGAGCCAGCCCACTCGATCGGGGCCGTCTCGGAGAGCTCGGGGGGCGCAGGGGCCGGAGCCTCACCGCCACAGGCCACGGAGAGGAAGGGGAGGAGCAGGACGATGCGCGGGTGCATCTCGACCGCTCAGCACGGACCATTCCAGCCCATTCGGAGCCGCGCCGTGGCAGTCTCGTTCGTCGCGTTCCGAGACTGGGTCCCGGAGCGGGAATCGCGCGCCGGTCGAGAGCTGGTAGGGTGCGGCGATGAAGCTCGTGTGGACCCTCGGCACCGCGGTTCTCCTCTCGGCGTGCGAGAAGCCGAACCCACCCCCCACCGCGACCACGCCCTCGGCCACGCCGAGCGCCGTGGCGGCCAAGCCGAGCGCGAGCGCATCGACCTCCGCCGCGCCGACGGTCGCGAGCACCAAGCCCACCGCCAAAGGCTCTGCCGACCCCAAGATCGGCAAGGCCAAGCTCACCACCTACGCGACCGCCCTCGCCGAGGGCCGCAAGCTCGCCGGCGAGAAGAAGTGGGCCGACGCCGCCGCCAAGTTCCAGGAGGCCGTCGCCGCGCGCCCGAACGACCCACGCGCGCTCGCCGAGCTCGGGTACGCGCAGCACCACGCGGGCGAGAACGACAAGGCCCGCGCCACCAACAAGCTCGCGCTCGCCGCCGCCTCCGACCCCAACCTGCGCGCGATGATCCTGTTCAACGACGGGCTCGTCGACGAGAAGCTCGGCGACAAGGCGGCCGCGCGCGCGCACTATCAGGCCTCTTACAAGCTGCGCGCGAACGACATCGTCAAGAAGCGCCTCGAGGGCGTCGGCGGCACGGTCGGGCCCTGCGACGGCGTGTTCCCCACCATGGAGGCGATGCGCGCGTGCCTGTTCGAGAAGGCCAAGGACGATCTCGGCATGGTCCCCGAACCCGGCGCGCCCCTCGGGTTCATGCGCAAGGTCGAGCACCCGAGCCTGATGCTGCACGTGTTCAAGTGGGGCAGCGGCGCGGAGCTGGACGGCCTCGGTGGGCACCCGCAGTTCCTGGTGTCCAAGGTGCCCAAGGGGTTCCGCAAGGTCGCAGACCTCGGCTCCGACTACGAGCCGGGGGCGTTCGGCGTGCACAACGAGGCGCACTTCCTCGGCTTCGCCGACGAGACGTTCGGCAACCACAAGGTCGTGAAGGTCTCCTGGGAGCAAGCCGACGCCGACTCCAACATGGCCGGCCTGCAGCTCTACACCTACCGCACCAAGAACGTGACCTTGTGCGTGCTCGGCGACGACAAGCGCGAGACGGTCTGCCCGGTCACCGTGCCCGTCGAAGAGGTCGACGAGCTCAGTTACATGGAGGGCCTCACCGGTGAGGACAAGGACGCCGTCGACGAGCTCGCGAAGACCGAGCCTCCGTACAAGAAGGTGATGACGGCCACCTACGTGATCGGGAACGACGGAAAGGTCGTCGTCACGGAGACCGCCGGCAGCCGCAAGGAGCTCGCGCCCTTGCTCAAGGGGGTCCAGCTGTTCTGAGCTCCTGGCGAGATACGGCCGAGATGCCGTACGCTTCTTCCATGCAGTCGGGGGCGGCCGCGGAGCGACACGAGCGCTGGCAAGAGGTGCTGGTCGCGCTCGCCACCGACCCCGCGCTGCGCACCGGCGATCTCCCTGCGGCGCTGCGCGCGATCACCGAGGCCGCCGCGCGCGAGCTCGGGGTCGCGCGGGCCAGCGTGTGGTGGGTGGAGCCCGACGGGCTGCACTGCGCCAACCTCTTCGACGGCGCCCACCACACCGGCGTCGTGCTGGCCGCGGCCCAGCACCCCCGCTACTTCCACGCGCTCACCAAGAGCCGCGTGCTCGCCGCCGACGACGCCCGCAACGACCCGCGCACCGCCGAGTTCCGGGAGGGCTATCTGGTCCCGCTGGGCATCACCTCCATGCTCGACGCACCCATTCGCGCGCAAGGCGAGCTCGTGGGCGTGCTGTGCCACGAGCACGTCGGCGAGCGCCGCTCGTTCACCATCGACGAGCAGATGTTCGCCGCCTCGCTGGCCGATCTCGTGGCCCAGGCGCTGGCCGCCTCCGCGTTCCGCCGCGAGCTCGAGCCCGAGCCGCCGCTCGCCGATCTCTCCGGCGAGGG
This sequence comes from uncultured Polyangiales bacterium, assembly GCA_964624885.1. Taxonomy (GTDB): domain Bacteria; phylum Myxococcota_A; class Polyangia; order Polyangiales; family JADJMO01; genus JADJMO01. The sequence goes on along the minus strand of CAZUZY010000009.1, from coordinate 38,025 downwards.
CGCGCTCGGCCACTTCGATCTGCTCATGCTGCTCGGGCGCGGCGGGATGGCCGAGGTGTTCCTCGCCCGCGACCGCCTCTCGCGCGACCACGCGGTGGTGAAGCGCCTGCGCGGTGAGCGCGCCCTCGAGCCCTCCATGGTCGCGATGCTGCACGACGAGGGGCGCATCGCGTGTCGCATGAACCACCCCCACGTGGTCCGCACCCACGACGTCGCCCAGCACAAGGGCGCCACGTTCCTCGTGATGGAGTACCTGCGGGGGCAGACCCTCGCCGCCCTCGCCGAGCGCACCCGGGAGCTCGACCTGCGGGTCCCGCGGGAGGCGTGGCTCGTGGCGGTCGCCGACGCGCTCGCCGGCCTGCACTACGCACACGAGCTCTGCGACGAACGAGGGGTCCCGCTCGAGATCGTCCACCGCGACGTCACCCCGCGGAACCTGTTCGTCGTGGCGAGCGATCTGCTCCCACCGCGCGTGAAGGTCCTCGACTTCGGCGTCGCCAAGGCCAAGGTCAGCATGCACCAGACGCAGACCGGCATGGTCAAGGGCACGCTCGCCTACATGGCCCCGGAGCAGTACGAGGGCGATCGCGCCGACCGCCGCGTCGACGTCTACGCGATGGGCGTCATCCTCTGGGAGCTGCTCTCGGGCCGGCGCCTCCGGGAGAGCGGATCGCTCCGCGAGCTCGAGCGCTCGATGGCGAGCTCGGCTCCGCTGCTCGAGACCCCTCAGCCTGCCGGGCTCGAGGAATCGGTCGCGCGAGCGCTGTCCCCCGTGCCCGAGGATCGATTCGCGACGGCCCATGCGATGGAGCAGGCCGTGCGGACCTTCGTGCAAGACGAAACGGCGGCGCGCCATGCGCTGGGTCAGACCCTGGAGCTGTCCTTCCGTCGCGAGCTCGCGGAGCTCGACGAGATCCTGGCGATCGAAGACGAGGTCGTGCAGGTCCGCTGAGCGAGTGTTCACGGCTGCTTCACACGGACGCCCTCTTGGCAAACTGGGCCGATCGTGCGAGCGTCCGCCGCAATCCGAGGACGAACGTCGGCGCGAAGCGCTGGCAACTGGAGGTCGAAGTGAACGCTATGAAGCTCGTTTTCGTTTCGCTGGTGGGCGCGGGTCTTGCGCTCGGGTGTGATCAGAAGCCGGAGGGTGGCGCCGCGGGTGCCTCCTCGTCCGCCAAGCCGACGGTCGCCTCTGCGACCGCCAGCGTCAGCGCCAGCGCGAGCGCCAGCACCGTCGCGAGCGCCGCTCCGTCGGCGAGCGCCGCCCCCAAGCACAAGCGCGCGCGGTTCGGCCTCGCCGGCATGTACTTCCACGCCGCCAAGAAGCTCACCGACCTCGACGAGACCCAGAAGACCAAGCTCGCCGACATCGAGAAGGGCTTCGAGGATCCGGCGCCCCCCACCGAGATGAAGGCCTACCACGACGAGCTCGTCGCCCAGGTGAAGGCCGGCAAGATCGAGACCGCCAAGCTCGACCCGCTCAAGGCCGCCGCCGAGAAGGCGATGATCGCCCACCGCGACAAGGAGCTCGAGGCGCTCAACGGCCTGCACGCGCTCCTCAAGGGCCCGCAGCGCACCGCGCTGGTGGCCGCGCTCAAGGCCAAGGAGGGCAAGGGCCCGATGATGGGTCCGAAGGGCGGCCCTGGCGGCAAGATGGGCCACGACCCGAAGGAGAAGGTCGCCCACATGACCAAGGAGCTCGGGCTCGACGACGCGCAGGCCAAGAAGGTCGAGGCGATCCTGCCGAAGGACGACCCGAAGGCGCACGACCCCGAGGCGTGGAAGAAGAAGATGGAGGCGGTCAACGCCGCCTTCGAGAAGGACGGCTTCGACGCCAAGAAGCAGGAGCTGTTCACGGGCAAGGGCCCGGGCATGCACGGCGGCATGGACTCGGCCTTCCTCGACAAGCTGCTCCCGATCCTCAAGCCGGAGCAGCGCGAGAAGCTCGCCGCCAACATGGCGATGGGCCCTGGCGGCAAGCACCACAAGGGCCCCGGCGGCCACCACCCGCACCCGGCCGCCTCGGGCTCGGGCGCTCCGTCGGCCGCTCCGTCGGCCGCGCCGTCGGGTACCCCCGGCGACGACGACGACGACGACTGATCCGATCTCAGTTCGACGAGAGAAAGGCCTGGACCGCCGACACCGTGCGGTCCGGGCCTTCTTCTTGGGGCACGTGTCCGAGATCGTCGAAGGTGACCAGCTTGCTCCCGGCGATGTCCTTCGCGAAGCGCGCGCCGTGGCTCGGCGGGACGAGCCGATCGCGACCGCCCCACAGGATCAGCGTGGGCACGCGGATCTCGCCGAAGCGAGGGGAGAGCGGCCCCGCGGGCGCCTGCTGGAACCGCGCGACGAGCGCGTGGCGGTTGCCGGCGCGCACCGCGAGCGCGAAGTAGAGGTCGACGAGCTCCGGCGTGACCTTGCCAGGATCGCCGTACACGTTGCGCAGGCTCGACTCGATCAGCCGACGCGGCAGCGAGACCGAGGCGAGCCGGTTGACCACCGGCGTGCGCGCGATCCGGAACCCGAGCGGCATGGACTGCGCCTCCATCGGGTAGCCGGCGGCGTCGACGAGGATCAGCCGGGTGATGCGTGCGGGATGGGCGAGCGTGACGGCGAGGCTCACGTGCCCGCCGAACGAGTTGCCGCCGATCACACACCGCTGCACGCCGAGGTGGTCGAGCACGGCGATCACGAACGCCACGTACGACTCCATCGAGTACACGCCGTCGGGCGATGGGCCGGTGAGGCCGAAGCCGGGCATGTCGAAGCGGATCACCCGCCGCGTCGGGCGGAGCGCCGTGGCCCAGCCCTCCCAGGTGTGCAGGCTCGCGCTCGTGCCGTGCAGCAGCACGATCGGCGCGGGGTCGTCCCGCGGCCCCTCGTCGCGCAGGTGCACCTTCATGCCCCGCAGCTCGACGAACTGCGAAGGCGGCGGCGCCCAGCGCGCGGTCAGCGCCTCGAGGGGCTGATCGGGGGCCCACGTGAGCGCGACGCCCACCCCGACGACCAGCAGCAGCACGGCCAGCAACGCGCCGAGCCCGCGCAACACCTTCGCCACGATCCCACGCGAGCTCATCGGGCCTAGCATCGAGGGCATGGCCCGCAGGCGCAACATCCTCTTCGTCACGACCGATCAACAGCGGTGGGACGCGCTCGGCTGCAACGGCGGCGTGGTGGCCCGCACCCCAGCGGTGGACGCGCTCGCGCGCGCGGGGCTCCACTACACGCGACCCCACGTGCAGAACGTGGTCTGTATGCCGTCGCGCGCCACGATGGTGACCGGCCAGTACCCGCGCACCCACGGCGTGGTGTGCAACGGCGTGGCGCTGCCCGCGGACAGCCCGACCGTCGTGCGCGTGCTCTCCGACGCGGGCTACCGCACCGGCCTGGTCGGCAAGGCGCACTTCGAGCCGCTGTTCGATCTGCGGCGCCGCTTCGGTCAGAACCAGCTCGCCCCCGAGGGCTCCACCGGCCCCTGGATCGGCTTCGATCACGTGGAGCTCGCGGTGCACGCGCCGATCCCCACCACCCACTACGGCCGCTTCCTCGCCCGTGAGCACCCGCGCACGCTGCTCGGGTTCGGCTGGCTGTTGAGCGGCCTCGGCGGAGGCGACACCGGCGCACCGGAGGTGAAGATCAACCCGATCCCGCGCGAGCTCTACCACACCGACTGGGTGCGCGACCGCGCCGAGGGGTTCCTCCGCGCGCACGATCCGAGCGCGCCGTTCTTCCTCTGGGTGAGCTTCCCCGATCCGCACCACCCCTGGGATCCACCGGCGAGCGAGCGCCGACGCGTGCCGTGGCGCGACGTCCCGCTCCCCGCAGGGCACCCCGGCAAGGCGCTCCACCGCGTGCTCGCCGACAAGCCCCGCCACTGGCTCGACTGGTACGAGGGCCGCTTCCACAACCCCGAGGGAGGCTCCACCCGTTTCGTGCCGGCGCGCCTCGGCGAGGACCAGCTGCGCGAGATCAACGCGCTCGTGCACGTGGAGAACGAGCTGATCGACGAGGCGGTCGGTCGCCTCCTCGCCTTGCTCCGCGAGCGTGGCCTCGACGAGGACACGGACGTGTTCTTCACCAGCGATCACGGCGAGCTGCAGGGGGATTTCGGCCTGCTGTTCAAGGGCCCGTACCACGTGGACGCTCTGCTCAAGGTGCCGCTCGTGTGGCGCCCGGCCCCGAGCGCCGGCGTCGCGCCCGCGGTGGTGCGAGAGCCGGTGGGCCTCGTCGATCTCGCCCCGACGTTCTGCGCCATCGCGGGCCTGCCGGTGCCGGCCTGGATGGAGGGCGCGCCGCTCCCGACCACCGGCGACGGTCCGCGGCGCTTCGTCCTCACCGAGTGGGACAGCCAGTTCCGCAACGTCGGCATGCACCTGCGCACGATGTTCGAGGACCGCTGGCTCGTCACCTCGTACCTCGCGAGCACACGCGACGAGGGTGGCCGGTTCCCGATCCTCGAGGCGACCATCGCCCGGCCGGGCGCGATACCCCACTACACGGGCGACGAGGGTGAGCTCTACGACGTGGTCGAGGATCCCCTGCAGCAGCGCAACCTGTGGGACGACCCGCTCCACCGCCGCACCCGCGACGATCTCGTCGCGAGCCTGCGCGCGCGCCTGCCGCGGGGACGCCCGACGCCGCTCCCGGTGACCGCGCCGGTCTAGGAATCCGGGCCGCCGCTGCCTCGTTTTCCCGGTGTACGCTCCCCACCGGCCCTCGGGCCAGGAGGCCACTCATGAACACAGGTTCGGCACGGCCGCTGTTCGCGCTCGGTCTCGTCGGGGTGGGGGCGTTCGTCGCGTGTGGTCCCCCGCCGAATCCGCAGGTCGCGGCCCCGAAGCCGGCGGTGAGCGCGTCGACCACGAGCCTCGTGGTCGTCCCCCCCGGCGACTGCGGCGGGCCCCTCGGCGTCTTCCCCGCCCCCGAGGAGAACGCGAGCTCCGACAGCACCGTCGTCGAGCCGACCAACCCCAAGTTCGTGTGCGAGATGGCGGACCTGAACCTCGCGGCCGCCGAGAAGGCGATCCTCGCCGACAAGGCCGCGCGCCCGGCGGTGAAGGCCAAGGCGTGGGACGGCAAGCAGAAGCCCAAGTACCAGGATCTGGTCGATCAGCGCTTCCACCTCACCAAGGCCGAGAAGGCCGCGCTCGCCAAGAACGGGTTCCTGGTGACGGAGCCGGGCTTCACCAGCACCTACTCGTGGGCCTACCACGAGGTCTACCAGTCGCAGCTCCCCGTCTACATCTCGTCCGACGCCATCCTGCACGCGGTCTATGCGTCGAACGACAAGCTCATCGAGGCCATCGAGACCCGTCGTCTCGCGCCGCTGCTCGGGCAGGTGCTCGGCGCGATGCACTGCGCGCTCGCCGACAGCGCCACCAAGTGGCCGCCCGAGGTCGCGCGCGCCGCCGACGTGTACCTCACCGTCGCGCGCTCGCTGCTCGCCGACGCCGAGGTGAACAGCACCCTCGGGACCGACGCCGAGGCCCGCGCGCTGGTCGACAAGATCAAGAAGCACGGCGGCATCGAGGAGGTGTCGCTGTTCGGTCGCCAGCGGCTCGTCGACTTCGGCGCCTACCTGCCGCGGGGCCACTACGGCAAGGAGCTCGCGCCCTACTTCCGCGCGGCCATGTGGCTCTCGCGGCTCGAGCTCAACCTCGTCTCGCGCTCGTGCCGGAGCTCGCAACCCGGCGCGATCGTCGACCCGAGCGAGACCCCGCTCGAGGCCGCCCTCGCGCTCGGCCTCGTCGAGCTCGCGGACAAGGGGGCCGCCGACAAGGCGATCGACCAGCTCGATCGCGCCTGGGCGCTGCTCGCCGGCAAGCGCGAGGACGTCTCTTTCGCCGACCTGCGCGAGCTGCGCAAGAAGGCGGGCGTGAGCGCGCCGAACGTGGCCTCGGCGCCGGCCCTGCGCGCGGCGATCGGCACCGCGTTCGCCCGCACGGCCCGGCTGCACCCCATGCCCGAAGGGGTGAAGGAGCTACCGGTCATCTTCACCATGCTCGGCCCGCGCATCGTGCCGGACACCGCGGCGCTCCACCTGCTGCTCAACGACGAGGTGCCGAAGCGCCCCCTCCCCCACGCCGGCGACGTCGCCTACATGCTCGGCCACGACCGCGGCAAGGCCTACCTCGAGAAGGACCTCACCGCGTTCGCACCGGTCCTGCAGCAGAACCTCGACCGCGCGCGCAAGCTCCTGAGCGCCCCGCTGCCCGAGAACGACCTCTACTCCGCGTGGCTCGGTGCGATCCGCGGGCTCTCGGCGCACCCGGTCGGCAGCCTGCCCTCGTTCATGGGCACCGAGGCGTTCAGCGACCTGCGGGTCAACAGCGTCGTCGCGGCGTACGGCCAGCTGCGACACAACTACGTGCTGATGGCGGGGCAAGAGGTGGGCGCCGCCGGCTGCGAGATCCCCGACGGGTACGTCGACCCGGTACCGGCCGTGTTCGAGGCGCTGCTCGAGTACGGCAAGCGCGGCGACCGGGTGATGGCGGAGCTCGACCCGAAGGACGAGCTCGGGGCGCACGCCTACTTCACGCGGCTCGCCCGCACCCTCTCCGTGCTCAAGCTCATCGCCGAGGACGAGCTCGCCGGCCGGGCCCTCACCACCGCGCAGAAGCAGTTCCTGTCGATGGTCGCCGAGTACAAGCCCCCGAGCAGCGGTGGCGGCGCGACCTACACCGGCTGGTACTTCGACCTGTTCCGCGCGCGCAAGGAGGAGGGCCTCACCTCGTCCGCCTTCATCGCCGACTACGCGACTTCGGTGATGGACTCGACCGTGATCTACGCCGGGGCCACGGCTCCGCGCCTCGGCATCTTCGTCGTCGACGTGGGCGGTCCGCCGCGCCTCGTCGTGGGCCCGGTCGCCCGCGCCTTCGAGGCTGTCGGTCCGGTCACCAAGCGCTTCACCGACGCCGACGCCGACACCGTCGCCAAGGTCGAGCCGTGGACCGCCAGCTACCTCGTGCCATCCGTCCCCGCTCCACCGCTGACCATCGAGCAGGAGGGCGCCGAGTTCGTGCTCAGGAGCACCAAGGCCCTCGGCAAGGTCACGGTGACCGGGCTCGACCACCACCGCCGACCGAAGGCGTCCGTGACCAAGGCCGTGGGCGAGAAGCCCGCGAAGTTCGTGGTCGGTGGCGACGAGATCGAGGGCATCGAGGTGCAGGTGGGCGCGTTCCGCCGCACCTTCGTCGCCCGCATGGGGGCGATGGGCCCGCAGGCCATCCGCGAGTACCTCGGCGGCATGCCGGCCCCGCCGCCCGAGGAGTGAATCGTCGAGCGCAAAGGCCCGTCCCTCCCGAGGGAGCTACCCGGGTACGCTGGTCAGGGAGGATCGATGCGCAGGTATTCGCTGACCGTACTCGGGTTCTTGGCCTTGCCGTTCCTCGCCGGGTGGACCCCGCAGATCGGCGACCCACCCACCGCGAAGAAGAAGCCGTCGGCGGCCAAGAAGCTCGGCGTCGTGGGCTCCGGCAGCGCGGCGCGCAACTGGAAGACCAGCCTCTTCGTCGAACCCACGTCGCGCGAGGCAGCGCGCGTCTTCTACCGCACGGTCTACACCGCGAGCGAAGGGCAGCCGGTCGAGTGGACCGGCAACACCGACCTCGGCGTCGCGGGCACCACCGCCGCGCCGTTCAAGGACGCGACCGCGCTGCGCATCAACTGGTTCCGCGCGATGGCAGGGGTCCCCGCCGACATCACGCTCGACCCGGTGTACAGCCAGAAGGCGCAGAAGGCGGCGCTCATGATGAGCGCCAACGGCAAGCTCTCGCACTACCCCGAGAAGACCTGGACCCACTACTCCGACGACGGCGCCGAGGCCGCCTCGCACTCCAACCTCGGCCTCGCCGACAACGGCCCCGACGCCATCACGTCCTACGTGCTCGACGCGGGCGGCAACAACGCGGCCGTCGGCCATCGGAGGTGGCTGCTCTACCCGGCGACCGCGAAGATGGGCACGGGCGACGTGCCGAAGCAGGGCACGCACCCGACCGCCAACGCGCTCTGGGTGCTCGACTCCGCGAGCGGCCCGCGCCCCGAGGTGCGCGATCCGCTGGTCGCGTGGCCGCCCAAGGGCTTCGTGCCGTACGGCGTGGTGTTCGCGCGCTGGTCGGCGTCGCTGCCCGGCGCCGATTTCAGCAAGGCCACGGTCACCATGACCCGGGCGGGCGCCCCGCTCGGCGTCACCATCGAGTCGAGCACGGGCGGCGCAGGGGAGAGCTCCATCGTGTTCCGGCCGGACGGCATGCCGAGCGATGGCTGGGGCGCGCACCCGCGACCCGCGAGCGATCTCGCCTACGAGGTCACGATCCAGAACGTCGCAGTGGACGGGAAGGTCCGCGCGTTCACCTACCCCGTGACGGTGTTCGACCCGGCGGTCGCCGGCACCGACACCGTGTCGCCGGTCGTCAACGGCTCGAGCACGCCCAAGGTGGGCGCCCAGAACCCCTACCTGGTCACGGCCGTGCCGCGCGCCGACGGCTACCGGGTGCAAGAGGCCCGCACGCAGAAACTCGCCCTCGCGCTCGGTGCCGAGGCCGGCCTCGCGAACCTCGTGGCCAAGACCTCGCCGGGCTACGAGCCGATCGCCAAGGACGTCGCCGCGAGTGGCACCGCGAGCTACCACCTCGCGCACCCCGAGCCGCAGCCGCAGACCCTCGAGATCGATCGCACGCTGCTGGTCGGCAAGGGCACCAGCCTGAGCTTCAAGGCGCGCCTGATGTGGGCGGCCAAGGGGCAGAGCGCGCGGCTCGAGGCCAAGCGCGAGGGCAGCGGCGCGTGGCAGACGGTGTGGACCCACCCCGCCGTCGGCACCCCCGACGGCGTGAAGGACTCGGGCTTCTCCGCGTACACGGTGCCGCTCGGCGCCTTCGACGGCACGGGGCTGCGGCTCCGGTTCGTGTACGACCACGAGGGTGGCTCCTACTACCCGAGCACGAGCAAGGTCGGCTTCTACATCGACGACGTGAGCCTCAGCGGGGACGAGCTCGTGGCGGTGGCCGAGCGCGACGCCCCGGGAGGCGCGTTCACCTTCGCGCCCCCGAGCGCGGGCGCGTGGGTGCTGCGCGTGCGGCCGCGGTTCTACGGCAAGTTCTTCCTCGAATACGGGCCAGCCAAGGTGGTCGAGGCCTCGACGACCGCGCCGACGCCGCCCGCCGTGCCGACCCTCCCGACCCCGGTGCCGAGCACGGTCCCCACGACCACCCCCTCCTCCCCGGCACCCAGCGCGACGCCGGCGCCCACGATCGCGTGGCCCATCCCCATCGCGTGGCCACCGCCCTCGCCGAGTGGTGGCCCCATCGTCATCACCGTGCCCGAGCTCCCTTCGCCCACGCCGTTCCCCACCCCGAGCGCCCTGCCGATCCCGCTGCCGATCAAGAAGTGACCGGAGCGAACGGAAGGCGAGCGCGGGCTGAGAGCGCTACGGCTTCGCGCTCGGATCGTAGTGCGGCACGTGCACGAGCCAGCCCGTCTCCTGCTCGCCGAGGCGCATGACCTCCGTGCAGGTCGCCTCCGTGCGCATCCGCATCATCCGCACGTAGGTGCGGTCCTTCTGCGCGTGGGTCACCGAGTAGCTGTCGTTCACCAGCTGCTTGTCGGTGGCGCCGAGGACCGCCTGGTCCTGCACGCAGTCGAGGAGCCCCTGGAGGTGGTCGTCGTCCACCACCGAGAAGCCGATGGTCCCCTTGAGCCGCTGCGCCTGGTAGAGGTTCCCCGAGAGGAAGCCGCCCACGTTGGCGGTGAGCCCGGGGAACCCGTCGTGGTCCTGGTCGCGCTGCTTCGCGAGGTCCTTGTAGGTGGGGAGCGCATCGTTGGCCGGGTCGGCCAGCGTGGCCCCGCGCAGGTCCACGAACGGCGCGGTGGTGAAGCCGGCCGCGTCCACCTTGGCGACGACGAACCGCATCGGATCGATCGCGTCCAGGTTCTTGTCGGGCAGCGCCACCTTGAAGAGCTGGATCTTCTCGGTGTCGTCGAGGTTGAAGTTGGTGAGCTTGGCGGTGCACAGCTTGACCGCCATGCGGACGCCTTCGCCCTCGCGGTCGACGCGCACGAGCAGGTGGCTCACCGACACCGTGTCGACGCTGGTGAGCACGGGGATGTCCTTGGTGGACACCGCCGCCGAGAGCATCAGGCCCCACACCCCCGCGAGCCGCGCCGCGAGCGGGTCCGCCTTGGTCGCGGTCGGGTAGGAGAGCGTGCCGGCCTTGCAGGAGGCCGTGATCGGGCTCGAGGAGCGCGCGTTCACCTCGCCGTCGACACCGGCGGGGAGCGCGCACGACCACTTGAAGCCGTGGAACCAGCAGTCCGCGTCGCGGGTGCAGCGGCGCTCGCACACCCCCGCGTCGCTGCACGAGAACCCACGACCGAGCTCGCTGCACCCGCCGGTCGGCGTGCAGCGCGGCGCGCACGTGCCGGACGGTGAGCAGGTCCACTTGGCGCCGAGCGACGCGCAGTCCGCCTCGGCGCTGCACGGGCGGTCGCCCGGGGCGAGGCAGCCGTCGTCGCGCAGCCCCTTCGGGAGGCAGCGTCCGCACGACGAGCAGGCGAGCGTGGGAGTGGCCTTGGGATCGGGCTCGAGGAACGTGCAGTCCTTGGAGCTCGTGCAGTCGATGGCGCACAGGCCGGCGGCGCAGTGCCGGCCCTCGCCGCACTCGAGGTCGACCGTGCAGCTCGTGCCCGAGGTGCTGGCGGGCGGCGGCTGGCCCTCGTCCACGGGGCTGCACGCCGCGAACAACAGCGCGAGCGCGAGGGCGCGCCTCACAGCTCCACCCCGATCGAGAAGGTGGTGCTGAGGGCGGTGCCCTGCGAGACGAAGCCCGGGTAGCCGGGGCTGTTGGTCTGGAGGCCACGCGCCTCGGGCATCTTGTCGCCGGTGCGCAGCGTGCGGAGATCGTCGGGCATCTCGTCGACCATCTGCGAGGGGTCCTTGTAGGTCGTGCGCTGCTGCATCTGCCAGAGCTGCAGCGCCAGGGCGAGCCACACCTTGCGACCGCTGATCACGATGTCGGCGCGCTGGCCGAAGGTGAAGGCGAAGAGGTTGCTGTCCACGTAGCTCGTGCGACCGACCTGGGCCGGCACCGGCGTCGGCAGGAACGTGGCCCCGAACGTGGTGGACAGCGCCTCCACGGGTCGCAGCGTGACCGCGCCGGCGAACGAGACGATGTCCCGGAACTGGTAGGCCGAGGCGTCGATGCTGCGCCCCGGCACCAGGGCCGCGGCCTCCGGCGCCTGCGCGTGGTGGTCGAGGTAGCGCGACCAGCGCTGCAGCGTGGCCGAGGCCTGCACCGTGAGCTTGCCGAACAGGCCCGCGACGCCGAGCCCGAGCTCCTGCGGCTGGTACTCGGTGACCACGGGGAACGACTGCTGGGTGCGCTTGGGCACGGTCCGATCCGGGTCGGCCTCGTGGTAGTTCCAGAGCACGACCTCGCTCACCGCGTCGACGCGGAAGTAGCTCTCGCCGCGGAACACGAGCCCCACCGCGAGCCACTTCTTCGGGCGCATGCGCACGCCGAGCACGCTGCGCCACGTGGTCCCGACGCTGGTCTCCAGGTTGGACTGCGCGTAGTCCTGCACCGCGGCGTCGGGCACGTAGACCTGGAGCTTGGCCTGCGCCTGCGCGGAGAGTTGTGCGCCGATGCCGATCGAGAGCCAGTCCCAGGGGGCGAACGAAGCGCCGAAGGCCACCCCTGCGATGCGGTTCCAGCCGCCGAACCGGGTGAACCCGAGCTTGTTGTCGAACGTGCCCGCGCGCTCGTCGTCGTAGCGGGTGGACATGTTGGCCGCGTCGCCGCCCGACATCGGCAGGGTGAGCAGCACGCCGACCTTCACGGCCTTGTAGGGGCTCGTCACGAGCCCGAGCACGAGGCGGGAGTCACCCGTCGTGAGGTGCGTGTCGGAGCGGCGGTGCGGGAGCTCCGCCGTCGGCAGCGCCCGGTCCTGCACGCTCTGGTTGCCGAGGCTCGAGCCATAGATGGAGAGCGGGACGTCCGCACCTGCGGGCCGCTTCATCAGCTGGATGTCGAGCCGGGGCGTGTACGACACGAGCCCGAAGGTGAACGTGGAGGGGATCTCGTCGAGGAGCGCCGGGTTGGCGTGGACGACGCCGGGCGAGCGCCCCACCGCCAGGTTGCTGCCCGCGACGGCCGCCGAGTCGGCGTCCCAACCAAAAGTCGAGAGTGGATGGGCCTTCGCGGACCGCGTCACACCCAGCGTCGCAAGACCGACGCCCGACCACAGCAAGAGGGAGAACCGAGAGTCCGAGGGGCACCGCACGGGATTGCGCGGCACCCTACCACGAGGCGCGAGCCCTCAGCGGTCGAGCTGACGGAGCTTGCGTTGCAGGGTGCGGCGGTCGATGCCCAGCATGCGGGCCGCGCGACGCACGATGCCCCCGCTCTTCTCGAGAGCGCGCGCGATGGAGAGCCGCTCGAGCTGGTCGAGGTTCAGCGTGGGCAGGTCGGCCGAGGCGACCTGCATGTCCGGCCGCGGCTCCTCGTGCACCGCGAGCGCGTCGGCGAGGAGGCGATCGAGATCGGCGGGCTTGGACATGAAGAGGTCCGCGCCGAGCCGCATGGACTGGACGACCAGCGGGATCTCCGCCTGCGCCGTGACCACCGCGAGGACGGCGCCCGGCGCGGCCTTGCGGACCTGCTCGAGGACCACGAGGCCCCACGAGGCGGGGTTGAACAGATCGATCAGGATCAAGTCGGCGGGTGACTCGCGGAGGACACGCTGGGCGTCCGTCGGGCCCTTCGCCCAGCGTGCCTCGAGCCCGCGCTTGCGCAGGCCAGTGAGCACGTGGTTCACGAGGGTCTCGTCGGCGTCGATCACGAGCGCGGTCTGGATGGGGTTCATGGAAACTGCTGTCAGCAGTCCTCATGCCAGCGACGACAACGCGCCAAGTATCTGAATTTGCTGACTCTCCGCCGAACCGTCAAGAGAGACCGAAGCCAACCGTTCACGATCCCATCGACAGGAAGGCACAACCTGCCCCAGGGAGCGTGCGTATTCAGACTGCGCTCGCGCAACGATCAGACGTGACGGTGGCGCAGGAGATTCAAGAGGCAGGCCCCAACGCACCGCGGCCACTCCCGAGGGAGTGACCGCGAGGTGCTCGAAGCGGCCGCCCATGGGGCCGCCATCGCTTCACGCGCCTACTTGATGCCGCCGCACTTGTTCGGCGTGCCCGCGCCGCCGCAGCTCTCGCCGGCCTTGGTGCAGGTGCCGCAGTCGAGCGCGCCGCCGCAGCCGTCACCGATCTTGCCGCAGTCGGCGCCCGCGAGGGTGCAGGTCGTCGGCGTGCAGACGCCGCCTTCGCAGGCCGGGCAGGTGAGGAGCCCGCCGCAGCCGTCACCCTGCGGACCGCAGCGACCACCGCAGCCGATCGGCACGCACGTGCCGCCGTCCGGCGGAGGACAGGTGCCGCAGTCGATCACGCCGCCGCAGCCGTCGCCCGAGGGACCGCAGCTGACGCCCATCGCGCTGCACGACTTGGGCGTGCAAGAGGGCTTGCCGCACTTGCCGAGCACGCCACCGCCGCCGCAGGTCTCGCCGGCCTTGGTGCAGGCGCCGCAGTCGAGCAGCTTGCCGCAGCCGTCCGCCGTCGGGCCGCACTCGATGCCCCAGTCCGCGCAGGTCTTCGCGGTGCAGGTGGGCGGAGGCGGCGGGACCTTGTCGTCGCAGACGCGCGAGGTGAGGTCGAACAGCATGAACTCGAGCGCCTTCTCCTGCGGCGTGAGGCCCTTGCTCACGCAGCCGGAGGGGAACGCCTTGTTGACGGTGTCACCCGCCGACACGTGCAGATCGCTGAACACGACACGGCCGCACTGCAGGTCGGTCGCCGCGCCCATCGGCGTGTTGAACGTGAAGTACTGGGTGGAGAGCGGGATGGTCTTGCCCCCGGTGTCCTTGACGCCGTTGGCGTAGATCCAGCGCTGGCCGAGGGTCGCGTTGACCGTGTCGACGGTGTGCTTGGGCCCGAGGATCGAGAGCTGCCCCTTGGTGGTCGAGGCGCCCACGATGAGCAGCCAGTCCGCGAGGATGCCGCCCTTGGTGAACGTGGTGTCGACGGTGGAGATGAGCGGCGAGGCCGGGTCGGTGCCGAAGTTCCACGTGGCGATCGTGGGCCACGGCGCCGGGCCCTGCTGGAGCCACACGTTGTGCCAGTGCGAGGCGAACACGCGGCCGCCCGCGCTCGTGTACGTGAGCACGTTCTGGCGCGCGGTGACCGACTTGGTGCCGATGTTCTGCGCGCCCTCGCAGGCGAACAGCACGGCGTCGTAGCCGGTGAGCGTGCCGGCGCCGGTCGTGCCCCACAGCGTGGTGGCGTTCGGGAACGTGCCGCCGCCGAGCGCCGCGGTGTAGCTGCCGGTGCCGCCCGAGCCCTGGAAGAGGTTGATGCGGCCGGTGCCGCCGGGGTTGGTGAACTCGGCGTCGTCGATGCCGATCTTGCGGAGCAGGCACTCGAGGGCGTCGGCGCCGCCGGTGGTGAGCGCCATCTTCGGGATGTCGCCTTCGCTCTTGTTGCGCGGCAGGCGGGTCTTGTTCTTGTCCGTGATCGGGTTGTCGACGCACTTGGTGACGGGGACGGTGATCTGACGGCGCCACTTGCCGCTCTGGATCACGAGCGGGATGCTGGCGCCCGCCGGCACGTCCTTGAGCACGAACTTGCCGGACACGTCGGTGACCGTCTGCGCGATCGGCGAGCCCGAGAGCGCGGTCGTGCACTTGTCGCAGCTCGCGCCGTCGGTGAACTTGGCGACCGCGGCGTTGGGGACGTAGACGTAGATGTTGTAGAGCGGCACCGCGCCCGCCGGGTCGTAGATGGTGCCGCTGATCGAGGTCGTGACGCCCGCCGCGCAGGTGGGCTTCGCGCACTCGAGGCCCGTGCAGAGCGGACCGCCGTCGGGCAGCGTGCCGCCGCCGCAGATGCTGGGCTTGCCGCCGCCGCCACAGATCGCCGGGGCGGTGCAGGTACCGCAGCTCGTGATCGTGCCGCCGCAGCCGTCGGCGACCGGGCCGCAGTTCGCGCCGTAGTCGGCGCAGGTCTTCTTGGTGCACGTCGAGGTGCCGGTGCCGCACACGTTGGCGAGGCCACCCCCACCGCAGATCTCGCCGGCCTTGGTGCAGGTGCCGCAGTCGAGCAGCTTGCCACAGCCGTCGGCCGCGGGGCCGCAGTTGTAGCCGAGATCGGTGCAGGTCTTGGCGGTGCAGGTGCCGCCGTCGCCGCCGCCGGGCTTGCCGCAGGTGTTGAGGATGCCCGCGCCACCGCACGTCTCGCCGGTGGGGCACGTGCCGCAGTCGATCGCCTTGCCGCAACCATCGCCCTGGGGCCCGCACTTCGCGCCGAGGTCGGTGCACGTCTTGGGCACGCAGCCCGTGGTGCCACCGCACTTGCTCGCGATGCCGCCGCCGCCGCAGCTGGCGGGCGCCGTGCAGGTTCCACACTCGATCAGGCCACCGCACCCGTCGGCGACCGGACCGCAGTCCGCGCCCGCCTCGGCGCACGTGCGCTTGGTGCACGACGAACCGTCGCCGAGTCCTCCGTCGAGCTCGATCGTGCCGCCCGTCTCGACCGTCGAGGCGTCGTCGTCCCCCGCGTCGTCGAGGTTCCCGGTCGAGTCGCCGCTGCCACATCCGAACAGGATCAGCGAGAGACAGGTCGCCGCCCCGAGCCCCGCCCCAGCACCCCAGCGCACTCCTCGCATATGGAAGCCCTCCAGACCTCCACAGTACCGCGTGGACGACCCATCAGGCAGGAAAATTACAGTCTCACTGTGTGGTACGTTCACTTACTGAACGACCACCGAGCTCTTGTACATGCCCATTCCACACTGGAAGGCGTAGGTCCGGGCTTCGCCGACCGGGACCTCGATGACCACCGGCTGGTTCAGGGGCAGCGGCTTCTTCACCGAGAGCTCGGGGAACACGACGTCGGTCGCGCAGGTGCCGTCGCTCGTCCGCTTGAAGACGAGCCGCGTGGCCTTGCCCTTCGGGATCTCGACCTTGTTCGGGGTGAAGCCGTTGTCGTCGGCGACGATGTTCACGTCGCCCCCCGTGGCCACGTAGGGCGCCGAGGGCTGGGCCTTCTTGCACCCGGCGAGGAGGACGATCGAGACGACGATGCTGGGGAACACGCGCATGGAGCCTCCTCTGACCGTCACTTGGTCAGGTACTTCTTCGGGTCCTTGCTGAACGCCTTGTCGCAGCCGCTGCAGCAGAAGTAGTAGGTCTTGCCCTCGTATTCCGCCTTCGGCGAGTCGGCGTTCACCACGAACTCCTCCTTGCTCACGAGGCAGAACGAACGGTCGCCGACCTTGGCCTCACCCGGGGGCACCACGCCCTTCGCGCTGCTGGAGGGCGCGGACGCCGCGGAGTCGGGGGCCTTCTGGTTCGAGCTGCACCCGACGGCGGGCGCGACGACGGACAGCGACAGGGTGAGGAGGACGAGGGAGCGAGACATCGATGACCTCTCTGGTTCGTGATCAGGCGACGGCGCGACGACGGAAGACGAGGGTCGGCAGGAGCCCCGAGCCGAGGCCCAGCGCCGCGCCGGCGACGCCCGACAGCCCGACGCACGCGCACCCGAGCGACCCGGTGAGCACCGCGAGCGAGCCCGCGCCCAGCGCGAACACCAGCGGCGAGGCCGCGCGGCGGGCGAGGCGGCCGATCCACGCGCCAGCGATCAAGCCGCCGGCGGCGCACATCGGGATGCACCACGACACGCACTGACTGCCGGTGCACAGGTGACCGAGGCTCGCCGGCACGTGCTGCGCGGCGTGGGCGCAGCCGAACGGGACCAGACCGAGCAAGAGGCCCGGCAGCACGGCGCGACCCAGGCTCTGGCCGCGCACGAGGAAAGCGAAGGCGAGCAGGGTGAGCGCGAGGCTCACGTAGATCGCGGTGGAGACGCGCGTGCCCGTGACCATCGCGAGCACGCCGATCGCGAGGAACGGCGCCGACAGCTCGGCGGCGCGCACCCGGCGTCCGTTCTCGTAGGCGCGTCGCGCCCGTTCTTCGATGGGATCAGCCATTGCCGAACGCTCCTCTCCACAGTGCTCGTAGTCGGCCGAGGGCCCGCTCCTTGCGCTTGCGGAACGAGGCGTCCCGCGGGCCCCGGTTCGCGTCTTCGCCGAGCGAGTCGAAGAACGCCTCCTCGAGGGTGGCGCGGTCGCTCGGCGAGAGCTGGGCGAGGGCCTCGTGGAGGGCGGCGCGGTCCGCTTGCCGGGCGAGCGCGTGATCGGCGCTCTCGAGCTCCGCGTCGAGCTCGGTGTCGGGCATGGGCTCGGTGCGCGCGCGGCGTCGCTGCGTGCGCACGGTCGTGCACTCCCAGGCCGTGATGGCGAGCGCCCACGGCAGCGCGGGGCGCGAAGGGTCGTAGTCGCTCGCGCGGGCGAAGATCTTCTCGAGGGCGATCTGGGCGGCGTCGGCCGCGTCGGGTCCGTCGCCGAGCCGCCGTCGACAGAAGCGCTGGACGACGGGGGAGAGCGCCCCGAAGACCGACGAGAACACGCTGCGGTCGCCGTCGGCGAGGCGCGCGAGCTCGTGATCGAGGTGGGCGAGGTCCGTCATCGGGCGCGGTCAAGGTGTAGTACGGCGGGCGGCGCCGTTCACTTGCAGTGGCAGTGGGCGCCGCAGGAGCACTTTCCGCCCAGGGTGCAGCCACAGCTGTCGTGGGCGTGGACGGCGGCCCAGGCGGTGGCGGGGACGGCGACCAGGGCAGCGACGACGAGGACCAGCTTCTTCAGGGACATCGAGACCTCCTGTCCTTCTAGGCGGGGCGGCCGGGTTCGTGACAGCGAACCTCGATCGGCTCTCGCCGTATCCAACGAGCAAGACCGTAAAGCCCCAAAGGGAGGTCGCGCAGGGGCGAAGCGCCGGAGCGGCGGCGCGTAGGGCGAACCAACAAAACA
>CAZUZY010000009.1:0-20010 GCA_964624885.1 uncultured Polyangiales bacterium | reverse complement strand
GTCGCGCAGGGGCGAAGCGCCGGAGCGGCGGCGCGTAGGGCGAACCAACAAAACAGTCACGCGCCGCCCGCGCGGGTCTAGGAGGAGTGGAGGTCCCATGTCTGCCCAAGCCAAGTTCCAGGTCTCCGGGATGAGCTGCCAGGGTTGCGTGCGCCACGTGCAGCGTGCGCTCGGCAAGATCGACGGCGTCGGCGCGGCCGACGTGAGCGTCGGTCACGTCAGCCTGGAGTACGTCCCCGAGAAGGTCACCCGCGAGACGATCGCCGCCGCGCTCGCCGAGGCTGGCTACCCCGCCATCCCCGAGGCCTGAGGTGGAGCCGGCGACGGCGAAGGCCGAGCCGCCGCGCGCCGAGACCGTGATCCTGCCCGTGGGAGGGATGACGTGCGCCTCGTGCGTGGCCCACGTGGAGAAGGCGCTGCGCAAGCAGCCAGGCGTGCTCGGGGTGGCGGTGAACCTGGCGACCGAGCGGGCCACGGTGCGGATCGATCCGGGCGTCGTGTCGTCACAGGCGCTCGGCGCCGTGGTCGAGGACGCGGGCTACGACCCGGGCGCGCCGGTGGCCAAGGAGGAGAGCGCGTTCGGCGCGCGCGCCGACGACGAGCACACGCGTGAGCGCCGCGACCTCGCGCGCAAGATGACCGTCGCGATGGTGCTGTTCGCGATCTCGATGGCCATCTCCATGCCGCTGATGCACGGCCACGACGCCGGCCACTCGATGGAGCTCGGCTGGGTGCGGTGGCTGCTCCTGCTGCTCACCCTGCCGGTCGTCGGGTGGGCCGGCGCTCGCTACTACGTGCGCGCGTGGGCCTCGGTGCGCCGCAAGAGCGCCGACATGTCGACGCTGGTCGCGATCGGCACGGGCGCCGCGCTCGCGTGGTCGGTCGCGGCCACGGTCGCCCCCCACACCCTGCACCGCGCGGGGCTCGCGGCCGACGTCTACTACGAGGCGGTCTCGGGCATCCTCGCGCTGCTCCTGCTCGGCAGCTTCCTCGAGGCTCGCGCGCGCACCCGCACCGCGGACGCCATCCGCGCGCTCTCGGCGCTCCGCCCCCCGACGGCGCGCGTGCGGGGTGAGGCCGGCGTGTTCCTCGAGATCGACGCCGACGACGTCGTGGTGGGAGACACCGTGCTCGTGCGGCCGGGGGAGCGCTTTCCGGTCGACGGTCGGGTGACCGTGGGCGAGGGCACCGTCGACGAGTCGATGCTCACGGGCGAGAGCGAGCCCGCGAAGAAGACGGTGGGCGCGGGGGTCGCGGCGGGTACGGTCAACGGCGGGAGCGCGCTCGAGATCGAGGCGTCCCGCGTCGGGGCCGACACCACCCTCGCCCGCATGGTCCGGCTGGTCGAGGAGGCGCAAGGCGACAAGGCACCGATCCAGCGCGTGGCAGACGCGGTGAGCGCCGTGTTCGTGCCCGTCGTGATCGTCCTCGCGGTGCTGGCCGCGGTCGGGTGGCTCGTGCTGATGCCGGGGCGCGGCGCGCTCCCCCACGCGCTGCTCGCGTTCGTCTCGGTGCTGATCATCGCGTGCCCCTGCGCCATGGGCCTCGCCACGCCGACCGCGATCCTCGTGGGCACCGGCGCCGCCGCGAGCCGCGGGCTCCTGTTCGCCTCGGGCGCGGCGCTCGAGCAGGCCCACCGGATCGGCACCATCCTGCTCGACAAGACCGGCACGCTGACCGTGGGGCGGCCGGAGATCGTGGTGACGAAGACCATCGGCGGGGCCGACCCGACCCGCGCCCTCGCGCTGGCCGCGGCGCTCGAGACGCGGAGCGAGCACCCGCTCGGGCGCGCGATCGCCGCCGCCGCGACGGACGCCCTCGGCGTCACCGACGCACGGGCGGTGCGCGGAGAGGGTATCGAGGGCACGGTGGACGGGTGCGTCGTCCGGGTCGGCACGCGCGCCTTCGCCGGCGCGGGCGATGCCGCAGTCGCGGTCGCCGAGGAAGAGATCCTCGCCCGGTCGCTCACGCCGGTGGTGGTCGCGATCGACGGCGAGCCCGCCCTCGTGCTCGGCCTCGGCGACGCCGTGCGCCCCCACGCGAAGGAGGCCATGGTCGCGCTCGCGGCGCGGGGCATCCGGGTGGTGATGGTGACGGGGGATCGGCGGGCCACGGCCGAGCGCATCGCCGCCGAGCTCGGCATCCCCGAGGTGCGCGCCGAGGTGCGCCCGGAGGACAAGGTGGTCGCGGTGACCGAGGCCATCGCCGCCGCCCGCGGGGAGCACGCGGTCGCGATGGTCGGTGACGGGCTCAACGACGCCGCGGCGCTCGCGCGTGCCGACGTCGGGGTCGCGATGGGCGGCGGGACCGACGTCGCCATGCACGCGGCCGACGTCACCCTCGTACGCGGGGACCTGCGCGGCCTCGTCGAGGCCATCGACGTGTCGCGCGCGACGATGCGGATCATCCGGCAGAACCTGTTCTGGGCGTTCGGCTACAACGTCATCGGCATCCCGGTCGCGGCGGGCGTCCTCTATCCGCTCCTGCACGTGCAGCTGAGCCCGATCCTGGCCAGCGCAGCCATGGCGCTCTCGTCGGTGTCGGTCGTCACCAACTCCCTCCGCCTCCGCCGCGTCGCCCGCTGAGCCCCGCTCTCGCCCGCCGCGCTGCAGCTGTGCGCCGCGCGCCCACGCACGATCGCTCTGCCACGTGTGCCGACGACGCCCGCGTGGGCCCCACCGACACGCCTCGCAGCCACGCCACCATGGCCGTCGGCGGGCAAGCCGCCGACGCGCCGTAGACCCGCGGCGGTCGGGCCCCCGTCTCCTTCCCGCGCCGCAGGCGCGCTGGGGGGTCGGGCGAGCCGGCAGACGCGCCACCGAACCGTGTCGGTCGGGCCACGTCTCTTTCCCGCGCCGCAGGCGCGCTGGGGGGTTGGGCGAGCCGGCGACGCGCCGCCGGGCGAGCGATCACGGCGAGGCCCGCCCGGAGGCGCGTCGCGAAGGCGAGCCCAACCGGGGGGCGAGAGCCCCCCGCAACAAACTGGGCACGCGGCTTGCGATGCGGGTGCGTATGACGCTCCTCACTTCGCTGTCGGATTCCTTCGCACCTCCCCTCGAGTGGCTGCGCAGCAAGTTCTCCGTCGAGGGCCCACGCGCCTACGGCGACACCCACGACGTCGCGCTCTCGCTGCTCGCCGGCGCGCCCCCCTGCCGCGTGGTCGACCTCGGCGCGGGACGGGGCAACCTCTCGACGCGGCTCGCGGCGCTCGGTCACGACGTCACCGCGGTCGAGCGCTACACGCAGCAGTTCCGCGCCGACGTGCCGCTGATCGAGGCCGATCTCGAGCGCCCGCTGCCGTTCGCCGACCGCAGCATCGACGCGGCGATGGCGGTCGAGATCATCGAGCACCTCGAGAACCCGCGCGCGTTCCTGCGCGAGCTCGGCCGCGTCGTTCGGCCGCGCGGGGTCGCCATCGTGTCGACGCCGAACCTCACCGGCGCGCTGTCGCGCCTGCTCTTCCTGGGGGTGGGACAATGGGATCTGTTCTTCGACCATCCGTGGCGCCTGCGCGACCCGCACACCGACCTGGTCCACGGTCACATCACGCCCATGCCGCGGTGGCTGCTCGAGCACCACGCCAAGGACGCCGGCTTCGTCGTCGAGGCGTGGGCCTACTCGAGCGCGTGGCTGCCCCTCGTGCCGTTCCGGCTCAACCCGTTGCCTCGCGGGAGGGCCTTCGGACGAATCGCGCTTTGTCGGCTGCGGCGGACGTGATCGACTGGCCCGTCATGCGGGCCGTCCACCACCTCGCCATCGTCGTCGCCGATCTCGCGCGGGCCGAGCGGTTCTGGGTCGAGGTCCTCGGCCTCCCCGTCGAGCGCCGCTGGGACGACGACCACGGGCGCCCCCGCAGCGTCTGGCTCTCCCTCGACCGCGGCTTCCTGGCCCTCGAGAAGGCCGGGGGGTCGGGCTCGCCCCGCGACGACGCCGCGCCGGGCCTCCACTGCCTGGCCCTGGCCATCGGGCGCGAGGAGCGGGCATCCTGGGAGGCGCGGCTCGCGGCGGCCGGAGTGCCGATCGAGCGGAAATCACCGTATACGCTGTACGTCCGCGATCCGGACGGCACCCTGGTCGGCCTCTCCCACTGGCCCGAGCCCGTTTGATTGTTCTACGGTGCCGCCCATGCCTGGGCTGGTCGACTACTCGGTGAGCGATGGGGTCGCGACGATCGTCCTGAACGATCCCCCCATGAACGCCTACACGCACGAGATGATGAAGGACCTCGACAGCGCGATCCTCGAGGCGCGCTTCGACAACGAGGTGCACGCCATCGTGCTGACGGGGCACGGCGAGAAGTTCTTCTGCGCCGGCGCCAACATCCGCATGCTCTCGGAGGTCGACCAGACCTTCAAATACTACTTCTGCCTGCACGCCAACGAGACCCTGATGCGGCTCGAGCAGACCCCGATGGTGGTCATCGCCGCCATCAACGGGCACTGCGTCGGCGGTGGCCTCGAGATCGCCCTCGCGTGCGACATCCGCATCGCGCGCCGCGGCGCCGGCAAGATGGGGCTCCCCGAGATCAACCTCGGCGTGCTGCCCGGCACCGGTGGCACCCAGCGCCTGACCCGCCTGCTCGGCAAGGCCCGCGCGATGCAGCTGATGGTGGAGGGCGAGACGTTCCCGGTCGAGCGCGCGCAGGAGCTCGGGCTCGTGCACCACGTCTACGACGCGAGCTCGCGCGACGACTTCGTGTCCCAGGTGGTCGAGTACGCGAAGCGCCTCGGCCCGCCTGGCAAGGCGCCGCTCGCCGTGGGCCGCATCAAGCGCGCCGTGCAGTCCGGCGCCGACATGCCCCTCGAGCAGGGCCTCGCCCTCGAGCGCGAGCTGCAGGCCGAGCTGTTCGCGAGCCACGACGCCGGCGAGGGCCTCGCCGCCTACGTCGGCAAGCGGACACCCAGGTTCGAAGGCCGCTGAGCCTCGCGCAGCGAGGCGAACTCTCAGACCTCCAGTCTCGGCCTCGTCCGCCGAGCTCGTGGTGATGCCGCGAGGAGAAGGCCGAGCCGGGGGCGAGTGACCCCAGAAGGTGCGCCTTGCCAACGCGACATGGCCTCGGCAAGCCGGGCTGTGACCATGTCGGCACGAACCGTCATCCATGTTCGCAGCGCCCCCCCGGCGCGCTTGACATCGGGCAACCCGTATATACGCTCAATCAAGTGGCCAAGCGATCCGCGCCCCGAGGTCAGCTCGAGCTCCCCCGCACGCGCGGGTGGGGTGGGCGGCGCGTCGGGGCGGGTCGCAAGCGTCTCGCGTCACGGGCGCTCGTCCCCCACCGCCCGAGGCCACCGCACGTGGGGTGGGCGCCGGTGCACCTCACGCTCCGGTGCATGGCCGGGTTGCCGTCTCTGCGGTCGTTCGAGGTCTTTCCGGCGGTGGTGGGCGCGCTGCGCGCGTCGCAGGGCGCGACGTTCCGCGTGCTCCACTTCTCCGTGCAGGACAACCACGTGCACCTGGTGGTCGAGGCGGTCGATTCCAGCGCCCTGCGGGCGGGAGCGCGCTCCCTGGGCGTTCGCCTCGCGCGCGCGATCAACCGCGCCTGCGGGCGCCAGGGCCGCGTGCTCGACGACCGCTACCACAGCCGCGCGCTGCGCACGCCGCGCGAGGTCCGCTTCGCGCTCGCCTACGTGCTCTTCAACTTCAAGAAGCACCAGGTCCGCGTGCCCACGCGGCTCGACCCGTGCTCTTCCGCGGTGTACTGCGACGGCTTGCGCGACCGGAGAGCGGCGCCCCTCGCGGGGGCGCCGGTCCAGGCCCCCCACACCTGGCTCGCGCGCGTCGGGTGGCGGCGTCACGGCCTGCTCTCCCTGGACGAGGCGCCCGCCCGCGGCCCCTGAGCGGGCCGGCCCGCCTCGCTCACCGACGCGTGCTACACCCCGCGGCGTGACCGCCCGCACGCCGTTCCAGCCCAGCTCCGAGGCCGAGGAGCACGCGCACCTCGAGCGCCGGCTCACCCGCGACATGGCCCAGGCGGTGCGCGACTTCTCGATGATCGAGGAGGGCGACAAGGTGATGGTCGCCATCAGCGGCGGCAAGGACAGCTACACGATGCTGCACCTGCTCCGCCGCATGCAGAAGACCGCGCCGATCTCGTTCGACCTCGTGGCGGTCAACCTCGACCAGGGTCACCCGGGCTACCCGGTGGAGCGCCTGCGCGGCTGGCTCGAGCAGCAGGGCTACGACTTCCGCATCGTCCACGAGGACACCTACAGCGTCGTCAAGGAGAAGGTCCCCGAGGGCAAGACCTACTGCTCGCTGTGCTCGCGTCTGCGGCGCGGGATCCTCTACTCGCTCGCGCAGGAGCTCGGGTGCACCAAGATCGCGCTCGGCCACCACCGCGACGACGTGCTCGCGACCCTCATGCTCAACCTCGTGTTCGCCGGCCAGCTCAAGGCCATGCCGCCCAAGCTGCGCAGCGACGACGGGCGCAACATCGTCATCCGCCCGCTGGTGTTCGCCGCCGAGTCCACCATCGCGCGCTACGCGGAGCTCGAGCGGTTCCCGATCCTCCCGTGCGACCTGTGCGGCTCGCAGGAGAACCTGCAGCGCAAGCAGATGCAGGCGCTGCTCGACGAGCTCGAGCGCAAGAACGCCGGCACCAAGCAGAGCATGCTCGCGGCCCTCCGCAACGTGCGCGGCAGCCACCTGCTCGACGCCGATCTCTGGCGCAAGCTGGGGCTCCCCGTGGTCGGCGACGCTCCGGCCGAGGAGGCGCCGAGCGCGACCATCGAGCCCGCGAGTCTCGTTCGGTCCTAGGGCGAGCGCCCAGGCCGATGGCCCGAGGCGGCGCTCACTTGCCGCCCGGGGCTGGCGCGCAGCTCTGCACGCAGGACCAGACGGCCCCCTTGCACGTGCAGTCGAGCTCGCAGCCCGCACCGGCGGGGTAGGCGCAGAGCTGTCCCTCGGCGGAGCATGTTCCCGTCACGCCGTCCGAGGTCGGGCACTTGCGGTCGGGACACGCGGGGCGCGTGACCAGCCAGCTCGTGCTGTTGGCCTGCGCCAGGTCGAGTCCACCGCAGTCGTTCGCGTATACGCAGAAGCGTGGGCTGCCCGGCGTCACGGGAGAGCCGGGGGCAGGCTCGGTCGGGGGACACCCGGGGGACGAGGCGCAGGGGGGCACGTCGTTGTGCCAGCGGCCCCCGGCGCAGGTCGTGGTCGCAGGGAGTCCGCACGCGTTGCGGACGCTGCAGGCCGCGACGGTGCCCGGCCCGAGGTCGGGGCAGGCGGAGCCCTCGACAGGCAGGGCGAGCGGGCACATCGCGGCGGCAGGGACGCAGTTGCCCGGCTTGACGCTCCAGGTGCCGCGGCAGACACCGATGGCGCTCGCCGGGCGACAGTCGTCCCAGTAGCAGACGAGGCCCTCGGGCAGGGAGCACTTGGTGGAAGAGCCCGGCATCGCGAGCGGGCAACGATCCGCAGCCGGCGCGCAGGCGTGGGCCGTCACCACCCAGCGACCGCCGACGCACGCGGCGACGTCCGGGATCTTCGGGTCGCAGCCGCTGTAGCTGCAGTCACCGACGAACGCGCAGGCCGTCCCGGCGAGCGGAACCGCACCCGGACAGCTCGCCGGGATTCCTGTGTCGGGCACGCCCAGATCGAGCACCGGCGCTGCATCCGTGGGGCCGAGATCGAAGCCCTCGTCGGAGACGCCATCGGTGGCTCCGTCGACGGAGACGTCGAACGTCGACCCGTCCGGCGCTCCATCGCCGTCGGCACCCAGCTCGCGGAGACCGGTTCGGGCACCACAACCGAGGAGGAGGACCGCGAGCAGCGGCACAGGCGAGCGCACGGCCGCAGCATCGCGCGCCACGCCGCCGACGCAAGCCTCCGCTAGGCTCGCGTCATGGACTGGAGCAAGGCCCCGAAGGATCTGTGGAGCTGCAAGGCCGGGCCGTTCTTGCTCAAGGTCGAGCCGAAGGGCGACGGGCGGTGGAACTGGCACGTGTTCAAGGACGGGACCGTCAACGCGGTCGCGACGGGGATCGGCTCGTCGCTCGGCGCCGCCAAGACGGCGACCGAGCAGTTCGCCAAGCGCTCGGGGCTGCTCTAGCGCACGCTCAGGGGCACTTGCCCGTGGTGCGCACGTCGAAGCCCGCCTTGCTGGCTTCGCAGCCGTTGTTGTAGGTCTTGCCGTCGCAGCCGCACACCGGCGCCACCACGCCCGGGCAGACGTCGGGGCGCGCCTTGCAGACCCCCGAGGCGTCCGTCGCGCCGCACATCGCGCCGTCCGGGTAGTCGCACCACTCGCTCGCGGAGCAGGTGCCACCGAGCTTGCCGCCGCAGACCTTGCCCGGCGACGAGCACGCGCCCTTGCTCGCCACGTTGACGCCGGCGGCGTCGGCCATGCAGGGGTTGTCGTAGGTGGTGCCGTCGCACCCGCAGACCGGGTCGAGGACCTTGGTACACCCAGTGGGCTTCGCGGTGCAGGTGCCGGGCACCGACAGGCCCGCGCACGAGCCGATGGCCTTCTTGCAGAACTCGCCCTTGCTCGGGCAGGTGTCGGAGAGGATGCCGCCGCACGACTTGCCGGAGGAGTCGGCCGGCGCATCGCCGACGCTCGAATCGGCCGGCGTGGAGTCGGCCGGGGTCGAGTCGGAGGCCGTGGAATCACCGGCGGTCGAGTCGGTCGCGAGCGTGTCGGTCGCGAGCGTGTCGGCGGCCGCGTCGCCGCTGGCGTCGCTGCCGACGTCCGACTCGGTGGTCTCGACGCTGCTCGAGCTGCAGGCGACGGTGGCGAGGGTGACGACGACGAGGGAGAGGAAGCGGCGCATGAGACCTCCGAAGCGAAGCGGGAAAGAAGCCCGATCATGCGATCCGGCGCGCCGTTGGGCAAGCCCGGGGATGCGACCTGACGCGGTGGGCCCGCTTCGGCTAGATTCGTCCCGTGCCTCCGGTCGACACGCGCACGCAGGCGGCGAAGGGCGACGCGCTCCTGCGCGACATCGGCCCGATGGTCGTCGCGGCGTTCGTCGCGTGGTGGACGACCGTGCGCCCGGCGGGCTTCTTCCTCGGGAGCCCGTGGCCCCCGCGCGTGGCGGCCGGGCTCGCGGGGTGCGGCATCCTCGCGGCGGCCATCGTGCTGTCGCGCGGCACGCGTCACCTCGTGCCGGTGGTGCTGGGTGGCTTCGTCCTGCCGTCGGCGGCGGCGTGGGTCCTCGGCCCCACCTCTCCCACCACCCTGGCCGAGCCGGTCGAGGTGCTGGTCGGCGCGCTCGCGTGGACGGCGATCGGGATCGTGCTCATCCGACCGCAGGCGGTGGCGGTGCCCAAGGGCTCCGAGGGCGGTGGCGGCCCGACGATCGGCGCGGGCGACGACGCGGCCCGCGTGGCCATGCGCGAGCTCGACGCGGCGATGGTCGATCACGAGCCGCCCCCGCGCCTCTCGCCGCGCAACGTACTCCCGCGGCTCGCGCAGCTCCCGCTCTGGGTCGCGGCGGGGCTCTCGGGACTCATCGTCTACCAGCTGCTGCGGCTCCCGCCGGGGGCCAACGCGCCCGAGCGCGCGCTCCTCGCCCGCACGGTCGGCACGGCCTGCGTCATCGCGCTCCTCTCGGCGGGCGGCGAGCTCGTCGAGGTGCGCTACATGACCCGCAAGGCCCCCCCGGCCCGAACCCGCCTCTCGCGGACCGCGGTCGCCCTGGCCGTCCTGTTCCTGCTCGGATTCGTGTGGATCGTGTGGATCGGGCGCGATCGCTGAACTCTCGCGCCGCTCTGCGCCGCTGGTGATACACCTGGGCGATGATCCGCTTGACCATCGCGCTCGCGCTGGCGCCGGCATTCCTGCTCTTGTGGCTGTTCAAGAAGTGGGACGAGAAGCGGCCCGAGCCACCCGGTGCGGTGCGCAACATGGTGCTGTGGGGCGTCGCGACCTGCCTGCCGGCGGCCGGCGTCGAGCTCGTGCTGGTCGAGGTCCTCGGCAAGTCGCTGGTGAACGAGCAGGGGGGCTTCCTCAACGCCTTCCTCGTCGCCGCCACCACCGAGGAGTCGTTCAAGCTGCTCGTCGTGCTGCTGTTCCTCTGGCGCAAGCCGTACTTCGACGAGGTGATGGACGGCATCCTCTACACCGCGGCCGCGAGCCTCGGGTTCGCCATGCTCGAGAACGTCCTCTACTCCGCGGGCAACCTGGGCGTCGGCCTGCTGCGCGCGTTCACCGCGGTGCCGCTGCACGCCGTGTGCTCCGGGATCATGGGCTACTTCGTGGGCCGCGGGAAGATGAGCAAGGGCTCGGCGTTCGGGTGGGTGGTGCTCGGCCTGTTCTTCGCCGTGCTGATCCACGGCACCTACGACTGGGCGGTGTTCAGCGGCGGCTTCTTCGGCTTCGCGTCGCCCGAGCCGGCGGTCGGCCTCCTCGAGGTCGTCGTGATCGTCGTCGTGTGCATGGGCATCCTCTACGGGCTCGTGCGTCATGCGCTGAAGCTCGACGACGCGATCCACGGGCCGGAGCCGCGCCCGCTCGCCCCGGCCGGCGGACCGCCCGCCTTCGAGCCGTTCGCCCCGCAGCAGCCCTACGGACAGATGCCGCCCCAGCAGCCGTACGCGCCGCCCGCGTACGGACAGGCGCCGCCGCAGGCCTACGGACAGCCGCCGTACCCGCAGCCGCCGTACCCGCAGCAGCCGTACCCGCAGCAGCCGTACCCGCAGCAGCCGTATCCGCAGCAACCGTACGGGCAGCCGGCGCAGCCGCCGTACGGCCAGCAAGGGCCCCAGCCGACCCAGCCCCAGCAGCCCTACGGCCCACCTCCCGGCACCCCGGGTGGACCGCCGTGGGGTCAGGGGCAATCCTGAAGCCATGGGTGAAGACTCGCTGCGACCGCACGCAGCCCACGTCGAAGAAGAGACCGTCGGCGAGGTCGACGTCGGCCCGCTGGCCGGCGACACCGAGGCCGACGACGGCCTCGACGACGCGCCGCTCGGCGGGGACGTCGTCGGTCGCCCCTCCCTCGGAGAAGACACGACGACCACGGGCCTCGACGACACCGCCTCCGACGTCGACGTGCCCCACGCGCTGCTCGCCTCCGAGGAGCGCGGCCTCCTCGACGACTCCGACGAGGCCGACGAGACCGACACGCGCGACGCCTCCCTCTCCGACCTCGAGGACGAGGCCATGGACGACGGCGCCGAGGGCGTGGAGGAGTCGTTCGTCGTCGACGACCCCTCGCTGCTCGCCGAGGAGCGTGACACCGAGATCGACGAGGGCTTCGACGACGCGCGGTTCGCGCCGGCCCTCGCGCGGGAGACGCGCCGCGCCGATCGGGCCTTCGCCGTCACGCCCCTGCCCCCTCACGCCGACGTCGACTTCGTCACCGGCCCCCCGGTCGCGACGCCGCCCGCGGGCTGCACGGCCTCGCTCGTCTTCGCCGGCCTCGAGCTGTGCGCGCTCTACGAGCCCGGCGCCACGTCGCTCGCCGTGCTCCGCGACGGTCGCCCCGAGATCGTGGCCGATCTCGGCGATCCCGACGACGATCCCGGCCCGGTGGAGCGGCTGCGCGGACGTCGACGCGGCGATGCGATCGAGATCCTCGCCGAGGGCCCGTTCGGCGCCTACCTGCTCGTCGCGGGGAGCGCTTCCCCTTGAGGCGCCTGGCCGGCGCGATCGCGCTCGGGCTGGTCCTCGCGCCGGGCACCGCCGCGGCCAACGGCCGGTTCCCCTACGCGAACCAGCTCGTCGTCGCGCCCACCGATCCGACCCGTCTCACGCTCCGCACCACCTACGGCGTCCTGCAGTCGTTCGACGCCGGCGCCACGTGGCTCTGGCTCTGCGAGACCAGCGTCGGCTACGGCGGCACCCTCGATCCTGCCATTGCTGTCACGGGCCCGGGGCGCCTGCTGGCGGGCCTGTTCGGCGCGGGGATCGCCACGAGCTCGGACCGTGGCTGCACGTTCACCCACGACGCGCCCCCGTTCACGGGACTCTACGTGATCGACCTCGCCGTCGACCCCACCGACCCGGCGCGGGTGGTGGCGATCACGTCGAGCGGCAGCGCGGCCGGGACCTTCACCGTCGTGGTCGGCGAGTCGACCGACGGCGGCGCCAGCTGGAAGCAGCTCGGCGCCGCGCTCCCGCCCACGTTCAACGCCGAGACGATCGAGGTGGCCCCGAGCCGCAAGGAGCGCCTCTACGCGAGCGGCAGCCGCGCTTCCGCGTCGACCGACGCGGGCGTCGACGGCGAGGTGGGCCCCTCCGGGCGGGCCGGCCTGCTCTACCGCAGCGACGACCACGGCGCGTCGTGGAAGGAGCTGCCGGTGGACCTCGAGGGGGGACTCGCCGCGTTCGTCAGCGCGGTCGACCCGAAGGACCCCGACCGCCTCTACGTGCGCGTCTCCGCCGACCCGAAGTCGGGCGGCGCGACCGATCACCTGCTCTTCTCGGCCGACGGCGGCGCTTCGTTCACGCGGATCGCCACCAGCAAGGGCTCGATGCTCGGCCTCGCGCTCAGCCCCGACGGCAGCAAGGTCGCGTACGGCGGACCGAACGACGGCGTGCAGGTCGCGTCCACCAAGGACCACGCGTTCGCCGCGCGCGCCAGCGTCGGCGCGCGGTGCCTCACCTGGTCCGCGGCGGGCCTCTACGCGTGCGGCGCCGACTTCCCCGACGGCTTCACCCTCGGCCTCAGCAAGGACGACGGCGCCACGTTCGCGCCGCTCTACAAGCTCGCCCAGCTCGCGCAGCTCGAGTGCCCGAGCGGCACGCCGACCCGCACGCTCTGCCCGCGCGACTGGCCGGCCACCCGCGACAAGCTCGGCATCCCGACGCCGGACGCCGGCCCCGCCGTGGACGCGGGTCCGGTCACACCGGCCACGCCGCCCGACGAGGGCTGCGGCTGCCACGTGGGGCGGGCCGCGGGATCGGGGGGGCTCGCCTTCGCGTTGCTGCTCGCCACGCGCGCCGCCCGACGGCGACGCTAGCCGGCGGCGGCCAGCGCGAGATCGAGCGCCGCGCCCAGCGTCGGCAGATCGGTCTCCACCCCACTCAGCGTGACCCGCACGCGCTCCTGGTCGAGCTCGATGCCGGCGAACGAGGAGCCCGAGAGCCCGGCGATCCGCTCCCGCAGCGGGGCGCTCGAGAGCAGCGACTTGGCGGCCTCGGCCGGCTTGCCGGTGACCAGGAACGCGGCGTCGAAGGCCTCGTCGCCGATCTCGATGTCGTGCTGCAGCCAGTCGCGCAGCTGGCCGAGGACACCGCCCGGGCTCGGGTACACACCGACGCGGGCGTCGGCGCCGGCGCGCTGCACGACGATCTCGGTGCGCGCGCAGTGGACGAAATCGGTGACGATCTGCACCGTCACCGGGTGACCGCCGAGCTCTCCGTGCGCCCGCGGGCGCTCCTTGCCGGTGGCCACGGCGAAGCCGGTCGTCGCCTCGGTGGCGACGGCGAGGCCGCGCTCGCCGAGGGCGGGCCACGTCTCCTTGGCCTTCTCGATCCCCTTCGTCGTGCGTCCGATGTTGTTGGCGATCAGCAGACCCGCCACGGCCCCACCCGCGATTGCGCTCATGGCCGGAGGATCGCCGAAGACCGTCCGCCGCGGCAAGCGCGACCGTGGTCTGCGCTCAGGGCAGCAGGCGCGGCGAGACGAAGCGCGCGCCGTCGAAGTCGACCGCGTAGATCCCGGTGTTGGGGACCGGCGGGACCATCACGTCGGTGGCGTGCGAGAGGAACGTGCGGATCGCACCGCCGTGGCTCACGAGCAAGAGGGGGGCGTGCTCGTCGCCGTGCTCGGTGACCAGCGCGCGCACGATGCGGTCGAGGCGCGCGCCGACCTCCTTGCGCGGCTCCGAGCCGGGCGGCTCGAGCATGCCGAGCGGCGGCCCCGAGCGCACGAGGTCCGGGAACTGCGCCTCGCACTGCTCGCGGGTGAGGCCCTCGAACACGCCGTAGCCGCGCTCGCGCAGCTCGTGGAAGGGCCCGAGCACCGGCAACCCGTGCACCTGCGCCACGGCCTCCGCGGTCTCTCGCGCGCGCGTGAGATCGCTCGTCGCGATGCCGGCGAGGCGCTGACCGCGGAGCCGCTCGGCGAGCGCCCCGGCCTGCGCGCGGCCCTCGGCGTTGAGGGGCACGTCGGTGTGCCCCTGCCAGCGGCCCTCGCGGTTCCAGTCCGTCTCGCCGTGGCGGACCAGCCAGACCCTCAGAAGCCGCACTGCTCGCCCTTGTTCTGCTCGGCGAGCCACTTCGAGAGCGGCGCGAAGTACTCGAGCAGCGCGGCCGCGTCGGCGGTCTTGTCGCCGGTGAGCACCTCCATCGCCTCGGGCCACGGCTTGCTCGCGCCGAGGCGCAGCATGGCCTCGAGCTTCTTGCCGGCGTCCTTGTTGCCGTAGATCGAGCACTCGTGGAGCGGCCCGGTGTGCCCGGCGGCCTTGCACAGCGCGCGGTGGAACTGGAACTGGTAGACGTGCGCGAGGAAGTACCGCACGTAGGGCGTGCCGCCCGGCACGTGGTACTTCGCGCCGGCGTCGAAGTCGAACTCGGTGCGGGCCACCGGCGCGGCGACCCCCTGGTAGCGCTCGCGCAGCTGCCACCAGGCCTTGTTCCAGTCGGCCGGCTTGGTCTTGCCGCTGAACACGTCCCAGCGCCACTGGTCGATGAGCTTGCCGAACGGCAGGAAGGCGATCTTGCCAAGCGCCGTCTTCATCAAGAAGTCGAGGGCGGCCTTGTCGTCCTTCTGCACGGTGGGGACGAGGTCGATGTCGTGCAGGTACTTGGGCGTGACCGAGAGCGCGATGGTGTCGCCGATGCCCTCGTGGAACCCGTCGTTGGCCCCCTGCTGGAACAGGATCGGGAGCTTGTAATAGTAGTGGTAGTAGTAGTCGTGACCGAGCTCGTGGTGGGCCGTGAGCAGGTCTTCCTCGTTGATCTCGACGCACATCTTGATGCGGAGATCGTTGTTGAAGTTCACGTCCCAGGCGCTCGCGTGGCACACCACCTCGCGGTCCTCGGGGCGCTTGAACAGCGAGCGCTCCCAGAACGTCTTCGGCAGCGGGTCGAGGCCGACGCTCACGAAGAACCTCTCGGCGATGCGGACGAGGCCCTTCTCGTCGACCTTCTTCTTCTTGAGCCCCGCGGTCACGTCGAGCTTGGCGGCGCCCGGGTAGGGCTCGACCAGATCGTAGATGTTGTTCCAGTCCTGCGCCCACATGTTGCCGAGCAGGTGCGCGGGGATCTTCTGGCCGATCTTCTCGGCCGGATACCGCTTGCGCAGCTGCTTGCGGACGTAGCAGTGGAGCTGCTCGTAGAGCGGCTTGATCTGGGTGTAGAGGCGCTCGGTGTCCTGCTCGAACGCCTCGGGGGTCATGTCGTAGCCGGCGCGCCACAGCGCCCCCATGTCGGCGAAGCCGATCTCCTTGGCGCCCTCGTTGCCGAGGTCGACGTACTCCTTGTACTTGGCCTTGAGGTGGTGACCCGTCGCGTGCCAGCCCTTCCAGGCCTCGAGCAACACGCCCGCGTCGCGCTCCTTGGCCATGAGGCGCGAGAGGTCCTCGAGGGTCCACGCGGCCTCCTTGACGCCGTAGGTCTTGGCGAGCTTCGGGAGCTTGCTGTCGTCCTTGGGGGTGTACTTGCCCTTGCCGTACTCGCTGCCGAGCCACACCGTGAGGTCGGCGAGCCGGGCGCGCTTCTTCGCGTCGTTGGGCGAGGGCGTGGGCAGGCTCGCGAGCTTGAGCAGCGTGAGCTGGCGCCGGAGCGGCTCGGCCAGCGCGAGCCCGTCGAACTTCGTGGCCTGCGGGATGACCTCGTTGAGGTAGGCCATCTGCGCCTCCTGCGCGTCGGCCGCGAGCTCGTCGGAGTCGACCGTGATGTAGGTCTTGTTGATCCAGTCGGCGCGCGACTGCGCGGTCCACAGCCGACGCAGCTCCTTGTCGACCGCGACCAGGAACTTCTTCGCGTCCTCCTCGGTGGGCCCCTTCGGCGCAGGCGCGGCGGTGGGGCTCCCCGCGGGCGCGGCCACCACCACGGTGTCGTGCACGGGCCGCATCGCCTCCGGCCCGCAGGCGGTGACGAGCGCGAGGACAGAGGCGAGGAGCGGCAGCGGACGCGACGACATGGCACCGCGCTAGCCGACGTGGCCGCGGGCGTCACACGGCGTCACAGGCCCTTTTCGGCCTGCTGGTTCATGAAGGTGGCGCTGTTGTTCCAGCCGTCGCGGATCGCCTTCTCGAACGTGCTCTCGAGGGTGCCACCGAGGCCGAACACCTTCACCTCGAGGGTCACGTCGAGGATGCGCTTGACCTTGTCGTCCCCCATCGCCTGCACCCGCAGGACGCCCTCGTTCTTGGTCTTGTCGGCGAGCAGGCTCGGGATGGTCTTGAAGCGCCACGTCTTCGACTTGCGGTCGAACGTGCCCTCCTCGACGTAGCGGAACGAGCTCCCGAGCACCTTCTGCACGGCACCCGGCATGTCGAGCTTGGGGAGCACCTTCAGCTTGCGCCGGATCTCCGCCTCGGTCTCGGTCTGCTCGGTCACCTCGAACTCGGGGAAGTGCAGGTAGTCGCGGTAGAGTCGCTCGTTGAAGCCGCGATCGAAGAAGGCCTTCCAGAACGCGTCTTCGCCCAGCCGGATGTCGTGCTCGAGGTGGATGTTCACGGCGCGAGCTTAGCGGCAGCGTTGCGGTGGTGCTACGTTCGGCGTGTGCGCTCCGAGCTCGCGCTTGCCGGCCTGTTCCGCGTCAGCCTCGCCGCCCTCGCGGTGTCCGTCTCGGCGGGACCGGCGGCGGCCTTCGTCCCCCCCGTGGTGAAGGGCAAGCTCGAGCACCGCGGCGACGTCGTCTACGTGCCCGCCGCCACCTACAAGATGGGGGCCGAGGCCAAGTGGCCCGGCGGACAGTCGTACGGCAACCCGCCGGGCGGCATCTCGGTCACGGTCAAGGCGTTCGTCATCGATCGCACCGAGGTGACCGCGGGCGCCTACCGGGCCTGCGTCAGCGCGGGCGCGTGCGCCCCCCTCACCCAGGGGGACACCTTCTCGCCGAACCACACCAAGGTCTGCACCTACGACAAGCCCGGCCTCGAACAGCACCCGATCAACTGCGTCTCCTGGGACGAGGCGGTGAAGTACTGCGCGTGGACCGGCAAGCGCCTGCCCACCGAGGCCGAGTGGGAGCTCGCGGCGCGCGGCACCGACAGTCGCGCGTTCCCCTGGGGAGACGTCGCGCCCACGGCCAAGCACATCAACGGCTGCGACGTCGCCTGTCAGCGCGAGGCGATGGCCCAGCTCGGCGAGACGTACACCTCGATGTGGCCCGACCCGGCCACCGGCGACGACGGCTGGGGCTTCACCGCGCCGGTCGGCAGCTATCCCCTCGGCGCCTCGCCCTACGGCGCGCTCGAGATGTCCGGCAACGTCGAGGAGTGGGTGGTCGACAGCTGGTGGGATCCGTATGCCAACCCGAGCGGTCCGCCCGCGCCGGTCGCCGGCTCCAACGACCACGTGGTCCGCGGCGGCGCGTGGGACCTCAACGGCATCGAGACGTTCTCGACCACGCGCCGCACCTCGGCGGCCAGCGGAAACCGCGCAGCGTGGCTCGGCTTCCGCTGCGCGAAGGACAGCTGACGAGGCGGGGCCGCCGAAAGGGCGGCCCACCAGACCTTCTCTACTCGCTGGCGCCGATCTGGTGCTCGTCGAGGAGGGCGTTGGCCTTGTCCTCGTCGATGCCGAGGGCCTCGGCGAGGTCGTTCAGGAGATCGTTCTCCTCGTCGGCGATCTCGTTGTCGGCGAAGGCGATCGCGGCGGCCAGCACGAACGCGGCCTCGGCGGTGGGCTCGTCGCCCTTGAGGTTGTGGGCGATGGCCTTGACCCGCGCCTCCTTGCCCTCCTTGGCGAGGCGCTGCTGCGCGCCCTCGAGCATCGAGCGGATGTGCACCGAGCGGACCGTGCCCTCGGAGAGCTCGCGGATCGCGCCGCGCAGCGTGTCTTCCTCGGCCGGATCCAGGTGACCGTCGGCGGTCGCCATCAGGTACATCGCCTCGCAGAGCGCATCGAAGCGGAGGAGCACGTCGGCCGGCACGTCGTTGCCCTGGGACGCGACGATCGCGCTCAAATCCGTGGCGAACAACGAGGGGCGCTCACCGCGCTCCTTCAGCCGATCCCGCAGGCGGGCGATGGTCTCGTTCTGGATGTTCAGCATGGGCGATAGAGGTACCCGCGGTCGGCGCGGGCCGCCACAAGGACGGCACCGTTGGAATTGGTCAGCCCCAACGTTTCGTGTGCGAACCATCTTGCTGGGCACCCTGCGGCGTGACAACCCTGTGGCCCATGTCGCGCTTGGGTCCCTGGGTCGCCCTGTTGCTCGGTTCCACGTTCGCCGCCTGCTCGCCCGCCAAGGACGAAGGCCCGGCCGGCACGTTCGGCAAGGACGCCGGCACGGACGGCGCGGTCGAGGACGGCTCCACCGAAGACACCGGCTCCACGGAGGGCGGCTTCGTCGTCGACGCGCCCCTCCCCACCGAGACGGGCGGCGGCAAGGGCTGCGGCACGACGGCCGACCCCGACTTCGACTGCGACGGCTACACGGTCGCGCAGGGCGACTGCAACGACAAGGACGCGACGATCAACCCCGAGGCCTACGACTTCGAGGGCGACTCGATCGACAACGACTGCGACGGCACGGTCGACAACCCGGTGAAGACCTGCACCGTGTCGGTCACCTCGGACGACCCGAAGGACTTCGGCCGCTCCGCGGACCTCTGCCCGCAGCGCGCGAAGACCAAGGCCGGCGTGCCGTTCGACCCGCTCGTGAAGGCGGAGTTCGGCGCGGCCGGCGGCTCGGTGACCAAGGCGAGCCAGCGCAAGATCGTCAACGCGTTCGGCGACAACAAGCCCCGCGTGGGCGACTCGTTCTTCGGCATCCAGAACGGCCCGTGGGGCAGCAAGGATCCGCGCGCGGCCAAGGCGCTCGACCTGTTCCCGGCGACCGGCGGGTGCGCGGCCATCCCGCTCACGGCGGACGACTGCAAGCAGCTCTCGAACGGCGCCTCGCCGCTGCCGGGCTTCCCGGTGAACATCCAGGACTGGGCGGAGGTGCGGCTCTTCATCCAGGTGCCGACGAACGCGAAGGCGATGAGCTTCGACTTCGCCTTCTTCTCGAGCGAGTTCAGCCAGTACTGGAACAGCTCGTTCAACGACGCCTTCTTCGCCCTCGTGACGGGCAAGAAGGTCGCCGGCGCGAACGTGGCGAAGGACGCGAAGGGCCGCGCGATCACGGTGAACAGCGGGTTCTTCCAGCTGTGCCCCAAGCCGGGCAGCGTCTCGGGCGTGGACGCGAAGGCGCTCTCGTCGGCGCCGTGCGTGGGCACGGACGGCGACGCGACGGTCGCGGGGACGCTGAAGGGCACCGGCTTCGACGGCAGCACGGCGACGCCGGCGACGACGGACGACACGATCGATGGTGGCTCGGGCGTCCGCTACGTGTACGGCGGCGGCACCGGCTGGCTGACGGCGAAGTTCGAGGTGGAGCCGGGCGAGAAGATCGTGATCCGGTTCACGGTGAACGACACCAGCGACGGCATCCTGGACTCGGCGGCGATCGTCGACAACATCCGCTGGGACAAGGCACCGCCGAAGGTGCCGACGGGTGAGGTCGAGCGTCCGCCCAAGTGAGGTGGCGACGCGCGGCCGCGCTGGCCACCGCTCTCGTCTTGGCGTTCGGCCTCACGTTGCTGCTGCGGAGCGCCCCGAGCCGGTGACCTCGGTCTCGAGCGAGGCGACGGAACCCGCGCCCTTCACGTCGTTGGAGCAGGTCGTCGACTACATCCGTGACAACAAGGGTGTGCAGGGGCGACTGCGCCTGGCCTTCAGTCCCTGCGGCGAAGACTTTGCTCCTCTCCACACGCGATGCCTCGAGCAGGTACT
This sequence comes from uncultured Polyangiales bacterium, assembly GCA_964624885.1. GTDB lineage: Bacteria > Myxococcota_A > Polyangia > Polyangiales > JADJMO01 > JADJMO01. The sequence continues at coordinate 173 of CAZUZY010000009.1, read as the reverse complement.
CGAACCGCGTGCTCGGATGGGTTTGATTCCAGAGAAGGTCAAGTTCCTGCTGACGATCGACGATCGCCGACTGTCGGCGGAGCTCTTGCCGGCCGAGACGCTGTCGAAGCTCAGTCCTGCAGCCTTGGGTTCTAACGCGACCGCCGACAAGGGGTATCGCGACGGGTCCGAAA
>CAZUZY010000008.1:0-62433 GCA_964624885.1 uncultured Polyangiales bacterium | reverse complement strand
TCACTTGTTGGCTGTTGCGGCCGCCCGTGGAGGCGGCCGCTGTTCACTGCGCTCGCCTCCGGCTCGCTCCGCTCACTTGTTGGCTGTTGCGGCCGCCCGTGGAGGCGGCCGCTGTTCACTGCGCTCGCCTCCGGCTCGCTCCGCTCACTTGTTGGCTGTTGCGGCCGCCCGTGGAGGCGGCCGCTGTTCACTGCGCTCGCCTCCGGCTCGCTCCGCTCACTTGTTGGCTGTTGCGGCCGCCCGTGGAGGCGGCCGCTGTTCACTGCGCTCGCCTCCGGCTCGCTCCGCTCACTTGTTCCCCTCGATCTTGAGGGTCCAGGTCTGGGTCGGGTCGCAGGTGGTGCCGGTGGGGCGGACCTCGATGCTGAGGGGCGTGGAGTCGTCGAAGCCGCCGATGGGGCGATTGTCGCTCCAGCTCAGGGTGACCACGTCGCTGCCCGTGGTGGTCGAGGACTTGGTCACCGTCGCACACTCCACCGCGCCCCCGTCGCCCTTCGCCTTGCCCTTGTAGACGTAGAGGTCGAAGTTCTCGCCGGCCGGGGAGTCGAGCGTGATGCGGACCTTGAGGTCCTTGCTCGAGAGGAGCGACGAGTCGTCCTCGGTGATGGTGACGCGGAAGAATGCGCCGTCGGAGCCGGTGCGGGTCGCCGACGGGCTGCCGGTGTCGCCGCTGATGGCCGCCAGCACCTCGGCGCTCGCCTTGCACTCGGCCACACCCAGGGTCGTGCACGGGCTCGTGCCCGTGTCGGTCGCGCTGCCCGTGTCGGTCGTGCTGCCCGTGTCGGTCGTGCTGCCCGTGTCGGTCGCGCCGCCCGTGTCGGTCGCGCTGCCCGTGTCGGGGAGGGCCCCGGTGTCCTTCGTCGGTCCCGTGTCCTTCGCGAGGCCGGTGTCGAAGTCGGCGTCGCCGAGGACGTCGGAGTGCCCCGTGTCCTTCTTGCCCACGATCCCGTCGACGTCGGTGTCGTCCCCGCCGACCGCGCACCCACTCGCCGAGAGCACGACCGCCACCCACATCCAGGAAAAGCGCATGAAGCGCGCACTGTACCAATCGCGCGTGGCTCAGCCAGTCCCGACCACCCGGTTCCGTCCGCTCTGCTTGGCGGTGTACAAGCGCGCATCGGCTCGACCCATGAGGGTGGGCTTGTCCGCAGGGTTGCACTCGGAGAGCGAGGCGACGCCGCAGCTCGCGGTGACCGAGAGGAGCGTGCCCTGCCCGATGACCACCGGCGCCGCGTCGATCGACTCGCGCACCCGCTCGGCGAGACCGAACGCCTCGGCCGGCGTGGCGCGCAGGACGAGGGTCATCTCCTCGCCGCCGTACCGCGCCGCCGCATCTCCCGCGCGGACGGCCTTGCCGATGCGTCGCGCGATCTCGCGCAGCACGGCGTCGCCCGCGGGGTGACCGTGGTTGTCGTTGACCTTCTTGAAGTGGTCGATGTCGATCATCACCACGGAGAGGTCGCCACCGCCGCCCTGCGAACGCGTGATCTCGAGGTCGAGCAGCTCCTCGAGGTGCTTGCGGTTGAAGAGGCCCGTGAGGCCGTCCTTCTGCGTGGACTCCCAGACCTCGCGCAGCTGCTCCTCTTCGAGCGGCGTCACGAGGGTGAAGCGCAGCACGGTCTTGCCCTCGCCGAAGGTGAGTCGGTCGCCGTCCTCGAGGACGCGCACCTTCTTGACCCGCTCGTCGTTGACGAAGCTGCCGTTGGTGCTGTCGCGGTCTTGCAGCAGGATCGACTCGCCGATCTTGGCGATGCGCGCGTGCTCGCGCGAGAGGCTGTCGTCGTCGAGGCGGATGTCGCAGGTGTCCACGCGCCCGATCGAGACCACCTCGCGATCGCCGAGCGAGTACACCCGCCCCACCTCCTGGCCGGTGGTCACGGTGAGGATCGGGCGATCCCGGGCCTGTTCGTCCTTGCGCCGGGCCTCGACGACGCGCGTCTCCTTGAAGCTGGGCTTGCTTCCGGGGCCGTCGCTCATGCTCGGAGCTTACTCTACGGGCGGCCGGGCTCAGACGGTAAACTGCTCCCTCGTGTCCGACGCCGTCACCCTCCCCAAGCCCGAAGGCCTCCCCGAGGACGTGGTCGCCCCCCTCGAGGTGGGAGACGTCGTGGCGGGCACCTACGAGCTCCGCGCCCTCATCGGCACCGGGGGCATGGGCAGCGTGTTCGAGGCCCACGATCGCGATCTGAACCGCCGCGTGGCGCTCAAGGCCAGCCACCCCAACCTGGACCCCCAGCTCTTGCGTCGGGAGGCCCAGGCCCTGGCCGCCGTGCGCCATCCCGGGATGGTGACCGTGCATGCGTTCGGGATCCACGAGGGGATCGCCTTCCTCGTGATGGAGCGCCTCTACGGGCTCGATCTGGCCACCCACCTGGTCCGCCGTCGGGAGGCGGGTCACCCCCTCGGCATCGACGAGGCGCTCGAGATCCTCGTACCCCTGGCCGAGGCGCTCTCGGCGGTGCACCGCGCCGGTCTCGCGCACCGCGACGTCAAGCCCGCGAACGTCATGCTCGCCGTCGGCCAGCGCGTGGTGCTGATGGACTTCGGCGTGTTCACCCCTGAGCGCGCGGCCCGCAGCAACACCTTCAGCGGGACCGCCGCCTACATGGCGCCCGAGACCATCTCCGCCGACGTCGAGCCAGGCCAGGCCTACCTCGTCGATCTCTATGCGTTCGGCGTGCTCGCCTACGAGCTCCTGGCGGGCAAGCGTCCGTTCCAGAACGAGGGGGTGGGCAAGGTCCTCCACCAGCATCTCGCGTCGATCCCCCCGCCGATGGCCGGGGCGCGCCCCGACGTCCCGCCCGCGCTCGCCAAGCTCGTCATGGAGATGCTCGAGAAGGAGCCCGGCGCGCGCCCGTCCTCGATGGACGGCGTCGCGCACCGGCTGCGCGCGCTGCAGCTCGCCGAGGCGCCACGCCCGCCCACCCGGCCTCTACGCGCGCTCATCGTCGACGACGATCTCGCGATCGCCCGGCTGCTCGCCGCCCGGGTCAAGCAGGCCGCGCCGGGGGTCTCGGTGCGGCTCGCGGGCGACGGTGAGCAGGCGCTCTCGGCGGTGGCCGCCGACCCGCCCGACGTGGTGGTGGTCGACCTGCACATGCCGCGCATGAACGGGGTCGAGCTGTGCATGCACCTCCACGGCATGCGCGTGATGGAGGGGTGCACGGTGATCGCGACCAGCGCCGGAGCCCAGCCGACCGACGTCGCCCTGCTCGGCCAGCTCGGCATCGAGCACTTCGTGCCGAAGGACGGCGAGCTCGGCGCCACCATCGCGGCGCTCGTCGGCAAGGTGCACGCGCGGTTCACGGGGCGAGGGTGAACCCCTTGCCCAGCACCCAGGCGCGGGCCTGCTTGGCGATCTCCGCGTTGCCCTGGTGGAGGTCGACCCCGCTCGGGCCACCGAGGATCGCCTCCAGCGAATCGAGCGCGAAGTAGCGCACCAGCGGGAACGGGTTCACGAGCACGGGCAAGAGGAACGGCACGGCCGCGCGCCGCTTCTTGTCGGCGACGAGCACCGCGGCGACCGCCTGCTCGTGCGGCTTGCCGAGCGAGAGGGTGGTGAGCAGCACGTCGCCGTCGAGATCGCCGTAGAGGGCCTTGAGCTCGCCGCGATCGAAGGAGCCTCCCCACCACGCCTCCATCTTCTCGACCAGGAACCGGGGGGACTTGTCGCCGTGGCAGAGCGCGCACTCGAGCGGACGATCGCGGAGCACGCGCGCCGGGTCGTTGGGCCGCCCGATGCGGTGGTAGCGCGAGAGCCCGCCGTCGAGCGCCATGTTCTTCTTCGGCATGTGGCAGCCGAGGCAGCGGGCGCCGCTGGACTCGGGCGGGTGGTGGGAGTGGGCGGTGGCGCCGGCGCCCACGTACTTGCCGTGGCAGCGGGTGCACACCGCGTCGCCCGCGGTCCCCTCGAGGCTCGCGAGGCGGGCGCGGTCGTCGCCGACGTGCGGGTCGTGGCACGCGGTGCAGGCGAGCGCCGTGGTGCAGCCGCCGAGCAAGAAGTCGCGCGCCTCGCCGGAGTTGATGTGCGAGCCGCCCGGGTCCTTGCCGCGGAGGCCACCCTCCCAGGTGTGGGGGTAGCCGGAGAACAGCACCTGGTGGCAGCGCGCGCACGCGCGGTTGATCGCCTGCGCCTTCGGGTCGCCGGCCGGCGTCTTCACGGCGAACGAAGGGTGGGTCGGGACGAACGAGGGCTTGATCGTCGGTGCCTCGCTGTGCGCGCGGCTCCCGAGGTGACAGACCTCGCAGCCGAGACCGACCTCGACGAGGTGTCGCTCTCCGACGTGCGCGCGGATGCCGTCGATGGCGCGGACGACGCTGTCGGCGAGGTCCTTGCCACGGGCGACGTGCACGCCGGCGTTGGCGTCGATCGCGCGCACCTCGGCGTGGAGGGCGGCGCCGAACGCCTCCCGGTCCTTGATCGTGAACGTCGAGCGTCGCGCGGCGGGCAGGAGGGCGTCGACGAGGGCTCCCTGGTAGGGAGGCGACTCGAACGAGACGAAGCCTTGCAGCATCACGTCCAGATACGGGGCGGTGTTGTGACAGAAGATGCATCGCGAGCGCCAGTCGCCGTTCGCGGCGAGGGCGGGGCGTTCGTGCTCCATCACCGAGTAGCCCTTGTACCGGAGCGTGCCGGTGCGCCGCATGTACGAGACCGGGAGGATCTTGTCGGCGGTGCCCACGGGCTCGTGCGAGTCGAGGTCGACCTCGATGCCGGCGAAGTCCTCGCGGACGCGCCCCCCGATCACCTTGGTGACCCGGTAGAGGCGGTCCTTCGGAGCCTTGCCGTAGCTGGAGACGATGCGCACGTGGCGCTGGCCGGCGAGGGTGAGCAGCGTGGCCTTGTCGCCCTTGAACGTGAGGGCGCGTCCGTCGAACGGTGCGGTGACCGCGGCCTCGGGCAGGAGCCTGGTCATGCGGTGCATCGGCGACTTCATCCACGACTCGTGGAGGTCGGCGTGGCACGGCGCGCAGGCCGCGCTGCCCGCGTAGTCGGAGCGCAGGACGTTGCTCACGAGCGCCTTGTCGCCCGCCACCTTGCCCGCCTCGAGCCGAGGTGGGCGGCACGCGCCGCCGAGCGCGCCGACCAGCGCGGCGAAGCCTACGACGCGAGCCCAGCGCCGCACTCAGCCCTCGAGCTTGATGCGGCCGAACCGCGACGCGCGGTGGAAGTTGCCCTCGCCACGGATCGGGGACCACGCGAGCGCCTGGCGCTGGCCGTCGCGGAACGAGTAGAGGTTGAGGCGCCAGACGTCGCCGGCCTTCGGGGGCACCGCCGTGCGCGCGTGGTCGAACGCGGCCCAGGGGATGGCGAGCTCGACCGCGTAGAAGCCCTTGTCCTTGTGGATCGCCCGCTCGACCTTGCTCGACCAGTCGTGGTGGCCGAACTTCTTGCTGGCCTCGTCCGGCCCACCGGTGATCGGCCGGTTGTAGTCGTCCCAGCGGGTGTCGAAGACGGCGCCCTCGGCGTCCACCTGGATCTCGTAGTAGTCGCGGTTGTCGTGCGGGTCGCCGGGCTGCACCATGAGCTCGACGGCGCTCGAGCGCTCCCAGATCCGCGGATCGACCTCGTCGCGCGCGAACGGGGCGAACGGCGCCTGGTCCTCGATGACCACACCGACGTAGAGCTTGGTGTCGTCCCAGCCGAGCCGCGCGAACGCCCACACCGGCGACTTGTCGATCGCGCGGCCGTCCCCGGGGGCGACGAACGGGCCCGCGATGGCGGCGGCGCTCCAGACCGCGTCGTCGAGCTTGCCGTCGAGCACCGGCGCGTTCGCGAAGCGCTTGATGGAGAGCGGCTCTCCGCCGATGGTGCCGTCGCCCGGGGTGCCGGCGGTGGGCCGCTTGGCCCAGGCGGGACGGCGGTCGGCGCAGCCCGCGAAGGTGAGGAGCGCGAGGGCGGAGAGGAGCAGACGCATCACGGCTGCCTAGCCTACTCCAGCGTGAGCTTCGAGACGTCGAACGTCGTCTGGATGGAGCCGCAGCCGCTCGCCACGGTGGCCTTCACCTGGTACCGGAGCGTGTAGGTGGGCCCCCCGATCGCGGCGAAAGTGAAGGCGATCGGCACGCTCAGGCCGCTCGATCTCTTGACCGTGAACGAGCCGATCACGGTGCCGTTGAGCGACACGTCGACCGGGATCGTGCCGGCCGAAGTGCCGAGGAGGCCGCAGGTGTCGGAGAGGTCGTTGTTCGCGAGGGCCCACGTGCCGGTGAGCGAGGTCGCCGCCGCGAGGCCGGTGGTGCGCTTGCCCTCGATCGCGTCGCCCAGGTTCCAGAGGGAGGGTTCCACCTTGACGGTCTTGGTGTCTCCGGTCGCCGGGAACGCGAAGGTGGCCGGGCCGACCTCGGGCCCCGTGTCCAGCAAGCCCGTGTCGAGCGTGCCCGTGTCACCGGTCTCGGCGTCCGCCGTCTCGGTCACCGCGTCACCGACCTCCGCAGCCTCGGTCACCGCGTCGGCCGCGGCGTCGCGCTGGGTGCCGACCGGCTCGTCTCCGGTCGCGCAGTGGAGCAACGCGCAGAAGACGAGGCACCACGCGCGCATGCCTTCACCATAGGGGAGGCGCGCGGTCCGGACCACTCCGGGCGCGGGTCAGAGCTTGACGCGGTGGTGGGCCCACTCGGCCACGAACTGCGGCGGCAGCTCGACCGCCCACATCTGCTCCTCGACGCAGGCCGCGAACGGGTCACCCGCGCTCGCGCCGTCGAGCGTGACCCGCAGGGCGACAATTTCGTCGCGCGTGACCTCCACGTCCACCGCGCCCTTCTGCACGCCGCCGCCGCACTTGCCGAACGCCTTCTTCGTCTGCTCGGCGAGCCACGCCTTCGGGTCGAACCACGACCCGCCGCCGCCACCCCCCGACCCGTGTCCGACCAGACCGATCCCGCCCACGCCGAAGCCGTCGCCGACGCTGTCCCAGTCGAGGCCCTCCGTGGAGGGGCGCACGCCGGGCTCGATGGCGAGCAGGCTGGTGACCGGCGAGACGGCGTGCCCACGCAGGGCGAGGACCATCATCTCGGGCTCGGTCAGCGACAGCGAGGCGCCGAACGCCAGCGCCGCCGCGCGCTTCTCCTCGTCCGCGCTCGAGCTCAACACGGTCTTGAGCGACTTGGACCACAGCTCGCCGCGCACCTCGATCGCCGGCGTGGCGAACGTGCCGAGACCGGTCTCCTCGAAGCCCTCCCCCTCGGCGAGCGACGAAGGGGGCGTGAACGCCTTGGGCAGACCGACGCCCTCCACCACGACGTTGTCGATGCGCAGCGGCCGGGCCCACTCCTCGAGGGTGGCGCGCTGCGCCTTCGCGTCGGCCTTGTCGGCGCTGATCGACGCCGACCAGAGGAGGCCACCGCTCACGCGCGGGAGCTTGGCCCAGGGGCCGTGGTCGATCCGCTGCAGCGTGGGGGCGCCCGTCCGGACCTCGGCGAGGTGCAAGAGCCCCTGCTTGGCCTCGAAGCTCCCGAGGGTCTCCGGGGTGATGGCCGCCTTGGTGCGCAGATCGGTGAGGAACAGCACGCGGCGCGGGGCGTCGGCGGGCGCGGTCGCGAGGCGGGTGGCCGCCTCCTTCCACGCGAGGTCGACGGCGCTCCCGTTCTTGCGCGTGAGCTTCGCGGCGCCCAGATCCTTGCTCGCCTGGCTGGCGCCGACCCAGCCGGTGTGCAGCGGCGTCACCGTTCGCGCGAAGGTCACGATCTGCGCCTTGGCGTCGGGGAAGTGCGAGAGGTACGCCTGCGCCGACGCCACCTCGGCCTGGACCAGGTCCTCGCTGAGCGAGCGTGAGGTGTCGAGCACCACCACCACGTGGGCGCCCTTCGGGACGGTGGAGAGCTTGCCCGCCACCTCGATCCGCGCGCGCAGCACGGCGCGCTTGCCGACCGAGATCGCCGCGAACGAGCCGCCGAGCGCGGGCGGCGCGGTGCGCACGAGCTCGAGGGTGCGCGGCCCGAGCAGCGGCTGGGCGCCCTTGAGCGGGAGCCCGGCGAGCTCGACGCGGTCGTCCTTGTTCTCCGCCTTGACGGTGTAGGTCGGCGCGAGGTCGGGCACGCCCATGCGCGGGAGCTCGAGCACGTCGCGGCCTTCGACATACCGGGTGGGGACGAGCAGCGTGTACTCGACCACCTTCTTGCCCTTGGGATCGACGGGGAACACCTGCAGCGCGAGGTGATCCACGCTCCGCCAGGACAGCAGCGCCGGGTCCTTGGGGTAGTAGCCGCCGATGCCCGTGAGCTCCTGGTAGCGCTTGGCGGCGAGCTCGGCCTCGAGCAGCTCGCCCTCGAACCAGGTGCCGTTCGTGCCCTGGGTGCGCAGGCCGATCGCGATCGCGCCCGGCGGGAGGTCGGTGATGTGGACGAAGGCCTGGTCGTGCTTGCCGGCTCCGTTCTCGAACGTCCGCTGGACGACGATGCGGGCCCAGCCTCGCGCGAGGGTGATCGAGAGGTCGTGGCCGCGTTCGGACATCTTCTGCGAGCGGGTGCCCTCGACCGTGTCGGCGCTGGCGGGGGCGGCGAGCAGGAGCAGCGACGTGGCGAGCAGCAGGGTGCGCGACATGCAGCGAGCGACCGCGTCCGGGCCTCGAAGTTCCGGCCTCGGCGGGTCGTCTGTTCGCGCTGGATTCGTGCACGGTCAGGCGTAGCGGTCGCGCAGCACGTAGAGGAGCGGCTCCGAGAGGGAGTGGCGCGTGGCGAGCACGCCCGGGGGCACCCCGCGCAGCATGTCCTGCACGATGGCGCGGGCGTGGAGCTCGTCGGGCAGGACCACGTCGGCGCGGTCCAGCGGCCGGTCGAGGCGGCCGCGGGCGCGCGCGGCGAGCCAGGGATCGACGACCGGCGGAGTCGTCAACCACACGAGGATGCGCTCCAGCATGCGAGGCCCCTCGAAGGCGGTCCGACCGTGGAGCATCCGGTGGTTGTCCACCACGAGCACCTCGCCGGGCTGCAGCTTGAGCGTGGTCCTCGGGAGGCGCTCGTAGACCGGGACCAGCGCCCGACCGACGTCGTCCTCGACGCGCGGCGTCCCGGTGAACACCACGGCCTCGCCCGCGCGGGCGATGGTCGGGCCCTCGAGGTCACCGAAGACGAACGGGAGGTGGCGGGAGACGTCGAAGAGCGCGTCGCCGAGCGGCGTGCCGTGGGTGGCCGCGAGCACCGCGCGGGTGTCGAGGAGCACGGTCTCGCCGCCCTGTCGCGCCGCCTGCACACAGAACAGCGCCTGCCAGTGGGCGGGCATGCCCCGATAGAGCTGGCTGTCGGTGTGGAGGGGCGCCGGGCCGTGGCCAGAGGCGAAGGTCTGGCCACCCTTCACGGCGCGGATCGGCTGGCGCTCGAGCATGCGCGCCGGCTCGCCGGCGAGGGTGCCGGCGACGGTCCACGGATCGCTCGGCGCCGCGCGCACGAGCTCGGGCGCGGTGATCACCGCGAAGCCCTGCGCAGCGACCGCGGCGGCGAGCGACACGAACCGAGGCTAGCGCGACTCAACCCGGCGTGGGCCAGGCGAGCGGCCGCACGCGCAGATCGAGGAGGGCGCGGGGCACGGGGAGGACGTCGGCGAGCGGCTCACCGGCGCGCACCGTGAACGTGCCCGGGCCGTGCACGCGGAACACCGCCGGCGTGGCGTGGAACCGGTCGGTCGCGATCACGCCGCGCAGCACGTCGAACGGGCCGAGCCGGGCGGCGCCGTCGACGACGGAGGAGAGCCCCGGGCTCGTGCGCACGAACCCCCACGGCTTCACGAAGAAGTGCGGCTCGCCGGTCGGGTGAGGGGTGAAGTACTTGGTGAGATACAGGAGGGCGCCGCGGTGGGCGGCGACGAACGCTTCGCCGTAGAGCTCGCGGAAGACGCGCTCGATGCCCGCGGCGCCGCGCTCCAGCGTCGGCCGATCCCAGTCGAGGGAGAGGGTCTGACCGTCCCAGACGACCTGGAAATCGAGTCGCGCCCCGAACCGCAGGACGCGCGCCGCCGGGCCGTTCGCGGGCTCGACGGGTCGGGGCGATGCGGAGGAGAGCCGGGCGCGGCGCGCCTCGATCGCGAAGGCCGGACCGTCCACGGTGACGACCTCGACGCGCGCGGGGGGCGTCGCCGCGTGCGGCTCCGAGATCAGTCGGCGGTACTTGCGCGTGACCCCACCGGCCTTCTTCCGCGCGAAGTACTCGGCGTCGTAGAACTCGGCGTGGGCCTCACCGACGGCCGGCACCTCGGCGAGGGGGACGACCCGCAGCGGCAGGTCGGGGGCGACGAGGTGGAGGGTCGCGATCTCGCCCTGGAGCAGGGCCCTGCTCGGCACGTCGAGACCGAGGACCAGCGGCACGAGGCCGTCGTCACCGTGGGCGAAGATCTCGTCGACCCCGACGTCGAACGCGCGACGGTTGCCGGCGTGCGTGACGCGCAGCAGCAGCCCTGCGGGGGCGCGCACGAGCAGGCCCGTGAACAGCCACGTGCGGCCGGCCTCGTGGAACGGCCCCCGCGCGAAGGCCTGGGCCCACGCCTCGCCGACCAGGCCGAGCGCACGCAGGCGGGGCATCGCGGAGACGTGCCGACGTACGAAGTCCTCGTCCGTGCCCACGGCCCGACCAAGGCGCGGACGGACGAGCGAGAGGGGCCGCGAAAGCCGCAGCTGCAGCCCGAGCGCGTTGCCCTCGAGGAGCGGCAGGCAGGCCTGCGCCGCGCGCACCGCCACCGCCCCCTCGAGCGTGCGATCGCGTGTGTCGAGCCGGAACGGGCCGTCCTCGAACGCGTCGAGGACGACGAGCTCCTCGGTCATCCGCCGCAGCCGCCTCCGCCACCGCAGCCGCCGCCACCGCCGCAGCCGCCGCCGCCGCCGCAGCTCGAGCTCGAGCAGCTCGACCCGCCGTCGGACGAGCCCGAGGCGACCGCGAACGAGGCGGCCATCACGGAGTTGTAGGGCAGGAAGAACGGCGCCGTCGCGAGCACGGCGGCACCGCCGATGGCGACGGCGAGGCCCACCTCGGGCGCGGTGGCGCGACGACCGGAGGAGACGTCGCTCCGCAGAGAATAGGTGGAGGCCGAGAGCCACGACAGGTAGGTGGCCTTGTGCACGGTGTCGCGGCTCGCGGAGGAGATCACGAGCACGACGATCAGCGCGGCGATGATCTCGACCACCAGGAAGCCGATCGGTCGATCGAGCATCGCGCCGCGGATGGCCCGCAGGAGCCCGAGGGCCAGGAGCGGCAGCGCGAACAGCAGGACGAAGACGCGCCCGCGGCCGATCGCCTCTTCGCCGCGGCGGAGGCCGGCGTTGGCGAGCTGGGCCTCGAGGCCGGGGCCGCACAGCACGGCGGTCTGCAGGGCGGCGAGGCGCGCCGCGCCGTGGCTGAGCGTGCTCGTGGTGGCGAGCTTGGCGTCGAAGGTCTGGACGATGGGGTCGACCGAGGCCGGAGGTGGCCGGAACACGAGGTAGTCGGAGCGGCTCGGGTCGGTGGACAGCGTGCCCTCGGCGAACGCGGTCGCGAGCAGCGCCTGGGCCACCGCCGCGGCCCCCCCCTGCAGGTAGGCGATGGCCCAGTGCTCGTCGGGTCGCGGGAGGTAGCCGAGGGTCAGCGGGAGGTGAGCGACCGCTGGCGCTTCGCGATACCCGGGCCTTTCGGCGGAGGGCTTCGGGGGCGACGGAGGGGCTCGATCGTAGGCGCCGACGAAGCGCTCGCGCGCGAAGCGGACCACGAGGGCCCAGCCCACGATGAACAGCGCGTAGACCCCGAGGAACGCAGGCCCGCTTGCGAGGTCGAGCGGCCAGAACTCGAGCCACTCGATCACGGCTGCTTCTCCCCCGGGGCGTCGGCCATGCGATCCACGTCGTCGATCGCGCGCGTGAGCAGCGCGACGAGGGCCTCGTGGGCCTCGCTCGGCGCCTCCGCGAGCTTGGTCAATGGAGCCCCGTCCACGTCGTAGGTGGCGCAGGCCTTGGCGATCACCTCGGCGAGTCCGTCACCCACCGCGATGCCCTTGAGGTCGAGCAGCACCCGCAGGGTCGAGCGCACCTGCTTGAGCTTGCGCCCCACGGCGCCCCGCAGCGCGTCCGCGTTGCCCCGCGCGTCGGTCACCGCACGCCGCAGCCGGATCTGCGCCTCGCGGAGCTCCTGCTCGACCCGCAGCCGCAGGTGTTGGGTCTCGATCACGAGGCCCGCGAAAGGGTCCTTGCCGCGCAGCACCACGTGGTGGCGCTGGAGGTCGGCGTAGAAGATGGGGAACACGTCCGCCGCGCGAGGGATCTCGTCGGCGACGAGGATCATCGCCTCGATCCGGGCGGCGAACCGCGCGAGGTGCAGCGGCTCGGCCACCGCGTCGAGCTCGCGGCGCCCCGCCTTGGCGAGCACCACCACGAGGTCGACGTCGCTCTCCTTGCGGTAGTCGCCGCGCGCGGCGCTCCCGTGCACCAGCAGGGCGACGAGGTCGTCGCCGAGGGCGGCCTCGAGCTTGGAGCAGAGCTCGTCGAGCCGCTCGGAGATGGGTCGGGGGATCGACAGCTCACTCATCAGGATGGACCTCGGGGGGAGAGGATACGCACGGGCGCGCGGCTGCCGAGTCCTTTCAGCGCCCACTGGCTCCGGCCGCCGAGGGCCACGCGACCGACGAACGGCCCGCGCCGGGGGTGCACCGCACCGGCCGCGTCCGGCCCGACGAAGCGGGCGCGCAGCACGAGGAGATCGCGCGCGGCGTCGTCGGCCAGCACCGGCACCGCGCGACAGGCCTCTCCGATGCGGAGGGCGTCGGCGATCCCGACCCGCTCCCGGGGGCGTGGCCAGCGCTCGACCTGGTCGCGGACCAGGGGCTCCACCTCCGCGCGACGCAGCGCGAGGCGGGGGAGCAGCGGGAGCGCATCGTCGACCCGCTTGCCGAGCAGCACGAGGCGCGTGCGCTCGAGGCCGACCACGCCCTCGAGCAGCGCGGCGGCGTCGTCGACCAGGGCGGCGGCGAGGGCCGACTGACGGGCGGCGAGCTCGCTGGCCGGGAGGTCGTCGAACACCGTCGCGGACCGGCGCGCGGCCCCCGGTCGAGGCGTGGCGGGTCGACCCGATCCACGCGGCAGACCACGCAGCGAGGCGAGCTCGGCGGCGAGCTCGGCGAACGGAGGGAAGCGGTCGTCGCGCTCGATCAGGACCGGCGCGTCGGTGTGCGCGAGCACCGCCGCGGTGAGGACGAGCACGTCCTCCGGCAGCGCGTGGGCGTGGGTGTCGTAGTAGAAGCCCCCGTCGAGGAGCCCCCCGGCCACGTGGATCATCGCGACGCGATCGAGCGGGAATCGCCCGAGCTCGACCAGCGGATCGAGGCCGGCGTTGCGCGCGTTGGCGTAGAGGTTGGCGACGTCGAGCAGCAGCGGGGCGCCGGTGGCTTCGGCGATCTCCGCGCAGAACGCGCCCTCCGAGAGGGAGTCGTCGGCGAACGAGAGCGTACGGGCGACGTTCTCGAGCAAGAACGGCACCTCGGGCAGGTGGCGCCGCGTGGTCTCGACGTTGCGGGCGACGACGCGCACCGTCTCGCGGGTCAGCGGCAGCGCCGTGAGGTGCCCGATCTCGCGGCCCCCGGCGTGGGTGAGCGCCACGTGCTCGCTGATCACCGGGGCGGCGAGCGCGCGTGCCAGCGCCCCGAGCTTCTCGGCCCGGCCCTCGTCGAAGCCGGACGCGCTCCCGAGCGAGAGCTTCACCCCGTGCAGCGCCACGGGCCAGACGTCGCGCAGCGCCAGGATCTCGCGGCGGGCCTCGTCGTCGACGTAGCAGCTCTCGGCGACCACCTCGACGAAGTCGACCGCATCGCGGTGCGCGAGCAGATCGGCGGCCAGCTCGCGCCGGAACCCGATCCCCACCCGCCCCGCCTGCACGGGTGGGAGCATAGTCGAACGGCGAGGCCAGAAGCGACGGTCAGGTGCCCTTGTAGACGAGCGGGAAGCTCGCCTCGGCGCACCCCGCCGGGCCGACGGCGAGCGGCTTCTCGAGCTCGCGCATGATGCACGAGGTGAGCGACGGCCGGTTCCAGGTGTCGCCACCGATGCCCACGCCGCAGACGCTGCCGTCCTCCGCGATGCGCAGCGAGACCGACACCTGGCCTCCCTTGAGGGCGGGAGCCTCGCCCGCGGCGGCGGGCTTCTTGAAGCAGAACGCCGCCGCCTGCGCGCGGGCGCGGACGGCGCGCACCGTGGCCTCGTCGAGCTCGCCGTCGCAGGTGGCGCTGCACGCCGAGGGGGCGAGCACGAGGTCGGAGGGCACCGTGCGCTGCATCTCGATCGCGAGGAGCACCTCGAGCGGCTCGGGACCCACCGCGCCCGCCGCTGCGCCGGCGAACGCGTCCCGCACGCAACCACGCAGGCCCGACGAGGCCTCGACGGAGCTCGTGACGTCGGCCGCGGCGACGAGGCCGGGGCCGACGAGCTCGAGGCGCAGATCGAGGTGTGGCTCTCCCTCGTGACCGAGCAGGATCCCGTCGCGGTAGCAGGCCTCGATCTTGGGCGCGATCGCGCGCAGGGCCGCCTCGGTGCCCTTGGGCAGCGCCCCGCCCTTGGCGAGGCGTGGCTTGCCGAGCGTCACCGTCGGGGGCGCTTCGTCCTTGGCCCCCTCCGTGCCGGCGGTGGGCGACTCGCTGTCGTCGGCGCTCGCCACCGAGACGATCGTCAGGGAGGTCAGGAGGAGGAAAGGCAGGGCGCGGGACATGGTGCTTACTCCAACCCACATGGTGCGCCGGCCATTCCTGCGGGGAAAAGTAAACGACAGGCCGACCCGCCCAAACTACGACCTCTCGATGGCACACGCGCTGGTCACCGGGGGCAATCGGGGCATCGGGCTCGAGCTGTGCAGGCTCCTCGCCGCCCGCGGAGACGAGGTCGTCGCGGTGTGCCGCAAGCCCTCGCCGGAGCTGACTGCGCTCGGCGTGCGGATCGAGGCCGGCATCGACGTCACGGCGAGCGAGGCCGGCTTCGAGCTGCACCGCCGGCTCGCGGGCCGGCGCCTCGACCTCGTCGTGCAGAACGCGGGCGTCCTCTCGAACGAGACCCTGCCGACCCTCGACGTCGCCGCGATCCGTCGCCAGCTCGAGGTCAACGCCCTCGCGCCCCTCGTGCTCACGGCGGCGCTGCGGCCGCTGCTCGGCCACGGCAGCAAGGTCGCGCTCGTCACGAGCCGCATGGGCTCGATGGCGGACAACGGCTCGGGTGGGTACTACGGCTACCGCATGTCCAAGGCGGCGCTCAACGCGGCAGGGGTCTCGCTCGCCCGCGACCTCGCGCCGAGCGGCATCGCCGTCGTGCTGCTCCACCCGGGCTTCGTGCGCACCGGGATGACGGGGGGCGCCGGGAGCATCGACCCCGACGAGTCGGCGCGGGGGCTGCTCGCGCGCATCGACGCGCTCGACCTCGCCAGCACCGGCAAGTTCCTCCACGCCAACGGCGAGGAGCTCCCCTTCTAGCGCGGGTTCGCCCTCGACGCTCCACGCGCCCCTTAGTAGAGCCGCCCGCATGTCCGATCCCCGGCTCGACAAGCTCGACGAGCTCAACGCCCGCGCCCTCCTCGGCGGTGGCGAGGCACGCATCAAGAAGCAGCACGAGGCGGGCAAGCTCACCGCCCGCGAGCGCATCGACCTCTTGCTCGACCCCGGGTCGTTCGTGGAGCTCGACCGCTTCGTCGCCCACCGCTGCACCGACTTCGGCATGGAGCGCGACCGGCCGCCGGGCGACGGTGTGGTCACCGGCTACGGCATGGTCGACGGCCGCAAGGTGTTCGTGTTCGCCCAGGACTTCACGGTGTTCGGCGGCAGCCTCGGCGCCGCGTTCGCCCAGAAGATCTGCAAGGTGATGGACCTCGCCATGAAGGTCGGCGCGCCGGTCATCGGCCTCAACGACTCCGGCGGCGCGCGCATCCAGGAGGGCGTCGAGTCCCTCGCCGGCTACGCGGACATCTTCCTGCGCAACACCCTCGCGAGCGGGGTCGTGCCGCAGATCAGCGCGATCCTCGGCCCCTGCGCGGGCGGCGCCGTCTACTCCCCGGCCATCACCGACTTCATCCTGATGGTCGAGAACACCTCGTACATGTTCATCACGGGGCCCGACGTCATCAAGACGGTCACCCACGAGGAGATCACCAAGGAGGAGCTCGGCGGCGCGCACACCCACACCGGTCGCTCCGGCGTGGCCCACCTCTCCTCGCCCGACGACAAGGCGTGCCTCGCGCAGATCCGCGAGCTGCTCTCGTTCGTGCCGAGCAACAACCACGAGGACCCGCCGTTCCACGCCACCAAGGACCCGGCCGAGCGCGAGGTGCCCGCGCTCGACACCGTGGTTCCCACCGACTCGGCCAAGTCCTACGACATCCGCGACGTCATCGTGCCGCTGGTCGACGACGGACACTTCTTCGAGATCCAGCCCGACTACGCGGCCAACATCGTCATCGGGTTCGCCCGCGTGGGTGGCCGCTCGATCGGCGTGGTGGCCAACCAGCCCGCGGTGCTCGCGGGGTGCCTCGACGTGGCGAGCTCCATGAAGGCCGGCCGCTTCGTCCGGTTCTGCGACTGCTTCAACATCCCGGTGGTCACCTTCGTCGACGTGCCGGGGTTCCTGCCTGGCACCACGCAGGAGCTCGGTGGGATCATCAAGCACGGCGCCAAGCTGCTCTACGCCTACGCCGAGGCCACCGTGCCCAAGATCACCATCATCACCCGCAAGGCCTACGGCGGGGCCTACGACGTGATGTCGTCCAAGCACCTGCGGGGCGACATCAACCTCGCCTGGCCCACCGCCGAGATCGCGGTCATGGGGCCCGACGGCGCGGTCAACATCGTCCACCGCAACGAGATCGCCAAGGCCGAGGACCCGCAGAAGACGCGCGCGGCGTTCGTGGAGGACTACCGCAACAAGTTCGCCAACCCGTTCAAGGCCGCCGAGCTCGGCTTCGTCGACGAGGTGATCCACCCGCGGGTCACGCGCCAGCGCATCCACCGCGCCCTCGAGCTGCTGCGCGACAAGCGGGTCTCGAATCCGCCCCGGAAACACGGCAACATCCCCCTGTGAGCCGCCGCCCGTCGATCGCCCGTCTGTGCGCGGGGCCTCTGGTCCTGGTCGCCTTGTGGCAAGCAGGGATGGGCGCGATCGCGTGCTCGTCCGACACCTCGAGCACCCCGGTCGACTCGGGGCGCATCGACTGCCCGTTCGTGCGCGACCAGACCAACTGCTGGCGCTCGTTCGTCGCCAAGGTCGACGTCTGCCTGGGGCAAGGCGATGCCGGCACGTTCTCGCCGCCCGGCCTGCTGGACGACGCGGGGCGCACCTGTGACTACGCGGCGCGCGCCATCGTCGCCACCGGGACCCAGGCGCTCGACGGTCCACAGCCCGGCACCACCGACCCGCTGCAGCGCGACTTCACGGTGACCAAGGAGGGGCGCGTGTGCCTCGCGGTCCACCAGGACGGCAAGGCCGTGACCCTGGCGACCGAGGGCACGACGCTCTCCTACAAGGGCGGTGACGGCACGATGCAGCTCACCTGCGCCGACGGTCGCGTGCTCGAGGGCAGCGCCAGCGAGCTCCTCGACTGCGTCACCGCGAGCGGTGGGCTGCCGGGCTACGCCTACCGCAACACGAGCACGACGGCGTTCTTCACCCTGCTCGGGATGAACGGCCCCGCCTACGACTGCTCGAAGAGCACCGACGCGGCCGTCGACTAGCGCCGCCGCGCCACCCGGAGGCTCGGCGCGCCCACGTCCACCGGCGCATACCGCGCGCCGTCCCAGCGCACGATGCGGTAGCCCTGGGAGAGCGGTCGCGGCAGATCGAAGCGCACCCTCGTCGGTAGCCCCTCGGCGTCGACGGCCTCGATGGTCGCGCGGTACGCCGGCAGCGCGACCACCTCGCCGACCACGAAGCGGGTCCGCGTGAGGTAGAGCCGCTCGAAGAGCGAGGGCAGGTACGAGCCCGACGCGGGCTCCAGCGTGAACGCGCGGGGGCCGAGGAGCGTGAACCGGACGTCGTCCCCGAGGAAAGAGAGCACGTGGAGGTGCACGCGCTGCGCGGCGAACGCGCGATCGATCCGCGCGAGGTAAGGGGCCTCCCCGTGGAGGGTCGCCGTGGGGTCGACGCCGCCCTGGGTGAACACCAGCGGCAGCGTCGCGACCGCGCTCGCCTCCCGGTGGTGCAGGTTGAGCACGAGCACGTCGGTCTCGGCGCCCCCCGCGCCGTCGAGCGCCGCCGACACGCCGTCCTCGAGCTCGTTGCGCGAGGCCGAGAGCTCCCGGAGGACGCTCGTGCAGGTCTGGACCAGCGCCGGGGCGAGCACGAGGTGCGCGCTCGCGAGCACGACGCCAGCGACCCGCATCGGACGCTCCACGCGTGAGAGCAGCTCGACCACGAGCCGCGCCGCCAGGTACGAGAAGCCGATCGACGGCAGCGTGAGCAGGCGAGGGTCGGGAAACCCCGTGATCAGGAGCAGCAAAGTGACGAAGGTGAAGCCCGCGAAGAAGCGCGTGGCGGCCTCGTGCCACACGAGGCGCACCACGGCCACGACGAACAGCAGCGTCACGAGGAGGAGGGCGAGGGCGAGCAGCGGCTGCTGCCGGACCGGGTCGGCCGCGAGCGCGTGCAGGGGGATGCCCGTCGCGAGGATGACCGCGTGGAACAGGATCGAGGTCGTGGCGAGCCCGGCCAACGTCGCAAGGCCAGAGGCCCCGGCGTAGTAGGCCGAGCGCGGCCCGTGCCCGGCGTGCGCGTACCAGGCCACGTAGAGCGCGACCGCCACGAACGCGACGACGATGCCGACGCGCGGAGGCCGCGGCGCGCGGAAGCAGACGGCGTGCAGGAGCAGCACCGCCGGGAACACCACACTCGACTCCTTGGACAGCACGGCGAGCGCGAACAGGAGCGCCGCGAGCGCCCCGTCGCGGGCTCTCCCGCGCGCGCGGAACTCGAGCCAGCGCAGGAGCCCGAGCACGAGGAACAGCGCGCCGATCAGGTCGGCCCGGTTGGCGATCCACGACACGCAGAGCGCGTGCGCGTCGTCGACGGCGAAGATGGCCGTGGCGAGCAGCGCGACCCCGAAGGAGGTGAAGCGGCGGTAGAGCGCCGACACGGCGGCGACGAGCCCGAGGTAGACGAGGAGCGAGTGGAGGTGCGCGACCCACGGGTGGTCGCCGAACAGGGCGTAGTCGAGGGCGTGGCCGAGCGAGGGCACGGGGCGGAAGAAGTCGATGCGGAGGCCGTCGCTGGTCCACCAGGGCAGGATGCCGTGCTTGCGCAGGACCTCCACCTCTTCGGGGCCGCGCACGAGGCCGAACAGGTTCAGCGTCTTGCCGAAGTCGGCCGGCATGCGCTCGACGAGGAAGCGGTGGTAGTGGTCGTCGGCGAGGAGCCCGGTGCCGAGCACCGGCAGGTACAGCACCACGACCAGCGCGAGCAGCGCGGGCAGCGCGTACCGGCGCAGGCGCTCGGCCGCGGCCGTCACCGCGCGGCCCTCGGCGAAGGGGCGCGCGCCCGGAGGGACAGCGCGAGGGCCAGCGCGGTGAAGCCCACGATGCGCGCGAGGAAGTACACGTCGAAGCGGTCCGCGGCGGCCGCGAGGACCATGGCGTCCATGTGCGGCGCGTTGCCGAGCCACGCAAAGGCGCGCATCGCGCTCCTTTGCCGCTCCACGTAGGCAGCGCCTTCCTCGGGGGGAGGCGCGCCGATCACGCGCCGCAGGAAGCGCTCGCGGTTGCCGAGCTGGGCCGCGTAGATCCGGGTGAGGAGTCGCAGGTGCAGCGGGGCGCGCTCGTGGGCCAGCCTCGCCGCGAGGGCCCGCGCGCGCTCGAGATCGCCGCCCTGGTGACGACCCCCGGTGAGGTGCCGCAGGAACGTGGCCGCGTGGTGGTCGTAGAGCATGAGGTGGTGCATCCACGCGAGGTGCGCGGCGAGCGCCAACAGCGCTGCCACCCACGGGTGACGTGTCTGCACGCCGAGGTGGTAGCCCGCGGCGGCGAACGTGGTGACGTTGACCAGCCAGTCGGCCGCGCCGTCGATCGCGTGGCCGGTCTCGCTGCTCCTCTTGGTGACCCGCGCGACCATCCCGTCGACGCCGTCGAGGATCGCCGAAGAGAAGAGGAGCGCGGCGCCGAGCAGCATCGCCGCCGGCGTGCCGCGCACGAAGCACGCGGCCGCGCCCACGCCCGCGCACGCCGAGAGGAAGGTCACCTGGTTCGGGGTGAGGCCGGCGGCGAGGGTGGGGCGCAGGAGCCAGAGCTGGATCGATCGGTGCACATGGAGGTTCACCGGGTCCTCGACGTCCTTCGACTTGATGACCTGGTCCAAGGTGAGCTGCATGAACCTGTCCCTCGCGAACCCCGTGCCAAGAACCGCGCTGTTGCAGTTCGACCACAAGGGGCCCTCGAGCGACGCACCACCGGCACACGAGGTGACACCGTGATCGTCGTCGACTGTCGCTACATCCGCACCCGCCCGAGCGGGATCGCCCCCTACGTCCAGGCGCTGGTCGATCACCTGCCCGCGCTCGCCCCCGATCTGCGCTTCGCGTTCGTGAAGCACCCCGAGGCGCCGGCGCGCCTGACGACCGCCGACAACGCGCGCGAGATCGTCTTCCCGTTCGAGGCGACGGGGCCTGTGACCATGTGGCTCATGCCCACGCTGCTTGGCGTCGAATGGCGTCAGGTGTCGTTGTTCCACGCCACCTTCAACATCCTGCCCGCGGGGCTGCCCGTGCCCGCGGTGACCACCATCATGGATCTGATGTGGCTCGAGCAGGCCGCGTGGTGTCGGCAGCCCGGCCCGTGGGGGCACGTGGAGACGGCCTACTACCACCACGGGATCCACCGCGCGCTCGCGCGCTCGGTCCGCATCGCGACCATCAGCGAGGCGAGCCGCGAGGCCATCCGCCGCGTCTCGCCGGCGGCGGCGCGTCGCACCACGGTGGCGCCGCTCGGCGTCTCCGAGGAGTTCCGACCGATGTCCACCGACGACGATCGCGCCGCCGCCGCGGCGGTGCGCGAGCGGTTCGTGCCCGGCGCGCGACGCTACGTGCTCACGGTGGGCCAGAACGCCGGCTACAAGAACCACGCGGGCGTGATCCGTTCGTTCGCCCGGGCGTTCCGCGACGACCCGGGCACGCACCTCGCTCTCGTCCAGCGGCTGCGTCCTGGCTCGGAGCTCGGGCCGCTGGTGCGCGCGTTCGGGCTCGAGCACCGCGTGCATTTCCTCACCGGCCTCGACTTCGCGGAGCTGCGCGCGCTCTACTGGGGGGCGCTCGCGCTCTGTCACCCCTCTCTCTGCGAGGGCTTCGGCAATCCGCCCGCCGAGGCGATCGCCGCCGGGTGCCCGGTCGTCACGTCCGACCGCTCGTCGATGCCAGAGGTCGCGGGCGACGCCGCGCTCCTCGTCGATCCGGAGGACGACCGCGCGATCGCCGCGGCGCTCCGCCGGGTGGCCGACGAGGAGGGGCTGGCCGACGCCATGCGGGCGCGGGGACTCGTGCGCGCGCAGCGGTTCCGCTGGCGCGCCTGCGCCGAGCAGACGCTCGCGATCTACCGCGCGGCGCTGGCCGATCTGCGTCGCCCCACCGCAAGGCAGAGCTCGCAGGAGACCTTCGCCACTTGACCAATGTCAGTGCGACGCTGCGCGGCCCGGGTCACCTTGGGGACCGGAGGATTTCCCATGGGTGACTTGCTGGCTGAGAAGGTCGGGGACATCGCGGCGCGCTCGCCCCACGCCACGCGCATCCTCGAGCGCGCGGGCATCGACTACTGCTGTGGAGGTCAGCGGACGCTCGGTGAGGCCTGCGCGCTCGCCAAGGTGGGCACCGCCGATCTGCTCGCCGCGCTCGCCGACGCGCCGCCGGTCTCGGAGGGGCAGGATTTCCTCACGATGCCGCTGGAGCTCTTGATCGACCACCTGCTCGAGACCCACCACGTGTTCACGCGGGCGGCGCTGGCGCGGCTCGAGGGGCTCTCGACCAAGGTCAGCGGCGTGCACGGCCAGCGGCACCCGGAGCTGGTCGAGGTCCGGCGCGTGTTCGAGATCCTCCGCGACGACCTCACCGCGCACCTCTTCAAGGAGGAGAACATCTTGTTCCCCTACGTGCGGGGCAAGGTGGCGGGCCAGAAGGGCCTCATGCTCGACAGCGCCGAGGGCCCGATCCACGTCATGAACCACGAGCACGAGGAGACCGGGGAGATCCTGCGTGAGCTGCGGCGGTTGACGGGCGACTACACGCCGCCCGCCGACGGCTGCGGGAGCTACCGCGCGCTCTACGCCGGGCTCGCGGAGCTCGAGGCCGACCTCCACCAGCACATCCACCTCGAGTCGAACATCCTGTTCCCGCGCACCATGGCGCTCGAGGAGTGACCCGCGGGCCGAAGACTTGATAGCGTCGCCGGGTGCGCAGCCAACCAGGCATCCTCGCTCCGCTCCCTCTCGTCGGTCGTTTCCTCGTGTTCGGGCTCCGCGCGGGCAGCTCGGTCGCGGACGCGTGCGCCCGGGTAGGCGACGAGGTCGTCGACGAAGGGCTGGTGCTGGGGCTCGGCGCGCCGCTCGTGACCGTCGACGGCCTGCGGCCGTTCCCCGCGCTCGCCACGCCGGGGATCGCCGTCCCCTCCACGCAAGGAGCGCTGTTCGCGTTCGTGCGCGGCGTCGACCCTGGTGAGGTGCTCGCCCGCGCTCGGGGGCTCGCGGACCGTCTCGGCGCAGCGTTCGTGCTCGAGGAGGATGTCGCCACGTTCCAGCACGACGGTGGCCGCGACCTCACCGGCTACGAGGACGGCACCGAGAACCCGAAGGGCGAGCAGGCGGCCGCGGTCGCGCTCGCCGCGGACGGCGCGAGCTTCGTCTCGGTGCAGCGGTGGGCGCACGATCTCGCGGGCTTCGCGCGGCGATCGGAGGACGCGCGCGACGCCTTGATCGGCCGCTCGCGGCGGACCAACGAGGAGCTCGCGGACGCGCCGCCGTCGGCCCACGTCCAGCGCGCGGCCCAGGAGCGCTTCACGCCGCCGGCGTTCCTCCTCCGTCGCTCCATGCCGTTCGGCGACCTCCGAGAGCACGGGCTCTTCTTCGTGGCCTTCGGCGCGACCCTCGATCCGTTCGAGCGGATCCTCCGGCGGATGGTGGGCCACGACGACGGGATCGTCGACGGCCTGTTCGAGTTCTCGCGACCGGTGTCGGGCGGCCACTACTACTGCCCGCCGCTCGGGCCCTCGGGGCAGCTCGACCTCGGAGCGGCATCCGGCGGGCGGGCTGCTAGCCTCCGCTAGATGCGCCTCGCGCCAGCGTTCGTCCTGGTCCTCGTCGGCGCCTGCACGACCGCGCCGGTTCGTCCGCCGAAGCCCATCGCACCGAGCGACCGCGACGGCGATCGCATCGTCGACACGAGCGACCAGTGCCCCGATCAGCCCGAGGACTTCGACGGCTTCGAGGACGAGGACGGCTGCCCCGACCCGGACAACGACCAGGACGGGATCCCCGACACGGTGGACAAGTGCCCGAACGAAGCGGAGGACAAGGACGGCTTCCAGGACGAGGACGGCTGTCCCGATCCGGACAACGACGGGGACGGCATCGCGGACGCGAACGACCAGTGCCCCAACGAGCCCGAGACCTACAACGGGTACCAGGACGAGGACGGCTGCCCGGACCAGAAGGTCGTCGTCGTTTCTTCGAACCCACCGATCGTGACCCGCGTGGAGTTCGACAAGGGCTCGATCGTGGTGAAGCCTGACGCGATCGCCGTCCTCGAGGCGGTGAAGGCCACCCTCGCTCAGCACCCGGAGATCGTGCTCGTGCAGATCGAGGGGCACACGGACGCCACCGAGGCGCCCAAGGTGGCCCAGGCCCGCGCCGACGCGGTGCTCCAGTGGCTCGTGCAGAAGGGAGCCGACAAGAAGCGGCTCCGGGCCAAGGGCTTCGCCGCGTACTGCCCCGTCGGCCCGAAGCCCGAGCCCAACCGACGCGTGGAGTTCAAGGTCGTGCGCCTCGACACGGGGCCTACGACCGTCGAGCTCGGCTGCAGCAGTGCCACGGCAGCCGGGCTCGTGTCGGACCCGAAGTGAACGCGGTCGACTAGAAGACGAACGGCACGTCGAGCATCAGGATCTTCATCTTGGCCCCGTCCATCGGGTCGTCGAGGCCCTGGAAGTAGGCGAGGCCGGGGCGCAGGACGTGGTCGTCGATCGGCAGGTTGACGCGAACGCCCGCGCCGATCGTGGACTGCGCGCGCTTGCTGCTGTCCTTGTCCACGGCCGCGGGCGTCGTCAGCCAGCGCTGGTGGTGGAGCTCCGCGCTCACGGTCAGGAACGGCAGCACGCGGTAGCCGACGTGCAGCGCGGCCATCGAGTTGGTGCGCTTCTCGTCCTTCTCGATGTCCGAGCCCTTGGCGCGGATCAGCTCGAGGACGGTCAGGTCGACCTGCGCGGTGAGCCCCTTGTCGACGTAAGCGACCGACGCGCCGCCGATGGCCGCGAAGTAGTTCATCGCGAAGAGGGCGTTGTCCATCGCCTGGCGGGCGTAGACGCCGGCGGAGACGGCCGCGGTCTTGGTCAGGTCGGGGGTGTTGCCGCCACCCGAGCCGAGCGGGAACGTGAAGCCGAGGAACAGGTTCAGCCGCGTGTGCGGCGCGATCTCGGGGGCGAACACGCCAGCGAGCAGGGGGTTCGAGAAGCCGGTCGCCGAGTCCTTGCCGTCGGGCGCGACGCGCACGAACGCGGCGCGCGCGAGGATCGCGACGTCGGGGATGATGCGGTAGGCGCCCGTGAGCACGCTCACCTGCGTCGAGCCGCCGTCCTGGAACACCTGCGTGCCGTCGAGGCGCAGCACCGTGACCGCGGGCGCCGGGCGCATCAGCCACGGGATCGAGTACCCGAGCTTCTTCTCGGCGGGCGAAGGCTTGGGCGCCTCCGCGGGCGCCGGCGCTGCCTCCGCCTTGGGCTCCTCGGCCTTGGGCGCGGGCTCGTCCGCGAACGCCGGCGCGGCGCAGAGGACAATGGCAGCAAGTGGCAGCAATGTGCGCGGTTTCATGGTGTGCTCCTTCGAGGAGAACGTGGTTTTCAGGGACGAATCACGACGAGAATCGTGGTGGCGAGACCGGCCACGACGAGGGTCCACCCGACACGCGTGAGCGCGCGAGGGGGGGGAGGGAAAGCCGCGAGGACGAGGCCGCCGGCCAGCATCGGTGAGGCCGCGACGGGGACCCACGCCGGGCACAGACGGAGCACCGCGAGCGCGGTTGCTCCGAAGACGGCCGCGACCACGGGGGAGAGCCGAGCGAGCAGTCGGGCGCCGTGCTTGCGCGTCGCGATGGTGCCGCGCACCGCGCTCACGGCCGCGAAGAAGCCGAGCAGCCACACGAGCCACCCGAAGAGCGCCTCCTTGGGGGTGACCCCGCCGGCGATCGCGACGGGCACGCTGGTGCTCGAGAGGGTGGCGGCCGCGAGGTGCTCGCCGACCGCCGTGCGCTCGGCGTCGAGCACGACGAGCACCGTGGTCGCCGCCCCGAACACCGCGGGCAGGAACAGCAGGGTGCGCAGCTCGGAGGTGCCGAGGCCGAAGGCGAGCGAGAGGACCACGGCGCCGACGCCGGCGAGGCCGAGGAGGTTCCTCCGAGCGCGGATACCGTCTTCGACCCGGGCGCGTTGGCCACGGCGGCCGGACGCGACGAGCGCCGGCTCGTGGACGAGGAGCGCGCACGAGAAGCCTACGACCAAGAGCCCCGACACGAGGGTCGGGCGCCCCATGAGCAGGGCGGCGAGCAGCGGGAGGCCGAGCTGCGCGTAGGCCCCGTGCTCCTTCGGAGCGAGGGATCGCTGCTTGCTCGAACCGACCACGGCCGCGGCCATGCCCTCGTCTTGCGCCCGTCGCGGCCGGTCGCCCATGACTTCGGTCAGCCCACAGGCCCCTGGGCCTCGATGCGGACCACGCGGTAGCCCGCCGGCTGGCGCAGGATGGTGTCACACCACTCGTGACCCTGGTGGCGATAGCGGAGCTGGACGGCGTGGATCGCGCCCGCGTGGAGGGCGCGACGGGCGTCGTCGAGCGAGACGGAGGCCTCGGCCCGCCGCTCCGCGCCACCCTTGGTGGACACCGAGAGCAGCTCGGTGCACGCGCCGACGTCGGCGAAGAGGCGCTCCACGAAAGCCTCGTCGAGCACCGCGTCGTGGACGGGCGGCAGCGGCACGTCCTCGTCGATCTCATCCACGCTCCACCTCCACGATCTCGAACGCCAGCACCGGCGCGGGGCAGACGGTGAGGCACACGCCGCAGCCGTTGCAGAGCGACTCGTCCACGCGAGGTCGGCCGAGCGCGTCCACGACGATGGCCGTGGGCACGGGGCAGCGCTCGGCGCACGCCGAGCAGAACGAGCGGTAGGCGAGGCAGGCGTCGGCGCGCACCCGCGCGACACCGGCGAACGGCCGGGGCGGCGGGCGGCTCGCCTGCGTGGGCGCGCCGAGCGAGGTCCCGATCGACGACGTCGGGACCGGCGCGACGTCGTGGAAGACCTTGATGTGCGGCATCGGCGCGGCGGGCGCGGCCTTGCGCTTCGCGTAGAGCTCGTCGAGCGAGAAGGGCTTCGGCGCCTCGGCCGGCGCGCGGCCGGGGAGCCAGCCGAAGAGATCCCGGCGCGACGGCTTGCCCGTCACTGCGGCGCGCTCCAGCCGAGGGGCGCGAGCTTCTTGGTCGGGTGCGAGTCGGTGACCGCCGCCGCGTGGCACTGGACGCACTGCTGGCGCCAGGGGTGGGTGGTGCGCATGCCCATGAGACCGGTCGGGCCGTGGCAGCTCGCGCACTGGTCGCGCATCCACGTGGAGTGCGGGATGGTGGGCGGAGCCTTGGCCTCCGCGCGCTTGCCGGCCGACGGCGACGGCAGACCGACGAACGTGTTGGCGGCGACCTTGGTCGGGGTGCCGCCCGGGCGCGGGTCGGCGCCGGCGGCGTGGCACTGCACGCAGCTCGTGTACGCAGGGTGGCTGATGCGCGGCGCGATCTTGTCGCCGATCTTCGCGCCGGTGGCGTGACACGTCAGGCACGCCGGGGCGTCGAACTGGGCGATGGCGTGGGGGACCACGGGCGGGGCCCCGTCATAGGCCCGACGCTTGGCCCGCGCCGCGAGCGCGGCGATCTTGTCGGCCAGGGTCTGCGGGGGGACCTTGTCCTGCGAGGACACCGGCGGCGCCAGCTTGGCGAAGGCCCCCTCGTACATGTCGGCGTTGGGGCCGAAGCGCCGCTCGCGCATGTCGGCGTAGTTGCGTGCGCTGACCGTGGTGGACGGCGCGGGCGGCCGCTGGGCAGCGGCGGCGCTCTCCTTCGCCGAGCCGCGGATGCCCGTGAAGAAGCCGATCCCCGTGACGGCGCACATGGCCGCGACGCCGACCCAGAGGCCGCGCGCGTTCTCGGTGGTCATCCGACCTTCCTCCGCAGCCTCACCGCGCACTTCTTGTAGTCGGGCTGCTTGGACAAGGGATCGTGGGCGTCGAGCGTGACCTTGTTGATCAGGATCGACTCGTCGAAGAACGGCACGAAGACCAGGCCGCGCGGCGGCTTGCCTCGTCCGTCGATCCAGCACGGGAGCTCCACCGAGCCGCGGCGACTCTCCACGACGACCGTCTCGCCGTCGGCGATCCCGAGCTGCTTCGCGTCCTCGCGGTTGAGCTCGACGTACGCCTGGGGCATCGAGTTGCGGAGCTGCGGGATCCGCATGGTCATCGAGCCCGTGTGCCAGTGCTCGATCACGCGGCCCGTGCAGAGCCAGAACGGGTACTCGCCGTCCGGGGACTCGGGGGGCGGATCGTAGGGGTGGAACCACACGAGCGCGCGGTCGTCCTTGGTGACCGAGTGGTAGAACTGGATGTCGGCCTTGGTGGCGTACGGGTCGTCGTGTTTCGCGAACCGGAACCGCGTCTCGCGCCAGCTGCCGTCCTTCTGCTGCACGACAGGCCAGCGCATCCCGCGCGCCTTCACGTACTCCGCGTACGGCGCGAGGTCCTTGTGCTTGAACCGCGAGAACTTGCGGTACTCGTCGAACAGACGCTGGTCGACGTTGACGTCGTAGTAGTGCTTCCAGTCCCAGATGGGCACCTCCTTGCCCTGCGGATCCTTGGTCTCGAACAGGAAGTGGCCGTCCTTGTCCTTCATGCCCGGATGCCCGAGCTCGAGGAGCTTGTGGGCGACCGCGATGAGCTGCCAGCAGTCGTCGCGGGCCTCGCCCGGCGGCTCGACCATCCTGAACCACTGCTGGGTCCGTCGCTCGCTGTTGCCGAACATGCCGTTCTTCTCGACCCACATCGCGCTCGGCAGCACGAGGTCGGCGTTGCGCACGGTCTCGGTCGGGTACACGTCGGAGACGATGAGGAACTTTCCGGGGATCTTGCGCGAGGGGTAGAAGATCTCGTTGGTGTTGGGCAGCGACTGCCCCGGGTTGGTCACCTGCACCCAGAGGGTGTCGATCTCGCCGCCCTTCTCCTTGGGCGTGCAGAAGCTCCGCCACATGGCCACCGTGTGCAGGCCGGGCTTCTCGTTGATGCGGCCCGGGGGCAGGTTCCACAGCTCCTCGGCCTCCTTGCGGTGGGCGGGGTTCGCCACCACGAGACCGCCCGGCAGGCCGTGGGCGAGCGTGCCCACCTCGCGGACCGTGCCACACGCCGAGGGCTGGCCGGTGAGGCTCGTGGGCGCGTCGCCCGGCTTGCCGAAGTGCCCCGAGAGCAGGTGTACGCCGTGCACCAGATCGTTGATCGCGGTGCCGCGGGTGTGCTGGTTCATGCCCATGCACCAGAGGCTCGTGATGCGCAGATCGCGACGGCCGAACAGCTCGCCGAGGAGGCGGATCTTCTCGGCCGGCACGCCGGAGATCTGCTCCACCTTCTCGGGGGTGTACTCGGCGATCGCCTTCTGCCACTCCTCGAACGTCATCGCCTGACCGTCGAGCGTGGGCGGGTCGGTGCGCTTGCGGAAGTTGCAGTACTTGGCGACGAAGTCCTTGTCCCAGGTGCCCTTCGCCACCAGCACGTTCATGATCCCGAGAGCGACCGCGAGGTCGGTCTGCGGCTTGAACGTGAGCACGTGCTGCGCGAACGCGCTCGAGCGCGTGCGCCGGGTGTTGATGTCGATGATGGTGATCTCGTCCCCGCGCGCGCGGCGGTCGAGGATGCGGGAGAACAGCACCGGGTGCATCTCGGCCGGGTTGTTGCCCCAGAGGATGATGACCTGCGCCGCGTCGAGGTCGTCGTAGCAGCCGGCCGGCTCGTCCACGCCGTAGGTGGAGAGGAACCCGGTGACCGCGCTCGCCATGCAGAGGCGCGCGTTGGGGTCGATCTGGTTGTTGCCGATGCCGGCCTTGATGAGCTTGTTGGCGACGTAGCCCTCGGGGATGGTCCACTGCCCGGAGCCGTAGACAGCGAACCCCTTCGGGTTGGCCATCACGCGCTTCGCGATGATCTCGATCGCCTCGTCCCAGCCGATCGGCTCGAGCTTGCCGTTCTTGCGCAAGAGGGGCTTGGTCAGGCGGTCCTCGCCGTAGAGCGCGAGGCCCACGTGGTAGCCCTTCATGCAGAGCAGCCCCTTGTTCACGTCGGCGAGCTGGTCGCCGGCGATCGCGACGACCTTGCCCTTGTCCACGCCGACCTGCACGTGGCACCCGGTGCCGCAGAACCGGCACGGCGCCTTGTTCCAGGTGAGGCCGTCGGCGGGGGCCTCGGGCGCCGGAGCTCCCTCCTTGCCGCGCGCGAGGCGGGAGGCCGCCACGGTCGCGGCGCCGAGGGCGCTCGAGCGGAGGAAGTCACGTCGTTCCATGGTCCGTCTCCTCGAAGTGCACGAACACGACGTCCACGAAGCGGACACCGTCGAGGTGACCGAGCGCCTCGGCCAGGGCCTCCGCAGCCAGCAGATCGCTGGCTTCGGTCGCGATCGGCAGGCGAAGGCCGGTGGGCTCGCCGACGGAGATCCGGGGATCGCGCGCGAGCTCGGCCAGGGCCGCGGCACGCCGCGCGGGATCTTCGTCGAGCGTGAGGACGAGTCCGCTGGTGGTCACGGAGGCCACAGACAGCAAGGCGCGGGCCGCCTGGGTCACGCGAAAATCCGCGGCCGCACCCGGCATGATTTTCGTCAGTCCGCACTCCGTGCGTCGCCAACGCAGGCGTTGCAGGCGCCGCGGGGGGCCTGCCACAAAACGTACGCGTGGCACGACCGATGCGAGCGGCCCGCACGTGCGCTCTTCTCTCCCCCTCGCGACGGTCGTGGCGTGGCTCGCCGCGTGCTCGAGCAAGGACCCTCCCCAGACCTTCGCCGCGCCCTCCGCCTCGGCGCCCGCGGGCACCACCTCGATCCACGTCCCCGAGAAGCTCGAGTCGATCGAGACCGGACAGCTCGACCCGAGTGGTAAGCCCCAGCGGATCGCGTGCGTCACCTGCCACACGGTGCGCACGCCCGAGAAGCTCCCCGAGTCGCCCGGCGAGCTCGTGCGCTTCCACCAGGGTCTCGTGTTCCAGCACGGTACCCTGCGCTGTGCGTCCTGCCACCTCGTGGGCCCCCAGGACTCGCTGCGGCTGGCCGACGGCTCGAAGATCCCCAACCGCGACGCGATGCTGCTCTGCGGGCAGTGCCACGGCCCGCAGCTCCGCGACTACCAGCACGGGGCGCACGGCGGCATGAACGGCTACTGGGACCTCGCCAAGGGCAATCGCATCCGCAACCACTGCGTGGACTGCCACGACCCCCACGTGCCGCGCTTCCAGCCCAGCAACCCCGTGCTCCGGCCCGCGGACCGCCTGCTGCCGCCGCCGATCGAGAAGCCGGCGCGGCCCCCGTTCCCCAAGCTCGGCGAGGCCCACCCATGAGCGAGCCCGAAGGCGGCAAGCGCCGCGTGTTCCTGAAGGTCCTCGGCGGCACGCTCGGAGCCTCGGCGTTCGCCTATGCCATGGCGCCGCTCCGCGCCTGGACCAAGGACCTCAGCGCCGAGAAGTTCCTCCAGAAACACTACAAGGAGCTCGGCAAAGAAGAGATCCAGAAGGTCATCGCGCGCATCGAGCGAGAGACCCTGGAGAAGTACGGCGCCAAGGTCACCGTCAAGGACCCGAAGCCCATCGAGGGCGTGGAGTTCGGCTACGCGCTCAACCTGTCGGTCTGCATCGGCTGCCGCAAGTGCGCCGAGGCCTGCCACGTGGAGAACAACCACGATCGCAAGACCAACAACTCCTACATCCGGGTCCTCGAGATGGACCAGGGCTCGTTCGACATGGAGCGCGGCGACGCGCAGTACGACCACGCCGTGCCGGCGCCCGGCAAGTACTACCTGCCGATCCAGTGCCAGCAGTGCGACAACGCGCCTTGCGTGAAGGTCTGCCCGGTGCAGGCCACCTGGAAGGAACCCGACGGGATCGTGGTCGTCGACTACGACTGGTGCATCGGGTGCCGCTACTGCGAGGCCGCCTGTCCGTACCACGCCCGTCGCTTCAACTGGACCAAGCCCGAGGTGCCGGCCGCCGAGGTGAACCCGAACCAGGGCTACCTGAGCAACCGCATCCGGCCGCAAGGGGTGGTCGAGAAGTGCACCTTCTGCCTGCACCGCACCCGCGAAGGGCGCCTGCCGGCCTGCCTCGAGGCGTGCCCCACCGGCGCCCGCGTGTTCGGCAACCTCCTCGATCCCAAGAGTGAGATCCGGTGGGTGCTCGAGAACAAGCGCATCTATGTCCTCAAGGAGGAGCTGGGCACCAAGCCGCGGTTCTTCTACTTCTTCGACGTGTGACGAACCCAGGAAACGGCGAGAGAGTCATGCACAAGGACAGCCACGTCGCCACCTACCCTCGCTTCCTCCTGCGGGTGCTCTCGGGCGCGTTCGACGGGGGTGCGCGGTTCTACGTGGCGATGACCGTGCTCACCGCCATCGCGCTGGTCGGCGCCAACGCCTGGGCCCAGCAGGTCGCCAACGGGATGTACCTGAGCTCGATGACCGACCACGTGAGCTGGGGCCTCTACATCGCCAACTTCACGTTCGGCGTGGGCCTGGCCGCCGGCGCGGTGATGATGGTCATCCCCGCCTACCTCTACGACGACCACGAGATGCACGACGTGGTGATCGTGGGCGAGCTGCTCGCCATCGCGAGCATCATCGTGTGCCTGCTGTTCGTGGTGGTCGACATGGGCCGGCCCGACCGGTTCTGGCACATCATCCCGGGCATCGGCCGCTTCAACTGGCCGATCTCGATGCTCACCTGGGACGTCATCGTCCTCAACGGCTACCTGCTCCTGAACCTCCACATCACCGGGTACCTGGTCTACACCCGGTTCCGCGGCGACAAGCCCGCCAAGCGCTGGTACGTGCCGTTCGTCTTCCTCTCCATCGCGTGGGCCATCTCGATCCACAGCGTGACGGCGTTCCTCTACGCGGGCCTCGGTGGCCGGCCGTTCTGGAACTCCGCGCTCCTCGCGCCGCGGTTCATCGCGACCGCGTTCGTCACCGGCCCCGCGCTCGTGATCGTCCTCCTGCAGGGCATCCGTCGGCTGACCAACTTCCACGTGGGCGACGGCCCGATCCGCACGCTCACCTCGGTGATGCGGGTGACGGTGCTCCTCAACCTGTTCATGCTGGGCTCGGAGCTGTTCACCGCCCTCTACACGGGCGGCGCCCACGCGGCGTCGGTGAAATACCTGTTCTTCGGCCTCCACGGCCACCGCGGCCTGGTCCCCTGGATCTGGACCGCCGTCATCCTCAACGTCGCCTCGGCCGTGCTGCTCCACCTCCCGCAGACCCGCAGGAGCCTCGGGCTGCTCGACCTCGCCTGCGTCTGCGCCTTCGTGGGGGTGTGGATCGAGAAGGGCATGGGGCTCATCGTCCCCGGCTTCATCCCGAGCACGCTGCACGAGATCGTCGAGTACGCGCCGACCTTCACGGAGTGGAAGATCACCGCGGGCATCTGGGCCTTCGGGATCATGATCCTGATGGTGGCGCTCAAGGTCGTGCTGCCGGTGCTCACTGGCGAGCTGGAGGCGAAGTCCGAGGTCTGAGCGTCAGGGCACCTCGAAGACCAGCTTGCCACTCAGCTGGTGCGGGGCCTTCGCCCAGGGCGCGATCTCGAGGCGATGCTCGAGGCAGTGGGTCAGCTTCGGCGGCACGAGCGGCGCGCAGACCACCCTGGCGGTGGTGCCAGCGGGACCGACCGAGACCGAGAAGGGACACCCGTACCCCGTCTGCACGGCCGCGTGCTGGAGATAGCAGACGCGGAAGAACGGGCGTTGCTTGGCGACGGCAGCGTCGTCGCCGGGCTCGGCGCCCTTGAGCGCGCTGATCGACACCCGCACCGGGCTCTTCGGCTCCGGATCGACGCCCGTGTCGATGACGCCGCCGAGTCCGGTCGGAGGAGGCAGGCCGTACAGCACACCGGTCGCGATGGGATCGTCGGCGTCTTCGCTGGCCGCATCGAGGCTCGCGACCGTCGCGTCCCCGACCTCGGCGCGGCCATCGGGCCCTGCATCGCCGGGGGCGACCGCAGACGTCGTCGGGGCCGTCGTCGGGGCCGTCGTCGAGGCAGGGCTGGCGTTCGGCTTCGACCCCGCCGCGCACGCCGAGAGGCCGAACCCCAGCGCGGCGATCGCGCTGCGGCTCCTTCGTCCGAGGGGCGCGGAGCGTGGGCTCGGGGAGACCGCGTGGTCACAGAACGGGCAGTGCGCCTCTTCGGCGCGGACGTGACGCCGACAGCCGGGGCACACGACGAGCATCGGCCGAGGCTCTCACGGGCCTCACTCCGCGGCGAGGGCGACCTCCCGATCGGCGAGGGCGACCACGTCGCCGACGACGAGCAGCGCGGGGGAAGGCAGCCCCGCCGCGTGCACGCGCTCCGCGAGGTTCGCGAGGGTGCCGACGACGGTGCGCTGGCGCTCGGTGGTGCCCTCGGCGATCACCGCGGCGGGCTCCCCGGGAGACCGTCCGCCGCTGACGAGCGAGGCGGTGATCTCGGCGAGGTTCGTGAGCCCCATGAACACGACGAGCGTGCCGGGGACCCGGGCGAGGGCGGTGAAGTCCGTGCCGTCGCCGCTGGTCGCCGGGTGCCCGGTGGCGAAGGTCACCGCGCGCGCGGTGCCGCGGTGGGTGACGGGGATCCCGGCGTAGGCCGGCACGGCCACGCCCGCGGTCACGCCCGGTACGACCTCGTGGTCGACCCCGGCCTCGCGGAGCGCCAGCACCTCCTCGTAGCCACGTCCGAACACGAACGGGTCGCCGCCCTTGAGACGGACCACCCGCCGGCCCTGCCGGCCGAGCTGCACGAGCAGCGCGTCGATCTCCGGCTGGGGCAGCGCGTGTCGACCCTGTCGCTTGCCCACGTAGATGCGCTCGGCCGCGGCGGGGCAGAGGTCGAGCAGCGCGGGGGCGACCAGCGCGTCGTACACGACGACCTCACACTCCTCGAGGCGCCGCCGACCCTTGCACGTGAGGAGCTCTGGGTCCCCAGGGCCTCCGCCGACCAGCGAGACGAAGCCCTTCATCGGACACCTCCCCACCACGCCGTGAACTCGGGCGTGAAATACCGCAGCCGCTCCTTCTTGAACTCGCGTGCGCTGAACAGCGTCGCGTGATCGGTCGGGCGCACCGCCGCCGCGAGGCGCGCCGTGATCGCGTTCACCGCCTCCTCGTCGCGGGCGTGGATCATGGAGTAGACCCGATACGGGAACCCGGGCGCCGCGTTGCGGGCGTAGCAGTGGCTCACCTCGGGGGCCGCGGCGAGGATCTGACCGGCCTCGTCGATGCGGCTCTCGGGGACGTCCCAGACCACCATGCCGTTGCCGCGGACGCCGAGCTTGCGGTGGCGGAGCGTGGCCACGTAGCGCCGGAGGAGCCCACCGAGGTGACGCTGGCCGAAGGCGAGCAGGCTCGACGCGTCGACCCCCGTCGCGAGCGCGAGCGCTGCGA
This sequence comes from uncultured Polyangiales bacterium, assembly GCA_964624885.1. Taxonomy (GTDB): domain Bacteria; phylum Myxococcota_A; class Polyangia; order Polyangiales; family JADJMO01; genus JADJMO01. The sequence goes on along the minus strand of CAZUZY010000008.1, from coordinate 27,594 downwards.
ACGGACGCTCGACATAGGGCAAGGGGCGCTGGAGCGCGCGGATCAGCGCCTGCTCGGGCGCGCCGATGGCGGTGGGCACGGCGGCCGCGCCGCTCTTGACGCTCGTCGCGTTCTCGAGGGACTCCGGGTCGAACCGGACGCCGATCTTGAACGTGTGGGTGCGGCGCAGCGCGGTGCACGCACCGCGCGCGAGCCCGGCTTCCTCCTCGATCTTCGCGAGCGCGGCGTCGACGCCGATCTCGCCCGGCATGGCGATCGTGAACCAGAGGTTCATCGGGTGACGACGCTCGTAGGCGTGGGTCACCGTCGGACACGCCGCGGTCACGGCGGCCACCGCTGCGAGCCGGTCCTCGGGCACCGTGACCGCCACGAGCGCGCTGTCGTAGCCGAGCAGCGAGCCCTCGATCACGCCGGAGATCTCCCGCAGCTGGCCACCGGCCTCGAGGGCGCGCAGGTGGGCGAGGACCAGCTCGGGGGAGGCGTCGCACGCGGCGCCGAGCTCGGTCCAGGGGTCGGGCACCAGCGGCACGCCGGCCTGCAGCGCGAGCAAGAGGCCGCGGGCGCGCTCGGGGTCGAGGGGCAGGGTCGAATCGGGGGTCGAGTCCAGCATGGCGTCGTTCGCTTTCAGAGCCCGATGCGGGCGGCGCGGAAGGGGCTGAAGATCCCGGAGGGCGAGCGGAGCTTCTTGCGGTCCACGACCTCGTACCGGGCGGCGTCGACCAGCACGAGCTCGTCGTCGGCGTTGGCGGTCACGAGCACGTGCGAGCCGCGCGGCGTGAAGTCCAGGTGGTACACGCGGCGGCCGACGCGCAGCGAGCGCTTCACGGTGAGCGAGGTGGTGTCGACGACGTCGATCCACGCGTCGTCCTCCTCGCCCGAGAACGAGACCCAGATCTCTCGCTCGCTCGGCGCGCGCACCGTGTAGACGGGGTGGCCGCGCAGGGGCACGCTCCTGACGAACGAGAACGTCTCTCGCTCGAGCACCGCGAGGCGCTTCTCTCCGACCAGCGGCACGAACAGGAACCGGCCGGCCTGCGCCCAAGAGGCCATGTGGGGGAGCTTCTTCGGGCTGCCCACGTCGGCCGGGAGCTCCGGGTCGCGCAGGGAGATCTCGCGCACGCCTGCCTCGGGCTTCTCGAGGTCGAGCACCGCGATGCCGTCCGACCCGAGCTTGCCCACCACGTAGTGCCGCCCGTCGGCGGTGATCATGGCGTCGTAGGGCATGCCCCCGCCGGCCTTGATCTTGTGGGTGACCGGCGAAGGAGCGGCGGGGTCGAGGATCCAGATCTCCTGGCCCTCGATCAGCACGCAGACCAGCTTGTTGCCCGGGGCGTCGACCATCCCGGTCACGCGGGAGCTCGACGGGATGCGCGTCTTGACCGTCATGGTCCGCGCGTCGACCAGCGTGACGCCACCGGGGATGTACTCGGCCACGCCGATGGTGCGGCCGTCGTGGGTGATCCCGAGATCGATGGAGTTCTTCGAGGTCTGCACCTCGCCGTCGACCTTCAGCGTGTTCAGGTCGATGCGGACGAGGCGGCCGCTGCGGGTCGCGAGGAAGCCCCACCGCAGGTCGGGGCCGAAGGTCATCGTGGCGTGGTGGAGATCGCCGAGGCCCTCGATGCGATCGGGGAGCAGGGTGCGCTCGGACCAGTCGTAGGCGGCGAGCGACCCCGAGGCGCGCTCGACGACGAGCACGCGGGTCCCGAGGGTCCCGGGCAGGGCGGCCCCCGGCTTGTTCGCCGCGTGGCCGCGCCGGCATCCGACCAGCGCGAGCAGCAGACTCAGGAGGACAGCGAAGCGGGCCATCGGGGGGCCTCCTCTCTCGTATCCAGGGTGTCGATCTCGGCGTCGGTCATCACGCATGCGGGGTCTTCGGCCCAGAGCCGACCGTGGACGGCGAGCGCGCGCTCGCGGTGGGAGCCGCGGCACATCGAGACGAACCGACACCGGCCGCACCGGCCTTCGAGTCGTTCGGCGCGGGTCGCGAGCTCGGCGCGGAGCGGGTGTCGCAGCACCTCCGCGAGCGACTGCTCGGGCAGCTTGCCCAGGGTCGCGCCGCGCCAGAACTGGTCGGGGTGGACCTCGCCGCGGTGGTCGATGTCGATCATCTTCTCGCCCGCGGTGTTGCCGCCGCGCGCGACGAGCAGGCGCTCGACCCGCGCCCGCGCGGCCTCGCCGTGACGGGCGGCCACCCAGCCGAGCAGGAGAGGGCCGTCGGAGTCGTTGGAGCCGGTCACCATGCGGACGCTCGACCCCGCGTCGAGCTTCTGCTCGGCGAGCGCGAACAACCGCAAGAGGGCGGCGCGGGTCTCGGTCGGCGAGAGATCGTCGCCCACGAGGCGCAGCCCGCGGCCGGCGTACACCAGGTGGGAGACATAGAAGCGGCCGACGCCGACCGCCTCGCTCGCCGAGAGCACGTCCTCGAGCTGGTCCACGTTCTTGCGGGTCAGCGTGATGCGCACCCCGGTCCGCAGGCCTACCGCCCGGCAGGCGGCGAGGCCGGCGAGGGCCGCGTCGTACCCGCCGGGCAGGCCACGGTACGCGTCGTTCCACTCCGGGCGGCCGTCGATGCTGACGCCGACATAGCCCACCCCGTGATCGCGCAGGCGCGCAGCCACGGCCTCGTCGATCAACACACCGTTGGTCGAGAGCTGGGGGGCGATCCCGAGCTGCTTGGCGTGCGCGAGGAGCTCGAACAGGTCCGCGCGCAGGAGCGGCTCGCCGCCGCTGAAGATGACCACCCGCACCCCCGAGCGGGCGAGGTCGTCGAGGACCGCCAGCGCCTGCGCGGTGGAGAGATCGGAGGGTGAGGGCCGGGGCCCCGCGGCGACGTAGCAGTGGGGACACGTCATGTTGCAGTGCTTGCAGACGTTCCACACCACCACCGGCGCCGCGGCTTCTTCGGAGAAGCGCTGCCGGGCGAGGCCCTTGCCGAGGGCCGCCTGTGACCCGCCACCGCGGGCCACCTCGAGCATGTCGGTCAACATCAACATGACGACCTCGCCGGCTGCGCGTCTCCGAGCGATGGCTCAGTAGACGTCGTTCGCGGTGTTCCAGACGTTGAACTTGCCCGTCGGCGTGACGAGCCAGTCACCAGTGATGCGCTTCTTCTCGGTCAGGGTCTTGTCGTCGTAGACGATGAGGCCGCCGGCCTTGTCCCAGATGGAGACCCACACCTCGGTGCCGGTCTTGTCGTACTCGAAGTGGACCATGCGGCCCTTCTCGGTCGGAGACCAGCACTTGTGCATCTTGCCGGTCTTCTTCTCGTAGACGCAGATCTGCTTCGGGCCCTTCTCGTCCGCGGAGAGCGGCGAGTCGGTCCACACCCACGGCGACTTGTCGTGGGTCTTCACGAAGAGGCCACCGGCGGCGGGCAGCGGCACGGTGCGCACGATCTTCCAGGCCTTCTCCGGGTGCTTGACCGGGTCGGCGCCGTAGATGGTGAACTTGGCCTCGCCGATGTGCACGGTGCCGTTCACCCAGCCGAACTCCGGGTCTTCCCAGTTGGCGCCGCGGCCGGGGTGGGGCTTGATGCCGGTCTCGACCTTGGCGACCAGCTTCTTCTCCTTGAGGTCGATGATGGCCATCTGGTTCTTCATGTTGGCGGCCGACAGCAGGTAGCGCTTGCTGTGGTCGTAGCCGCCGTCGTGGAGGAACCGCTCGGCCGCCACCTTGGTGACCATGGGGAAGTCGGGCTTGCTGTAGTCGACGAAGCCGACGAAGCCGGACTCCTTGAGGTTGAGCGCCCACATGGTCTCGTCGTGGAGCGCGTAGATGCCGGCGACGCGCACCTCCTTGAGCTCCTCCTGCGCGTCGATCGGCGCGGAGAGCACGCTCGTGACCTTCTTCGGCTCGAGGGTCTGGCCGTCGAAGATGACGTACTGGGGCGGCCAGTAGCAGCCCTCGATGACGACCTTGTCCTCCCAGCCCTTGGCCTTGGAGCCGTCGACGCTGCGGGCGTCGAAGCAGCCCTGCACCTGCGCGACGACGGTGGGGGTCTCGGTCCACAGGTCGATCATGGTGACCTTGCCGTCACGACCGACGGCGAGGAAGTAGCGACCCGACGACGACGCGCGGAGGATGTGCACCGCGAAGCCGGTGTTGATCGTGGTCAGCATCTCCTTGGTGTCGCCGTCGATGATCGCGACCTTGCCGGCGTCGCGGAGGATGACGCCGAAGAAGTTCTGCCAGTTCTTCTTGGTCTCCGGCTTCTTCGGGCGCTTGTCCGGCGCGACCGAGAGCTTCCAGCTCTCCTTGATCTTCTCGAGCGGGAGCTGCGGCGGATCGGGCGGCGTCATCTGGACGTAGGTCGCCATGAGGGTGATCTCGTCGGCGGTGAGCACGCCCTCCCGACCCCACGCGGGCATGCCGCCCGGGGTGCCGTTGGTGAGGATGGTCTGCAGCGCCGCGGTGCCGATCTTCTTGGTGCGGTCGGGGGTGATGGCGGGGCCGGTGGCGCCCGCGCGCAGGGTGCCGTGGCAGCCCGCGCAGCGGTTGAAGTAGATCCCCTTGGCCTTCTCGAAGCTCTCGCCCTCGAGCGGCTTGACCTCCGCGACCGCGACCGGCGCCTTCGCGCTCTCCTGCGCGATGTACGCGAGGACGGCCGCGATCTTGGCGTCGTCGAGCATGGGGTTGGGCATCGGCACGTTCTTGAACTTGGCGAGCAGCTCCTTGCCCACCGGATCGGTCTGGCCCATGCCGATCGGGTCCTTGAGCCACTTCACCAGCCAGGCGTTGTCACGGCGCTTGGCCACGTCCTTGAGATCGGGGCCGGTCCGATCGCCCTGACCGATGGAGTGACAGGCGAGACAGGATTTGTTCCAGACGTCGAGGCCGACGGTGACGTCGCCGGAAGCGGCGGCCGCGGGGCCGCCAGCCGGGTCCTTGTGGCCCTCGTCCTTCTTGCAAGCGCTCGGCGCGAACAGCGCGGCGAGCGAGGTGAACACGGCGACGGCGCGCGGGATGGATCGCATGGCAACACCTCTCGTGAAGTCTGCGAACACGTTGCCGCTGTTCGCGCGTCCTTCCCATGACATCGGTCAGCCGCGCGCGAGCGGACGCTCGCCCGTACGGCCCGCGTCTTGCGAAGGTGCCGTGGATGTCGCCGATCACGCGCTCCCTCACGCAAACGATGCGGCCGAACGGCGAAAGACGTGACGTGCTTGCGCGCCGACTGCTCGTCTTGCTCGGCCTCGCGACCTTGCTCACGGCAGCGCTCTCGGGGGTGGTGCGCCTCGGCGTGCTCCCCCGGCTCGCCGGCCCCCTCGGCCACACCGTCGCCCACCACGGTCCGTGGATGGTCGTCGCCTTCCTGGGCACCGTGATCGGCGTCGAGCGCTGCGCCGATCAGACGCGCGCGTGGCCCTATCTCGGCCCGCTGCTGATCGGAGTGGGCGGGCTCGTCGGCAGGCCGTGGGCGGTGCTCGTCGGCGGCGTCGTGCTCGGGCTCTCGCTGATCGCGCGCGCGCGCGGCGCTCGCATCACCAGTCTCGTCGCGATCGAGGCCGTCTCCCAGCTCGTGTTCGTCGGCGCGGCGGTCCTCGCCGTGCGCGGCGCGCCCGTCTTCGAGCTCGTGCCGTGGTGGATGGTGTTCCTCGTGACCACGATCCTCGGGGAGCTCGCCACGGAGGGCGAGGCAGCCCCGCTCGCGCTCGCCGTGGTCGCCGCGGCGGTCCTCGTGGCGAGCCTCGGGTGGCCGGCGGCGCTCCGGCTGCTCGGCGTCTGCTTCGTGCTGCTGGGCGTGTTCATGTTCCGGCTCGAGGCCGCGCGGCCATGGGCTCGGGGCGGGAGTGCGGGCCACGTCGCGCGATCCATCGCCTTCGCCGCGGCCTGGTCGCTCGTGGCTGGCGTGCTGCTCGCGAGGTACGGCGCGCTCGCCGCCGGCCCTGTGTACGACGCCACGTTGCACGCCGTGTTCGTCGGCTTCGTCCTCGGGATGCTGTTCGGCCACGGGCCCCTCGTGCTGCCGCCGCTCGTCGGCCGACGCGTGAGCCACGACGGTCGGTTCGTGGTCCCGTTCGCGGTGCTGCAGGCGTCGCTGATCGCGCGGGTCGCGGGCGACCTCCTCGGCGTGCCGTCGGCGCGCTCGATCGGGGGCGCGCTGAACGGCGTCGCGGTGCTCCTCTTCGTCCTGTCGGTGGCGAGCGCGTCGCGGCCGGCCGAGCGCTAGGGCGACGCGGGTTGCGGGAGCCCGCGGGCCGCGGGCGGCAGGAACAGGTCGGTGGGCGCGCCGGTGATCGAGGTCGCGCGCGAGGCCTCCGTGATGAGGTCGGGGCGGAGGTGCACGTCCACCTCCTTGCCACTCACGGCGCCGTGACAACCGCCGCAGTTGGCGTCGAACAGGCCGCGGCGGAACGAGCCCTTGGCGCGCTCGCCCGGGTAGAGCTGCCCCTCCTCGAGCTGCGTGACGAACGGCTTCTCGATCTTGCTCGCGCGCAGATCGAGCACGAACGGCACGCCGCCCGGGATCCGGTAGGCGATCGAGGCGTCCTCAAAGGTGGGCACGATGCCGAGCGGTCGGCGAGCGACCCAGGCCTGCCCGTAGGCGTCGCTGGTGACGAAGCGCGGATCGAGGTCGGCGAACGCGGTGATGCCCTTGGGGGGCGGCACCGACTCGAGGATGCCGAGCGCCGCCGTGTCCAGCGGGATGGTGCGCGCGACCCGCCGGTTGTCGAAGAACAGCGACGCGAGCATCGGCAGATCCACGTTGCGCATCTCGGCGTCCGTCGAGCCCGGATCGATGTGGAAGTCGTTGGGGTTGGCGGCGAACGGCGTGGTCGGGGGGCGCGCCGAGACGACCGCGGCGTCGACCAGCGCCCGCCCGGGGCGATCGAGCAGGGGCACGCGCTTGCCGCTGCGCGCGTCGATCATCACGAGCGCATAGGTGCCGGTGAACGTGGCGGGATCGACGCCGTCGGCGACGCTCACGACGACGTACGCCGAGGGGAGCGGCGCCGGACCGCGGTAGATCGTCCCGACCTTGCCGAGCTTGCCCGTGGTGTTCGGGTCGGGGAACGACAGCGAGTGCAGGAACGTGCGATCGGTCGGGTCGCGATCGAACTGGTCCGGGCCGAGGGAGCGGTTGATCACGCCGAGCGCACCGCCGCGTCCCTTGGCGCCGTGATCGCTGAAGATGCCGACCAGGTTGCCGTCGGGCATCGACTTCACGTCGACGAGCTGCTCGTACCCGACGCTCTTGCGCTGCCCGAAGAGCGGGTGGTAGTCGCTGCCGTCGAGGTTCTGCCGCCGCGCCGCGAGCTGGTAGAAGCCTGGCGCCCGCTTCTCGGTCGAGAAGATCAGCTGGCCGTTGCGCTTGAACGCCGGCGCGATCTCCTGCCCGAGCAGGAAGGTCATCTGGCGCACGAAGTCGGCGCCGTCCTTCTTCTCGAGGACGTAGAGGTTGGCGTTCGGGAGCAGGCCCGCCGGCGTGCGCGTGGGCCCCACGTAGTCGACGGAGCTCTGCCCGATCGCCCCGCGGGTGGACGCGAACACGAGGCGCCCGTCGGGCGAGAAGGCCGGATCGAAGTCGTGCAGGAGGATGCCGTCCTGGCTCGCGGGATGGGCGGAGAGGAACGCGTGCTTGGCGCACGCGCTCCCGTCGGCGCCCATCGTGTACAGGGAAAGCGGCTCCGTCGCCGCGGAGCGGGCCGCGAAGGCGATGGTCTTGCCGTCCCACGAGACGGCGGGGCGGCGGATGTCGGCGGTCGCCGCGCTGAGGCCGCAGCCCGCGGTGAGGTCGCGGTCCGTACCGGGCACCGCGCGGCCTTCGGCGTCGAGCGTGGCCTCGAGGAGGTGCAGCTCCGCGCCCGGGCGATAGGTGTCGAACGCCTGCGCGACGTCCGCGTCCGGCGGGCGCGACACGTAGACGATCCCGTGCAGTGGGTTCGCGTCCATGCCCTTGGCGATGGCCGCTGCGCGCTCCTTCGCGTGCCAGGCCAGGATGACGCAGTAGCCAGGGATGGTGTTGAGGTCGCCCTTCTCGGCGTCCACGCCCACGCACGCCTCGGGCGTCGCGCGATCGGCGCCGAGGATGTCCTCGAAGAGCGGGCCGCCGCGGTGGTGGATGCCCCGACCGAGGGCGTCGATCGCGGGATCGGCCGGGTAGGTGGTCTTGGCGAGGAGCCGACTCACGCGCGCGTCGGGCGCCTCGATCGCGAGCATGTGCAGCGACTCGGTGTGGTTGAGGCGCGTGGCGGCCAGGCTGAAGCGACCGCCCGAGCCGCCGCGGATCTTGTACTCGTGGAACATGGTCGGCGCATGGCAGCCGAGGAACATGCACCCCCGCCGCGCGAGCAGGGGCTGCACACGGTCGGCGAAGAAGCGAAACCCGACCTCGTCCGCGCCCACCTTGGCCGGGCCGTGCGCCTTCGCCCACTTCTCGATGGCCACGTACCCTGGGTCGGTCGGGCCGGTGAAGATGGCGCCGCCCTCGTGGTAGGTCCCGCCGGCCGAGACGGGCAGGGTGCGTCGCAGGAGCTCCGACCCCTCGATGGGATCGGAGAGATAGCCCGCGGCCGCGAGGGCGTTCCACTTCTGCTGCGTCGGGTCGGTGCCGCAGGTGAGGGCGAAGTCGGCGAGCGGATGCCCGTGGCAGCTGCCCGCCGAGCACTTGGCAGCGAGCACGGGTTGCACCTCGGCGACGAACGCGTCGTAGCCCGCCCCGGGGTCGGCGCCGGCCGCGAGGGTCCCCGGCACGCTCGGGCGACACGGGCCGGACGGGCTCGCGACGGACGCGACGGTCGTCAGGTTGTTCTCGTTGGCGCCGGCCTCGAGCCACCGGCGAAGGTTCGCGAAGCCCTCGCTCGTCACGTCGATCCCGGCTCCCGCGGCGTGCCGCACGTCGGAGAGCACGCTCACCGTGCTGGTCGGGCCCTCGATGCGGAGCACCTGCGGCCCGACCACCTTCATGAGGAGACCAGGCAGCGGGTAGGGCCCGTAGGTGACCAGCAGATCGCGGCGGCGGTCGAGGCCGGCGAAGGTCTTCACGTCCAGGTTGCCGAGGGCGTTGCCCTTGGGCGTCTCGACGTGACAGCCGGTGGTGAGCTGCACGCACGACCCCTGCAGCGTCGGCGCGATCGCGCGTTCGAAGTAGGTGGTTGTGGGAGCCTCGCTGGAGGCCTTGCATCCGATCAGACACCCGAGGAGAGCGTAGGTCGCGCGCATCCCCTCAGGTTTTCGTAGGTCGAGCCCTCACGCTCTGACGGATGTCATGGCGCCTCAGGGCTTGAACGACCGCACCTTGGCGACCAGGCCCTTGAGCACCTCCGGCTTCTGCTCGAGGTCGGCCGCCGCCGGCATGAGGGGGCTCTTGCCGATGCCCGCGCCGCCCTTGAGGATCGCGGTCTTGATCTGCTCGTCGGTGACCGACGCCTGCCAGGCGGCGTCGGTGTAGTCGCGCGGCTTGGGGTTGAGGGCGGCGGCCGCCGAGCCCGAGCCCTTGCCGTCGTCGCCGTGACAGGTGGCGCAGCGGGTCTTGTAGGCCTCCGCGGCCTCGGGCGAGATGGCGCTGGCCGCGGCGGCGGCGTCGGGCTTCTTCTCGCAGCCAAGAGAGAGGACGGTGAGGGAGACAAGGGCGATGGCGGCGACGATCTTCATGGGCTCCTCGAGGACGATCAGCCGCCGCTCTCCGCCATGCTGAACACATGGAGCGAGCGACGGCTCGGGTGGTGGCTCTTCTTGTGACGGACGACGTGACGGACGACGGAATCGAGCTCCTCGACCTCGGCGTCCGCGAGCGAGACGGTACCCCTCTCGTAGAGGCACCCCCGCAGGGTGCCGTCGCAGGACAGACGCAGGCGGTTGCAGCGGTCGCAGAACGGCGTGCTCGCCGAGGCGATCACCCCGAAGGCGACGCCGCCGCAGGTGCTCCAGCGCTCGGCCGGTGCACACGGATCCGGGCGATCGAGGGGCGTCGCGCCGAGCCGCTCGACGATCTCGGCGCCGGAGACGAACGCCGCCCGCGCGTACCCCCCCGCGATGCCGGTGTCCATCAGCTCGATGAAGCGGACCTCGACGCGGTGTTGCTCGGAGAAGGCGAGGAAATCGAACAGCTCGTCGTCGTTGTGGCCGCGCTGCACGACCACGTTGAGCTTCACCTCGCCGAGCACCTCGCGCGCGGAGAGGACGGCGTCGAGCACCGCGTCGAGCCGGCGTCCGCCCATCAGGTCGCGGTAGCGCTCGGGCCGCAGCGTATCCACGTGCACGGTGGCGCTGGACAAGCCCGCGCGGTGCAGCTCGATCAGGCACGGACCGAGCAAGAGGCCGTTGGTGGTGACCGCCAGCGTGGCGTCGGGCATCGCGGCGCGGAATCGGGCGACGATGCCGGGCAGGTCGGGCCGCTGGAGCGGCTCTCCCCCGGTGAAGCGCACCTTGTTCACGCCGAGGCGCGCCAGGGCCGGCGCCACGGTCGCGTAGTCCTCGACCGAGAGCCGCGTGCGTGCCTGCCCGCCGCGGGTCGGCTGGCAGTACCGGCAGCGGTACGAGCACTGGTCGGTCACGCTGACCCGGAGCGTCCACATCACTGGAGGACCGGCAAGCTCCCGCACTTCATCTCGCGCCGACCTTCCTCGTCGACGAAGTAATCGAGTGGCGTCGGGGTGACGCCGAGGGCCCGGCACTCGCTCGCGACCAGCGACGCACACCACGTGAGCGCCGGGCCGTACACCTCGTCGTCGCCCAGGCGCGCCGCGATGGCGGGCACGAAGCCACCGAGGTGATCGGTGAGGAACTTGCGCCGCGCGTCGGACACCACGGCGACCCCCTCCTCGTCGTGGTGCGCGACGAGGTACGCCTCCTTGGCGAGCAGCATGGCGTAGAACTCGAGCTCGACCGCGACGTGGTCGTGCATCTCCTTGACCTCGCTCGGGTCGAGGTCGAGGCCGAACGCGTGGTAGAAGCCCGCGAGGTCGGCGAGGTCGTTGCCCTTGCTCATGCCGCGCATGCGGCCGTATTCGGTCTCGTAGAGCGAGACGCGCTCCTTGCCGTGGTCGAACCGGCCGATCCAGCGGCCGCGCAGCGCGTCGAGCCCTTCGCGTTCGACGCAGGCGAGCAGCGCGCCCACCCCCTCGTGGTCGCGGAGCTCCCCGCCGAGCGTCGCGATCGTCGCCGCGAACTCCTCGTCCGGGTAGGCAGTGGCCATCGAGGCGAGCGCGAAGGCGCGCGCGAGCGCGTCGAGCGGGGTGTCCATCACTGCACCTTCACCGGGGTCCACTGCATGGTCAGGCACTTGCGCGAGCCCACCTCGCCCTTGCCGCCCTGCCACACCGCGAAGGCGATGTTGCTGGTGCCGCCGGGCTTGAGCGTCGAGCCCCGCTCGATGATCAGCGGTCGCACGATGACCAGGGTCCACTCGCCGTTGGCCCAGGCGCCCTGCGCCAGACTGCCGTGCCCCTCTTGCACCGACGAGGTGGAGAAGCCCTCCGCGACGATCTCGTCGACGCCCGTCTTGGCGTACGACTGCGGGTTGCCTTCGGCGACCCCGGGCGAGAACTTCTCGGCGGCGGACGGGCTCCCGACCGGCGCCTCCTTGTACTCGTGCGGGTACATGTCGATCGACTGGTTCGGGTAGAGGTCCTTGATCGAAGGCTTGCCCTGCTCCTTGTCGCGCTGGTACTGCGCGCGCCAGTGGAACAGGTGCACGGGCATGTCCTTGGCGCCCATCATCACCGGGGGCGCGGGCCCGTCGCGTAGCGGGAACTCGAGCGCCAGGCCGTCGGAGAACTCGCCGAGGCGGCCGGCCTCGCTCTTCTCGGTGTCCTTCCAGCGGAGCCGGAACGCCGCGCGCGTGCCGTCGTGCACGGCCTGGACGATCACGCTGTCCGTGGTCGTGGTCTCCGGGCGCGGGGCGATCATGGGCTGCGCGAGCAGGGTCACGAGGCCCTCCGGCACGTCCTTCCAGTAGGCGGCGGCCGGGTCCGGCTTCGAGAGATCCGCCGACACCTTCTTGATCTCGAGGGTGGTGAGCGGGGTGGGCTTGGCCACCGGCGGCGCGGATTTCGAGCAGCCGAACGCGGCGAGGCCGAGCGAGAAGGCGGCGGCGAGGGCCCAAGGGGGGGTGTTCATCATCGGACTCGGGCCTCAGGGGGTGTTGTTGCGGATCGCGCCGAGCTTGTCGTCGTACGCGGCGCGCTCGATCACCGGCTCCACCACGGGGACCCGAACCAGCTCGGTCCCCTTGTCGTCGAACCCGACCGCCATGCCCTTGTTCACCTCGAAGCGGTGCATGATGCGGTCGGTGCTGCCGATGAGGCAGAGGAGCCCCTGGGCGACCGCGTCGTCGGGCAGCTTCTTGTAGCGCTCGATGGCCGCGTCCACCTTGGGCCCGAACATCTGGCGCAGGTACTCGCGGTCGGCGTGGATCGGCGGGATGTAGTAGATGTTCGGCTCGAGCCCGAGCTGCGGGTAGTAGGGCAGCGCGAGCCCGAGCTTGTGGATGAGGAAGTCGACAGGGTTGTCGTCCCGCGCCTTCTCGGGCGGGCTCACGAAGCCCATCACGCGGATCTTCCCGATGCAGTTCACCACGCACTGCGGCTGCACCCCCTCTTCGACCGCGGGGTAGCACCCGACGCACTTCTCGCTGGTGCGGGTGTGCGGGTTGTACATCGACTTCTTGTACGGGCAGGCCCGCACGCACTCGCCGTAGCCCTTGCAGCGCGTCTGGTCGATGAGGACGATCCCGTCCTCGGGGCGCTTGTAGATCGCCTTGCGGGGGCAGGCGGCGAGGCACGCCGGGTACGTGCAGTGGGCGCACGTGCGGGGCAGGTAGAAGAACCACTTGTCGTGGGGCATGGCGGCGACGTGCCCGCCGCCCTCCATCTTGGCGCCCGCGCAGTCGTCCTCGCCGACGTTCGGGTACATCCAGTCCTCGTCGGTCGGGGCGAAGTGCAGCACGCGCTCGTGCGCGGGCGCGGCCTCGACGAGGGTCTTGCCCAGGTACTCACCCTGCTGGTTCCACTCCTGGCGCCCGAGCTTCTCGAGCACCCTCATGTCCCAGCCCAACGGGAAGCCGCCCCACGGCTTGGTCTCCACGTTGTTCCAGAACATGTACTCCTGGCCCTTGCCGCTGGTCCAGGTGGTCTTGCAGGCGAGCGTGCAAGTCTGGCACGCGATGCACTTGTTGAGATCGAAGATGATCGCCCATTGACGATTCGGCCGACTGCCGTCGTACGGGTACTCGACCTCACGCTTCAGATGCCAGTTCTTGACCTTCGACATGGTGGGTCTGCCTTCCTCACTTCACGCCGACGAACCGGCCCGCGATGTAACTCTTCATGCTCTCGCTCTCGTAGGTGGGGCGCATGCCGAGGGCGGCGGGGCGCCAGAGGGTCTTGCCGTCGAGGCCTCCCTGCCCGTTCGGCTCGACCTTGGTGATCTTGACGAAGGCCTCGCGCGGCGCCCCCACGGGGCAGTGCACGTCGGCCAGGAATCCCTTCATGATGCCCTGCCCGAACATGTCCTTGTGCACCAGGGACTCGGTCATGAGCGTGGGCTTGAGCCAGGCGCGCGTGGCGCTCTGGTGCGAGCCGTAGCGGTACATGGCCTGGTAGTTGGTGTCCGGGTTCTTGGCGAGGCCGTCCGGCCGGCTCTCGTGCCCCTTCACGCTGCCGAACGTGGCGCCGTACATGTTGTGCCAGGTGCGCGCGACGTTGGGCGGCGTGCCGGGGTAGAACCTGACCCGCAGCATCAGTCGCGAGATCTTGGCCTCTTCAGATCCGGCTTTCTGGTTGCGATACGGGCGATCTTCCGGGTCGGCGTCGACGTAGACGTAGTCGCCGTCGTCGAGCTTCATCGCCCGGGCGTCCGCGGGGTTGATGTCCATGTAGCCCTCGGTGATCGAGGGCATGCGCTTGTCGTGGCGGTACACGTCGCCGAACGGCCCGAAGAGCACGCCGGTGAAGTCGGTGTCGACCGGGGTCGTGTGGGCGCCGTGCCGGTACTTGGGCGTGTGGTAGATGTGCTGGTACCCCTTGGCCATCAAGGGGTGCTTCGACGCCATCATGGTGTCGACGCTCATCATCACGTGGCGCACCTGACGGGTCTCGGTGGACACGTCCTCCTTCTTGAGCCCGTAGGCCTCGGGCTGCTTCGGGCGGAGCGCGGGGTGCGGCGCCGAGACGATGACGTTCGGCTCGTGGAACGTGGAGTCGATGGGCTCGCGGTGCACCACGAGGTTCTCGCCGCTGTCGATGAACTCGGGCTCGGGGCGGTAGAACTCGAGGCGGCCCGACTTGGTGTGCCAGGGCTGCTCGCTCTTGGCCTGCTCGTACGAAGACGCGCGCGGGTAGGTGCGGGTGTTGACCAGGGCCGGGATGCCTTGCGCGGCCTTGTCGTGCAGCTCCTTGATCTTGTAGCCCTTCAGGCTGAACGAGCCGTCGATGATCCGCTGCAGGTACTCCTCGACGTTGCCCTCGTCGACGAACTTCCAGGTCTCTCCGAACCGCGGGTCGTCGTAGATCTTGCCGAGCGCCTTGCTGAGGCCGGCGATGATCTCGATGTCGGCCTTGGTGTCGAACACGCGCTTGAGCGGGGTCTTCGGGTAGACCTGCACGAACGGGTTGGTGCAGCTCCCGACCATGTCGGGCACCTTGAACTCGGCCCACGAGTCGCAGGCGAACACCACGTCGGCGTACTCGCAGGAGGCGGTCCACCACCAGTCGCTGAAGGCGATGAACTCGATGTTGGGCAGCGTGTTGTGCACCACGTCGTAGTGCCACTTCACGTTGCCGATGACCGAGTTGCTGTTGTTGAGCCACATCGCCTTGGTGGGCGCGGGCAGGTGACCCTTGCCGGTGAAGAGCGTGTTGCCCTTGCGCAGCGGCCGGTCGCCGTAGTTGTAGTAGTGCAGGCTCTCGTAGTGCAGGTACTTCTTGGTGGTGACCTTGCCGCCCGCGTCCTTCTGCAGGGCGAACGGGTCCTCGGTGGTGAACGCGGGCAAGCCGCCGAACAGCGCGCTGCGGTAGTTGCCGGCGTAGCTCCCCACGTTGCCCCCGGGGAAGCCCAGGTTGCGGGTGAGCGCCGCCACGAGGAAGATCGCGCGATCCTTGAGGTCGGCGTTGAAGAACTGGTTCGGGCCCATGCCGGTCGCGAACAGCGTCTTCTCGGGGTTCTTGGCGATCTGCTCGGCGAGCCCCTCGATGGCGGCCGCGGTGGTGCCCGTGATCTTGGCGACCTGGGCCGGCGTCATGTTCTCGTCGAGGTACTGCGCGAGCAGCGAGAGCCCGGTGCGCACCTCGACCTCGGTGCCGCCCTTGAGCTTCACCTTCTGGCTCGCGCGCAGATCCGGCGTCACACCGAGCTTCTCGAACGCGGTGCCCACGTCGTCGCGGGAGACCACGGCGAGCTTCTTCGTCTTCTCGTCCCAGACGACGAACGGCTTGAAGTCGTCGGTCATCGACTCGGGCGCGACCTGCTTCTTGTGCTGGATGGCGGGCGGGCCCTTGTCGCCCTTCTTGAGCAGCGTGACGTTGCCGACCGCCTTGGTGGCGAGCGGGGCGTCGAGATCCTCGGCCCGCAGCGGCTGCAGCGTGTCCATGCGGATCAGGAACGGCAGGTCGGTGTTCTTGGCCACCCAGGCCGCGTCGTAGAGCTTCTTGGCGATGATGACCTGGGCGAGGCCGAGCGCGAACGCCGGGTCGGTGCCGGGCCGGATCACCACCACCTCGTCGCACTTGCTCGCGGTGGCGCTGTACTCGACCGTGATGCCCACCACCTTGGTGCCCTTGAGGCGCGCCTCGGTCATCCAGTGGCTGTCCGGCATCTTGGTCGTGATCCAGTTCATGCCCCAGACGAGGAGGAGCTTGGACTGCTCGGTCGCGAACAGGTCGAAGTCGTTGGTCTGGGCGCCGGTCACCATGGGGTGGCCGGGGGGCAGGTCGGTGTGCCACGAGTAGCTGTCCCAGCCGCGCGCGCCGATGGCCTTGTCCGGTCCGACGCCGCGGATCTTGGCGTCGGCGAGGGCCATCATGTTGCCGAAGCGGTAGAGGCCGAAGATGCGCGTGGCGCCGAGGAACGCCATGCCGCCGCGCAGCTTGAACGTCTGCATGCCCGAGCCCTCGGTGGCCTCGATCATGGCGTGGTCGTAGCCCTGGGCCTCGAGGCGCTTCTTGCCCTCCTCGCCGGAGTAGGCGCGCGCGATCGCGTCGAGCGCCTTGGCCGAGTAGGTGTAGGCCTCGTCCCAGCTCACGCGCAGCCACTTGTCCTTGCCGCGCTGGAAGTACTTGGGGTCGGGCTTGCCGGTCTTCTCGTCGCGCGGGAACCCCGCGTCGACCCAGCTCTTGAAGCCGGCGCGGATCATGGGGGCCTTGACGCGGCGGTCGCCGTACACCCGGCGGACGAGGGCGAGGCCCTTCTGGCAGAGGCGTGGATCCCAGCGCGGCGAGGACTTGTTGCCGTAGAGATCCTCGGCCTTGCCGTAGCCGTAGGTGGGCCCGATGCGCACGAGCACGTCGTTCTTCACGTACCCGCGCAGCAGGCAGTTGTGCGTGTCGTTGGGGGCGCACAGGAAGACGAAGCTCGAGTCGGGCTTGAAGATGTTGCGGTAGGCGCGCTCCCAGTCCCGGTTCGGGTAGGAGGCGAGGGGGTTCTCGATGGTGAGCGGCTTGAGGAACCGCAGCGGGGCCGCGTTCGCGACCGAGTGGGCTCCGGCGACCGTGGCGGTCAGGAGCCCTTGCAGGAACGTGCGGCGAGAAGGGGGCGAGGGGTCGCGAGCCATGCTGTCGCGAAAAGAACCTGATCCGTGGCGGACCTCCATGACCGATGTCAGTCCATCACCGGCCGGGGGGAGATCTCCCGCAAGACGACGTCCGGGAAGCGGCGGTGCACCCCTCGCTCGATGGTCCCGACGAGCGACATCTCGCCGTCGCCGCGCCGGGTGAGCCGGTACAGCAGCACGCCCTCGTTGATCCCGAGGAAGGTGAGCTCCGCGCTCGAGTCGAACGCCTTCACCTGTCGCTGCACGCTGCGCAGGTGCTCGGCGAGGTCGTCGGGGATCGCGCCGTAGGCGTGCGGGCTCTGCGGGTCGTCGTGGAACACGTCGACGCAGCGCTCGCCTCCCGAGGCCTGGCTGCTCTGTCGCGAGAGCAGGGTGCGCCCCGAGGCGCCGAGCACGAGCCCCGCGATCGCCTCGCGGAAATAGGCGCAGCCGATGCCCGCGTCGCGACACGGCTCCCGCAGGAGCAGGAGCGCCGGGTCGCCGCGCGGCGCAGAGAACACGCCGTCCGCGCAGGGCGTGCCCAGCGCCGGGAGCACCCGAGGGAGATCCGAGAGCAGCCAGCGATCGCCGTAGTAACTCGCGAAGCTCCGGCCGAGGGCGAGGGCGTTGTCGAACACCCGCCGCTCCACCGACTCCGGCGACTCGGCCCAGGCGCGCGAGAGCAGCTCCCCCTCCGACTCCTCTCCGCTGGTGCCCTCGAGGATGTAGCGTAGCGCCGCCCGTCGGGCGTGGCGGAAGCGGGTGGCGAGCTGGGCCAGGGTCTGCTCGTCGACGATCGGACGGTCGCTCACCGCGCGGGTGTCGCAGGCGGCGGCGGCGGGCGCGATGACGGTGGTCATCTCTCTCCGCGGTCGATGACGAATGTCATGTCTGCCCATGTTGAAAGCTGCTTTCAATAGCGGGTGGACAACGCCCGTTTGCTGGCCGTGGGCCTCGTGGGACTCGGACTGGTCACGACCGTGCCCGCGCGGGCGCTCGATCTGGCCGAGATCCAGGTCTACCAGTCGGAGGTCAACCGGCCCGGGCAGTTCGGCCTCGAGGTCCACACCAACTACACGCTGCGCGGCAAGCAGGAGGTCGAGTATCCGGGGCACATCCCGCCCCACCGCGCGCTGCGGCTCACGCTCGAGCCGGCCATCGGCGTCACGGAGTGGCTCGAGCTCGGCGTCTACCTCCAGATGCTGCAGGCGCCCGACGTCGGCGTGCGCTGGGCCGGCGCCAAGCTCCGCGCGAAGTTCGTGGCGCCGCGGCGGCTGACCGGTCGCTTCATGCTCGGGCTCAACGTCGAGGTGGGCAAGGTGCCCGAGGCGATCGAACAGGAGGGCTGGGCCAACGAGCTCCGACCCATCCTGGGCTACGAGGATGACTGGTTCCTGGCGGCCTTCAATCCCATCGTCGGCTACGCCTTCAGCGGCGAAGATCGGCTGCGTCCTCACTTCGAGCCCGCCTTCAAGGCCTGGATCAACACCCAGCGCGGGTTCGCCCTCGGCCTCGAGTACTACGCCGGTCTCGGCCTGTTCTCCCAGGGGTTCTCGCCGCTGCGCGAGCAGGAGCACCTCGCGCTCGTGGCCTTCGACCTCACCGAACGCGCCGGCCAGACCGACGACGAGGGGTGGGAGCTGAACGTCGCCTTCGGGCGTGGTTTCGGCCCCGCGACCGCGCAGGACTGGCTGCTCAAGACCATCGTCGGCAAGGCCTTCTGACCCGGCGCGATCCGGAGCGGAGGTCGGGATGGGGCCCCCGGCAATTGGCGTGTGTCGCCAGGGGATCCGGAGTATGCCCCTCCGACGCGATGTCGCCGCAGTCCACCCCGCGCCTCGAGCGAATCCTGCAGTCGTCCCTGCTGTTCCGGGGGTTCGACCCGGCGATCGTCGCGGACGCGGCGCGGACAGCCTCCGTGCGCGCCCTCTCTCGCGGCGACCACCTGTGGCGCGCGGGCGACAAGGCTCAACAGTTCATTTTGATCCTCTCGGGCCTGGTCAAGATCGTCCGCCGCATTCCCGATGGAACCGAGGCGATCCTGGCATTGTTCGGTCCGCGGGAGAGCGTGGGCGACGTCGCGGTCATCGGTCGCCGCACCTACCCGGCCGACGCGGTCGTGGCGAGCGACCAGGCGGAGATCGTGCGCGTCGAGGGGGAGCCGCTGCTCGGCCTGATGGAGCGCCGCCCCGACGTGGCCACCTCGCTCAACCGCACGCTGGTGAGCCACACCCAGCTGCTGCACACCAAGATCGGCGTCATGAGCGCGGGGTCGGTCCCCAAGCGCCTCGCCACGCTCCTGCTCTCGCTCGCGGAGCGCTTCGGCGACGAGCAAGAGGACGGCACCGTGCGCATCCCCGTGGCCATCTCCCGGGGGGAGCTCGCCTGCCTGGTCTCGGCGCGCGTGGAGACGACCATCCGCGCGATCCGCCAGTGGGAGCGCGCGGGCCTCGTGACCACCGAGCCCTCCGGGTTCGTGCTCCACGACGTCGTCGCCCTCGAGCGGCTGACCCGCGCCGACGACGACGGCGCGGGGGGCTAGGCCGCGCCAGCGTCGCGCAGGGCCTTCGGCACGTACGCGCACAGCGGATCGGACGCCAGCACGTCCCCCTCCACCGCATAGGCGCGCGCGCGCGACCCGCCGCACACTCTGCGGAACGGGCAGGCGCCGCACTTGCCGACGAGCGCGTCCTCGTCCCGGAGCGAGCGGAAGAGCGGGTGCTCGCGGTAGACCTGACCGAGGTCGTCCTCGCGCACGTTGCCGGCGCGCAGCGGCAGGAACCCGCTCGGAAAGATGTCGCCCACGTGCGAGACGAACACGAACCCGGAGCCGTCGTTGATCCCGCGGGGCCCGACGACCACGCCGTGCTCGTCGATCTCGGTGTGCACGCCGACCGCCTTGGCGTGACGCTCGAGCTGGACGCGCCGGAAGTGCGGCGCGGCCGTGGTCTTGATGTCGAACGGCGCGGTCCGCGCCAGATCGGCGAGCTGCTCGAGCAGGGTCTCCACGTGGTGGGGTCCGAGCAGCAGCGAGGCGCCCGCCCGACCCGTCGGCACGACGAAGAACACGCTCCACAGCACCGCGCGCATCTCGGTCGCGAACGCGGCCATCGCGGCGAGCGCCTTGTGGTTGTGGGGACCGACGCTGGTGTTGATCTGCACCTCGATGCCGAGCTCCCGCGCGGTCGTGAGGATGCGGACGCTCTCCGCGAAGCTCCCGGGGACGCCGCGGAACGCGTCGTGGGTCGCCGCGTCCGGGCCGTCGACGGACACCGCCAGCCGCGCGACGCCCGCCGCCGCGAGCTCGGCGATGCGCTCCCGCGTCATGCGTGGCGTGCCCGAGGGCGTGACCGCCATGGTCAGGCCGACGCTCTTGCCGTGCGCCACGAGCTCCGCCATGTCGGGCCGCTTGGCCGGGTCTCCACCGGTCAGCACCACGAGCGGCACGTGCATCGCGGCGAGGCCGTCGAGCAAGGCCTTGCCCTCTCTCGTGTCGAGCTCGCGCGGGTCGCGATCGGGGGTCGCGCAGGCTCGGCAGTGAGCGCACACCAGATCGCACGCCTGCGTGAGCTCCCAGATCGCGAGGAACGGGCGCTCGTCGAAGGGGGTGCGGAGCCCCTTGCGGGCGAGGTGTTCGGGGGCAGTCATGCTCCGCACGATGGCGACGAAATGCCCGGCGGCCCATGATCGATGTCACCCTGGTCGGGGGGGCGACTCTGCTACGGAGCCCAGCGATGCGTACGGATCGCGCGGTCGGGAACTGGCTGCTGCTCTCTGCCGGCCTCGTGCTGCTCATGGTCGTGGTCGGCGGGGTGACGCGCCTCACCCACAGCGGCCTCTCGATCACCGAGTGGCGGCCCGTCACCGGGGCGATTCCGCCGCTCGACGACGAGGCGTGGCGCCGCGCGCTCGAGGCCTACCGGCAGACCCCGGAGCACCGGTTCGTGCATCGCGGGATCGAGCTCGGGGCATTCCAGCGGCTCTACCTCATCGAGTGGGGACATCGCTTGCTCGGGCGCTTCGCGGGCCTCGTGGTCGTGGTGCCGGCGGCGCTGTTCGCGCTGCGGGGGCGGCTGCGTGGCCGCCGCGGCAAGGTCGTCCTCGCCGTCGCGCTCCTGTTCGCGCTGCAGGGCTTCGTCGGCTGGTGGATGGTCGCGAGCGGCCTCTCCACCGTGCCGCGCGTGAGCCCGTTCCGCCTGTCGGCGCACCTGCTCATGGCCTCGGCGATCTTCGTCCTCTTGCTCTCCGAGGGCCTCGAGAGCCGCGGCGCTCCAGTGGTCGACGCCCCGTGGCGCGGTCGCGCGCGCGGGGTCGCGGGGCTCGTCCTCGTGACCATGGCGTGGGGTGCGTTCGTCGCGGGGCTCTCCGCGGGGCACGTCTGCCCCACGTTCCCGAGCATGTGCGGGTCCTGGGTGCCGCAGCCGCTCCGGTCCCCGTTCGCCGACGCCTGGACCGTGCAGTGGGTGCACCGCGTGCTCGCCGGCACGACCACGCTGCTCGCGCTCGCCGTCGGCGTGCCCCTCGCCCGGGCCGTCGCGGCCCCGCGCTGGGCGCGCGTCCTCGGCGGGGCGCTGCCGTTGCTGGTCCTCGTGCAGGCCACCCTCGGGGTGACGACGGTGCTGTTCCACGTCCCGCTCGCGCTCGCGGTCGTCCACCAGGCCTTTGCCTTCGTGCTGCTCGGTTCGCTCGTCGCGCTCGGCCGCTCCTGACACAAGTCATAGGGAGCGCCGCCGCGCGTGGGTACGGATCGGACATGCCCGATCCCGACCCCACGGTCGAGCCCGTCCCTACCCTCGAGCCGCCCGGTGGGGTGCTCGTGTGGCTCGTGCTGCTGGTCGAGACCCTCACCTTCGGCGCGGGTCTCGTCACGTTCGCGGTGAGCCGCCGGAGCGAGCCCGCGGTGTTCGCCGCCGGTCGCGCGGCGCTCCACCAGCCGCTGGCTCTACTCAACACGCTGGTCCTCCTGACGGGCGGGCTCTTCATGGCCAACGCGGTCGCCGAGCTGCGCGCGGAGCGAGTGGCGACGTCGGCGCGCTGGACCCTCGCCGCGACCGCGAGCGGCGTGGTGTTCCTCGCACTCAAATGCCTGGAGTGGTCGGACAAGCTGCGCCACGGCCTCGGTCTCCATCGCAATACATTCTTCACATACTACTGGCTGCTCACCGGATTTCATTTCCTGCACGTCGCCGTTGCAGTGGTCATTCTCGCCTTCTTGTACGCCGGGCTTCGTCGCGGATCGTACCGCCCGGAAGGCCTGGTCGACGTGGAGGCGGGCGGTGTGTTCTGGCACATGTGCGACCTGATCTGGCTCCTGGTCTACCCGACCATCTACTTGCTCGGAGGTGGGTCGTGAGCTCTGAGATTCTCTCGAATGCGGCGGCGTGGGGCCTCTTGATGGGTCTGACCATGGCGAGTTTCTTCGTCAGCGAGTCGCGGGCGGCGTTGCTCACGATTGTCACGGTCGCCGGTGTGAAGTGCGCCCTCGTCGGTCTGCAGTTCATGGGGCTCCGGGCCTCACGCCCGCTCGTCCGTGCGGCGTTCCTCGCCCTGTTCGCGGCGCTCGTGGTGGCGCTCTTCGTCGCGCACCGCCACGGCTGAGGCGAGCGTGAGCGAGCCGAAGCATCGGCCGCCTCCATGCGGCCGACGAAGATCACAGGCTCTGCGGCGAGCGAAGAGGCGCGCAGCGACCGTATGACCGACGTCATGTCGCGGTGTGCGTCGAGCCGTCATCATCCCCTCATGCTCTCGAAGTCTCAGGCGAAGCTGTTCTTCCTGGCGGGGACTGCCGTCTTCTCGATGGCCTTCCTCGCCCTCACCGTCGACTCGCTCGCGCAGGTGCCCGGGCGCTCGAACGAAGCGGCGATGAGCCCCGCCGTCGTCCGCGGCAAGATGCTCTGGGATCGCAACAACTGCATGGGGTGCCACACCCTGCTCGGCGAGGGGGCCTACTACGCCCCCGAGCTCACGCGGGTCTACACGCGTCGCGGCCCCGACTGGATGCGCGCGTTCCTCAAGGATCCCAACGGCATGTTCCCCGGCGAGCGTCGCATGGTCGCCTACAAGTTCAGCGACCAGGAGATCGCCGATCTCGTGGAGTTCTTCCAGTGGATCGGCAACGTCGACACCAACGGGTTCCCGTTCAAGCCCGACCTCGCGCCGCCTCCGCCCGCTGCCCCCGCGGGTGGCTCGCGGCTCGCCTCCGCGCCCACCACCTACAAGACCCTCTGCAACGCCTGCCACTCGATCGAGGGGCAGGGGGGCAAGGTCGGTCCGGCGCTCGACGACCTGCGAGGCCGCTACGACGCGGTGTCGCTCGACAAGTGGCTCGCGGACCCGCAGGCCGTCAAGCCCGGCACCGCGATGCCCAACCTGAAGCTCTCGCCCGAGGTCCGCAAGGAGCTCATCGGCTGGCTGCTCCCCACCAAGTGATCGCCGAGGAGTCATGACCTACAAGTCGCAACGAATCGCGTACCTGTTCTTCGCCACGTCGATGCTGCTGCTCTCGCTGCAGATCATCTACGGCTTCGTCATGGCGTTCGCCCACATGGGCTACGACACGCTGCACACCGCGGTGCCGTTCAACGCCGCGCGCGCCACCCACACGAACCTCCTCGTGGTCTGGCTGCTCAGCGGGTTCATGGGCGCCGCGTACTTCATCATCCCCGAGGAGGCCGAGCGGGAGCTGTGGTCTCCCAAGCTCGCGGTCGTGCAGTGGGGAGCGCTGGTCGTGGTCGGCGTGATCGCGATCGTCGGCTTCCACTTCAACTGGTGGGAGGGGCGCAAGTTCCTCGAGATTCCCCGCCCGCTCGACTACCTCGTGGTGGTCGACGTGCTCGCGTTCCTGCTGAACATCGGCATGACGGCGTTCAAGGGAAAGCGCCTGCACACCACGGGCATGGTCCTGTTCGTCGGCCTGTTCGCCGCGGCTCTCTTGTACCTGCCCGGCGTCATCACCTTCGAGAACCAGGTGCGTGACTCGTACTTCCGCTGGTGGGTGGTCCACCTCTGGGTGGAGGGCGTCTGGGAGCTCATCCTCGGCTCGATGCTGTCGTACCTGCTGATCAAGCTCACCGGCATCGATCGCGAGATCATCGAGAAGTGGCTCTACGTCATCGTCGGGCTCACGTTCCTCTCCGGCATCCTCGGCACCGGTCACCACTACTACTTCATCGGTACCCCGAAGTACTGGCTGGCCGTCGGTGGCATCTTCTCGGCCCTCGAGCCGCTCTCGTTCCTCGGCATGGCGCTCTACGGCGTCACCATGGCGCGCCGCGGCGGTCGTAACCACCCGAACAAGATGGCCCTCACCTGGACCGTCGGCTGCGCCGTGATGAGCTTCGTCGGCGCCGGGTTCCTCGGGTTCGCGCACACCATCCCCCAGGTCAACAAGTGGACCCACGGCACGCTGGTCACGGCGATGCACGGGCACCTCGCGTTCTGGGGCGCCTACGGCATGATCGTCCTCGCGATGATCGCCTACGCCATGCCCAAGCTCACGGGGCGCAAGCTCTACAGCGGCTGGGTCCCGGAGTGGGCCTTCTGGACCTCCAACCTCGGCATGCTCGGGATGACCGGTGCGTTCGCCGTGGCGGGCATCTCGCAGGTGTACCTCGAGCGCAAGGTCGGCATGGACTTCCTGGTCGTGCAGAAGGCCCTGCAGGTGCACTTCCTCGGGCTCGTGCTGGCGGCCTCGCTGTTCACCGTGGGCATCGTGCTCTACATCGCGAACTTCATCGGCTACGGCCTCCCGCGCGCCGAGCTCGGTGACGCCGGCGAGGACACGGACGACAACCTGGTCCCCGCCGCGGCGGAGTAGCCCATGAACTCTCCATCTCCTGCCCCCTATTACCGGCCCCTCCGCGACGAGTGCTCGATCTTCGAGCACGCGCACCGGCAGCAGCTCCCGCTCCTGCTCAAGGGCCCTACCGGGTGTGGCAAGAGTCGCTTCGTCGAGGCCATGGCGCACAAGCTGGGCCGACCGCTGGTGACCGTCGCCTGTCACGACGAGACCTCGGCGGTCGACCTCGCGGGGCGCCACTTGATCCGCGGTGGCGAGACCGTCTGGCAGGACGGCCCCGTCACGCGGGCGGTGCGGCAGGGAGCGATCCTGTACCTCGACGAGATCGCGGAGGCGCGGCCCGACGTCATCGTCGTCCTCCACCCGCTGAGCGACCACCGGCGTCGGATCGTGCTCGAGGGGCACGACGAAGAGGTCGAGGCCGCCGAGGGGTTCATGCTCGTCGTGAGCTTCAACCCTGGCTACCAGCGCGGGCTCAAGGAGCTCAAGCCCTCGACGCGGCAACGCTTCGTCGCCATGGCGTTCGACTACCCCTCCGCGGAGCTCGAGGCCGAGATCGTCCTCGGCGAGGTGGGGGGGGAGCCCAAGGTCGCCAAGCGCCTCTCCACGCTGGCGCAGAAGCTCCGCACGCTCGACGCCCTCGGCCTCGCGGAGCTCCCCTCGACGCGTCTGGTGGTCGACGCGGCCAAGCTCATCCGCTCGGGCGTCGAGGCCCGCCGCGCCTGCGACGTGGCGATCGTCCAGCCCCTCACCGACGACCCGACCATCGCTGGGGCGCTGCGCGACGTGGTGGCGCTTGCCTTCTGAGCGGGCGGTGATGGCCAAGGCTCCCACCATCGAGTTCGAGTGGGAGCTCGCGGTCTTCCGCGGGATCCGGTCGCTCTACCGGCGGCTCACGGGGGCGACGCGGGGGCCGCGGATCGACCCGCGCCGCGCGGCGCACCTCGCGGACCGCGAGCGTCACCTGACGCTGCTCGCCCAGATCGTGGCCGGCACTCCCCTGCGGGTCCTCGAGACCGAGGGGGGTGGGGGGCTGCGCGGGGACACGCTGACGATGCCGCGCTCGCTCGACGTGGCCGACGACAGCGAAGGCAACGCGCAGCTCTATGCGGTGCGCGCGCTGCTCGGCGGCGCGCTCGTGGCCACCGACCCGCGCCGTCCCTCGGCCGAGGGGCGCCTGCCGCGGGCACGGATGGAGGTGGACCGCGTCGAGCGCGCGCTCGCCCACCTCGCCGCGACCTTGCCCCGCTTCGCCGAGGTCTGGGCCGAGGCGTGCCGGACGGTGCTGCGGGCCCGCGGCCGGCTCTCGTTCGTCGAGGGGAGTGACGAGGCCGCCGTGGAGCGCCTGCGCTTCAAGCTCCTCGCGCGGGGGGCCGCGGCCCACGGGGAGCCGTTCGAGCTCCCGGACGCGCCTCGCCCGACCGACCGAGGCGTCGCGCGGGGCGAGCTCTCACCGCTCGTGCCGCTGTGGGGCGAGATCGTCGACGACGACACGGCGCCCCTCGGCGCTCGGCCCGACGCCGGTCCAGGCGCGGACAAGAACGCCCGGCCCCCGAGCCAGGTGACGACCGAGATCGAGGCCCCGCACGTGGGCGACCTCGAGCTGATCGAGCTCGATCGCAAGGAGCTCGAGGACGCGGTCCTCAACCACACCTTCGAGAAGATCGACACCGCCGACGAGCATCGCGGCGGCGCGAGGGACCTCGACGGCGCCGACGAGCTCGACGAGCAGCTCGAGGCGCTCGAGGAGGTCACCCTCGGCAAGCTGATCCGCAGCGACGAGGAGGCGGCGTCGCTCCTGCGCGCCGAGATCGATCTGCAGGCCGATGTCCCCGACGTGGCCACCATCGCCAAGGGGGAGCGTGGCGTGCCCTACGACGAGTGGGACACCAAGGCCGGGGCCTACCGCAAGGCCTGGTGCACGGTCTACCCGACCGCGCTCGAGCGCCGCGACCCGCGGTGGGCCGTGGCCGCCACGGCGCGCAGCCGCAAGGTGGTCGAAGCGGTGCTGCGCAACGTCCGCCTCCAGCGCGCGCGACTGGCCCCCCAGCGTCGTCAGCGGGACGGTGACCACGTGGATCTCGACGCCACGGTGGAGTTCCTCGCCGATCTCCGCGCGGGCCACGCCGACGCGCCCCGCCTCTACACCCGCCGCGCGCGCCTCGCGCACCGGATGGCGACCACGGTGCTCGTCGACCTCTCGCTGTCCTCGGACGCCTGGGTGGGCGATCGCCGGGTGCTCGACGTCTCGCGCGAGGCGGTGCTGGTGCTCGGTGAGGTCGCCGATCGGCTGGGCGACGAGGTCCGCGTGATCGGCTTCGCCTCCCACACCCGCAACCGCTGTCGGGTGTTCGACGTCCGCCGGTGGGGCGAGCCGTGGTCGCTGGCCAAGGCGCGGCTCGGGGCGCTCGTGCCGCAAGGCTACACGCGGATCGGCCCCGCGCTGCGCTACGCGATCGACGAGGCCTGCGTGCCCGACGCGCAGCGCCGTCTCGTGCTGCTGGTGAGCGACGGCAAGCCGACCGACTACGATCGCTACGAGGGGACCCACGGCGTGGAAGACGTGCGGCAGGCGGTGCGCGAGGCCAGCCGTCGCGGGGTCTGGGTGCACGGCCTCACCATCGACACCGTCGCCCGGGGGTACTTCCCCGCGATGCTCGGCGCGGGCCACTGGGAGATCCTCCCCGAGGTCGACGCGCTCCCCCGTGCGCTCGCCGCCGCCTACGCGCGCATGGCGAGCGGCTGAGGCGAGCGTAAGCGAGCCGAAGCTTCGGCCGCCTCCACGGGCGGCCGACAAGGAATCACTGGCCGCAATCAGCCCGGCGCGAGGCGGCGCGCGAGGCCGATCGCCGCGGCCATCCCGCGCGCGTCGGCGCTGCCCTGACCGGCGCGATCGTAGGCCGTGCCGTGATCGACGCTGGTGCGTACGATCGGCATCCCGAGGGTCACGTTCACCGCCTCGCCGAACGCGAGCAGCTTGGAGGGGATGGTGGCCTGGTCGTGGTACATGGCGACGCACGCGCCATAGGCGTGCTCGCGGGCGGCGCGGCGAATCGCCGACTCCGCGGGGAGGGGCCCCACGAGCCGCCGCGACGAGCCGGCCGCC
>CAZUZY010000007.1:0-63547 GCA_964624885.1 uncultured Polyangiales bacterium | reverse complement strand
GAGGCTCGTGCGCACGCCGCGCAGCTGGGCCGCGAGCGACCGCGCGCGCGCGCCGATGGCGCCGTAGGTGCCTGCGCCGTGGTCGGACTCGGCCTCTTCGAGCACGCCGAGGTCGGTGCCGACCGGGTGGAGGGCCAGCCGCTGGAGGAGCGAGGACACAGACGGGCCGGCTACGCGTCCTCGTCGGGCTCGAGCGACTTGACCTCGTCGAGGATCTCCTCGACGCGCTGGTCGGAGATGCCGAGCGCCTTGCCGAGCTCCTCCATGAACTGCTTCTCCTCGTCGAGGACGATGCCGTCGGCGAGCGACATGGTGCAGGCGAGCGCGAAAGCGTGCTCCTTGTCCTGCATGCGCGGCAGACGCCCGGCGATGGAGCGCAGGCGCGTGGCGCGGCCCTCCTTGGCCTTGCCCTTGAGCTTGAGGAGGACGCCCTTGACGTCCTCGGCGCGGACGGCGCCGCCGCAGATGCCGACGACGCTCGAGACGAACGCCTCGCGCTCCTTGGGGCCGAAGTCTTCGTCGGCGTTGGCCGCGAAGTACATGGCCTCGATGAGCGCCTCCATCTTGGGGGTGACGGTCGAACTGGCGGGCGCCGCGCTCTGGGGATCGTCGCTCATGGTCGGCCGAGCATAGAATCGAAACGGCCGGCCGCTCTAGACGAATTTGCGGAGCACGAACTTGAGCAGCAGCCGGGGCACGAAGGTGGCCTCGACCAGGGCGCCGGCGAGGGCGCGGTGGGCGTCGACGAACCGGGTGGACCACACCTGGAGCACGACGACGAACACGATCCCGGCCACGGCGACGAAACGCCGGAGCGGCGGCCCCAGCTGGACCTCGGTGACGGCCCACAGCAAGCCCACGGCGGCCGCGAGCTCGAGGGGCGCAGCCCGCAGCTGCGGCGACGACACCTTGGCCAGCCGGGCGAACAGCGCGGCCCCCGCGATGAGGACGCCGAAGGCGAAGGCCAGCCGCCGCCGCAGGTTCGGGTCCTCGAGGGACCGGAGCAGGTGTGCAGGGAACAGGAGCAGGAGGGTGGCCGGGATCCAGAAGCCCGCGGTGGCGGCGCCGAACCCCGGGACCTTGAGCTCGACGGAGGTGGAGACGAGCGTGGACTCGATGCCCCCCACGATGCCGGCCACGACGGCGGCCCGGAAGCAGGCGAGGCCCACGACGTCCAGGGTGGACGGGGTCTCCTCGTCGTCTTGGTCGGGGGCCTCGCTCACCCGCCGGTCATTACCAGACGCTCGAGCTCGCCGCGCCGGTCGAGCGCGTGGATGTCGTCGAAACCGCCCACGGGTTGGTCGCCGATGAAGATCTGCGGGACGGTGCGGCGGCCGGTGGCCTGGACGAGCCAGGCGCGCTTCTCGGCGTCGCCCTCGACGTTGATTTCCTGGAAATCCCAGCCCTTCTTCTTCAAGAGCATCTTGGCCCGCACGCAGTACGGGCACCAGTCGGTCGTGTAGACCGTGATGGGCTGCTGCGTCTTCATGGCGTTCGGATGCTCCCTTCACGGAAAGGGTAGCAAGTGCTTGACAGGGTGCGAGGGCCGACTAAGTTGAGCGACCCCAACTGACGCGCGGTGGAGCAGCGGTAGCTCGTCGGGCTCATAACCCGAAGGTCGGAGGTTCAATTCCTCCCCGCGCAACGACCGCTGGGACACGATCCCAGCCGTAAGCCCCGGATTCAACCCCGGGGCTTTCGCAATTTTGTCCCCTGGCGCGGCCAGCTCGAGCTCGAAGAGGCGAAGCGGATCGAGCTCACCTTCGGCCACGTAGCGCCCGTCCTCCTGCGGCGTCACGCGAAGGCCCTGGCCTCCGAACAGCGCGCACAGCGCTTCCCGCGCGCGCAGCACGTCGGACGCGACGAGCGTCTCGAGCTGGTCGCACTGGGCGAGGATCGCCTCGGGCGTCGGCAGCTGGACGGGACTCTTCGCTGTAGCGCGCAGGCCCTCGATCACCGCGCGCTCCTGCTTCGCCTGCGCCTCGAGGTCGAGCAGCGTCTTGCGCACGTAGTCCGACTGATCGCCGCGGGAGATGAACTCCACGAGTCCACCGATGCGCTCCTCGGTCCGGGCGAGGCGGGCCTGCCGCTCGTCCAGGTCGTTGCCGACGCTGCGGGCCATGCGCCCGATCTCGTCGACGATGGCCTGCCGGAGGAAGGCGATGGCCTCGGGCGTCCGGTAGCGCTCGTAGACGGCCTGCAGGATCCGCTGCCGTGCGATGTCCTCGCGCAGCGTCTTGCGGTTGCTGCACGTGCCGCGCTTCTTGTAGTCGCCGCACTTGTAGTAGTGGGCGCTCGTCCCCTTGGTGATGGTCATCGCCGCGCCACACAGACCGCAGACGAGCAGGCCACTAAGCAGGTAGTCGTTCTTGCGGCCGGTTGCTCGCCCCTTGGGCGCGCCGCCCGCGCCCTGGGTGTACGTGCGGCTCACGCTCTGGGCGCGCGCGTGAACCTCGTCCCACAGCTCCTGGCTGACGAGCACGAGCTCGGGGCGATGCTGCCGAATGATCTCGTGCTCGGGCCGCCGCCGGTAGCGACGAACATTGGTGCCCGGCACCTTCGACCACTGCTTCTCCTTGAACGACCAGTGCCCGAGGTACGCCTCGTTGTTGAGGATCTCGCGGATGGTGCTCGCGACCCAGCCCTTACGCCGATGGCGCGTCTTGGCGCGCGGAGGGGGGACCTCCTCCCCGTTGAAGGTGGCGGCGATCGCCCGGTACGAGAACCCGTCCCGATAGAGCTGGAAGATGCGATCGACGACCTGCTTGCCGGCGGGGTCGATCTCGATGCGATGCCCCATCACCCGCCCGTAGGCGTCGGTCTCTGGGAAGCTGGTGTAGCCGATGGGCAACCCGCCGGTGGAGAAGCCGGCCAGGGCGCGACCCTCGAGGCCGCGGAGGGTCTTGTCGCGGAGGTCGTCAAGGTACACCTCGGAGACGAGCGACTTCACCGTGAAGGTGACCTTCGCGGACCGATCGCTCGTGTTGATGCCGTCGGCGACGCCGCGAAGCTCGACGCGCAAGTACTGGAGGCGCTTGAACAGGTTCGCCGAATCGGCGATGTCGCGGGAGATGCGGGAGACGTCCTCGGTGACGATCACGTCCACCTGCTTGGTCTCGACTGCCTCCATCATGCGCTCGAAGGACGGGCGCTGGAGACTCGCGCCGGAGACAGCCGAGTCGGCGAAGACCATGTTGGCGGGGACGTCGCCCCCGCGCGCGAGCACGTAGTCCCGGCACCGACGCACCTGGTCGTCGATGGAGGTCTCCCGCTGCAGCGCGCTCGAGAAGCGAGCGTAGATGCTCACGCGCTTGCCAGCGAACTCGTTCAGACTCATCGCTCGATCCGCTCGGACACGTACCGTCGTACGGCGGCACTTGCCAGCCAGAGAAGGAAGCGGCGATCGGTGTCGGTGAGGGGATGTGCCTCGCGCTCATGATGCTCGAGAACGAGAGGAGCCGGGTTCAGAGGTGCGGCATCGGGGAGGCTCGAGGCAATGTCCACACTGGGGAAGAGCAGGGCCCAGGCTGACGGGGACAGGGTGCTTCCACCCAGGGGCCCAGCACCGCGTCGGCGAGCGGCACGCTGTCGCACATCCCACGCGGGACCAAGTTGCCGCGTCTTGAAGCTGCGCTAGACTGGCCGCCTGGCGTCCCGTCACGCCATACCTCGAACGGCCTGTCCCCCCCGACGGCCTGCAAGTCGAGGAGAAGAGGATTCGGTCCTCGGCGAGGGTGAGGTGTGTCCATTGCCGCTGGTCGGGTGGGGGGATCGTCCAGTGGTCGTGGAGAAACGCCATGCCCAACAAGAAGAAGAAGATCGCGAAACGGGCGCGGGAAGTCGCAAAGGCGACCCCCGGCATGACCTTCCAGGCCGCGCGACGCGGCATGCTCCCTGAGCAGAGCAGCTTTGTGGAGCAGATGAGCGACCTCACCGACGGTACGTCGAGGATCCACAGCTTCGCGTGCTGCGGGTTCACCCAGGTGTTCGCCTGCCAGATCGAGCCGGGATTCGCTGACTGGGAGGATGTCCATTGCACGCACTGTGGCCTCGTTCTCGCAAACGTCCGGTGCGACTTGGGTTCGCCCCGTCTCGTGCGCGAGGTGAGGGGTGACGCAAACGCGGGCTATGTGTCCATGCGCGGCTCCGACGGGACCGTGATGCTCGGCAAGCGCGCGAAGTAGCATGTCGCTCGCGGTGCCCACGTTCAGATGCGTGGGCACCGCGTCGACCACGTGCGCCAACGAGCCATCGGGAGGGGCGCGCCGCATTTGGCTCTGCTGGAGCGGGATCGACACGGTGCCAGCCGGCCTCATCGCTCCGCCGTTGTGTAGGCCTGTGCTGGGTGAGTGGGCTGATCGGGAAAGCGCAGCGTGATCAGGCCCTCCGCGAGGAGCTGCGTTAGGTAATGTACGCGAATGGTATCCGGGCTGCGCCCAACCAGCGCGGCGAGTGTGGGTAGCGTGAGGAAGCGACCGCGGCAGAGCGCGAGGAGTACGCTGCGAACGGTCTCTGGCGGCGCCCGGCGTGTGTTGCGCAGCGGCGCGGCAAGTGCCGCCAGCTCGGCCTGTTCTGCGTCGCTACGTTCGGAGCCAGGCACGTCATGTTCGGAGCTGACGTCGCTATGTTCGGAGCTTGCTCCCCCGTTGTGTTCGGAGCTCACCGCCACCCTATGTTCGGAGCTCGTCACGGTGGGGGGGCCCGGCGTTGCGCTGCCTGGCTCGAACCCAAAGGCTTCGGCTGCTGGCGGAGGCTCACCTGGCAGGTGGTAGTAAGTTCGCTTGTGCGCCCCGCCTGTCTCGAGAAGGCCTCGCTGCACGAGCGATGCGAGTGCAACTGTCACGTCGCGTGGGTGCGCGTCAGTCATGCTGCGGAGACGAGCGTGGGTGACGCTACGTTCAACAGCTGCGGTGACCAGCGCGAGCTTCTGCACCTCGGTCGCCTGCCGGAATGCGTCGCCAAGCCGCCGCTCAAGACCTGCAACGGCGTCGGCGGGCAGGAGGCTTGCCATACGAAGCGTGAAGATCGTCTGCTCAAATGGCTCGACCTGTTCAACCAGCTCAGGTGCGCGCCAATGCTGCTGCCGCCATGCGGCACGGATCTTCGGGATCCCAGAGCCAGCCTGCTCCCCCAGTCCGACGTAGCGAAACATATCCTGCAACCGGCGGTTGCGGCAGTCGCTGTACCCGCCCTCCAACGCGGTCTCGACCGGCATCCGCATGCTTCCGGGGTTGCGAAAGCCGAAGAGGTCGGGTCGCTTCACCACAAGCACCGAGGTCCGACCCGAATAGTCGGCGTGGATGAGCGTGTTGACCAGCGCCTCGCGCAGCGCCTCGTGCACGACGGTCTCGTCAATACGCGTGTCGCCTACCAGCTGGAACGGCACCCGAAGATCGCGGAAAAGCCGCTGGATGATGCTCTGGTAGAAGTCGTAGAGGTTCCCCGACCAGCTCCCATCCGTGGTAACGCGATCGACCCACCGCGCCTCGGTGCGCGGCTCAGCGCGTTCTTGGTAGTCGAGCATGTAGTTCGGCAGCTCCTCGCGAATCGCGACGAGCTTGCCGAACATGAGCAGTCCGCCCACAGTGAGCCCGTCCGCCCCAGTGTCGCGTCGCCTCGACCAACCGCCAATTGAGCGCAGAAACTCGCGATCATCGAGCTGGTTAAAAGGATGATCCGGCGAGCGAGACTGATATCGCTGGCGGTAGCGGGCGAGCGTGCCCGCGTCGAGGTCGGCGATGCCAAAGTGCTCAAGGACGCGACCGTCGCGCGCATCATCGACCTGCTCGGCGAGCATGCGTCGCACGGTCTCCTCGGGCACGCGGTAGTCGCCCTCGTGCCCGCGTCGGTACGTACCACTGAGCGGGTTGGCGCCAACGTACACCGGCTGAATCTGGCGCGTCGCACGCGGGACTGAGATGCGAAGAACGCTCTTCCCAGCGACTGCGATCTCCTCGACGTGTGCGTTGGTCAGGAGGTTCGCGCTAACACGCTGGCGGTTGTTGAGGCTGTCCCAGAGCACCTTGGTGACCTTGGGGACGTCGACGATCCCAGCGACTTCGAGAGTGTGGTCGGCCTTCTCGCGGATCCCCAGGAGAACCACTCCTCCCTCGGTGTTCGCAAACGCCGAGTATGTCTCGAAGAACGAGTTCGGAAGCTCCCCCCGCCCGTCACGTCCGACAGCGAGCTTGGCCTCGACGTCCTTGCCTTCTGCCAGCTGAGTAAGGTCGAGGGTTGTCATGAATGCAGCTCAAGCCAGGCAGTAGCACCCGCAGACGGGCGAACGCCGCCCTTGCCGATCACCGCGCGCAGCCAGCGTCTCGGCTGACGAGGGGGTCCCTGTTCCCACCAAACTCTGGTCGATCTCTGCATGACCAACTACCCACGCCCTCGGAATTGAAGCACCAGCCCGGGGTCCACCCTCCTCGCGTTGCGTACGGCGTAGATGCGGATGAAGGCCCCTTCCGTCTCGGGCGTCATGACGTCGAAGCCGAGGCGGCCCAACTGGGAGCAGAACTTCAGGACATCCTCGAAGTAGCTCTTCGGCTCCCAGATGTGGAGCCAGCCGTCCAGGCGCAAGCACCGGTGCGCCTCACGGATGTAGTCAGTGAAGTTCGCCCCCATGAGAGAGAGGCAGAAGACCGCGATGTCGAGCGAGCCGTCCTCCAGTGGAACGTGGGCGATGTCGCAAGCCACTACCTGGTCGTCGATGGCCACGTGGTCGAAGCTGTGGACCTTGTGTCGTTCAGACACGGCCTTCGCGAGTAGGGCCTCTCCGCACCCGAAGTCGCCGACGACGAGCCCTTCGCGCCCCGGTTCGGACAGCCAGCGGATCTCCTCCTTGAAGGGCACCACCGGCCACGACTCGCGCAGCTGCTGGTACATGGTGTGGTAGTGCGCCCACTCCTCAGGGTTCGCCGCCAGGCGCGCGTGCGTCGCATCGCTGCCAGACGAGTACCACCGGTTGTTCATCCTGGAGAAGTCGCCGTAACGGGAGAACCGCCGCTTGACCTCGTTCGGCTCGCCAGAGAGCGGGATCTTGATCACCGGCCTCTGGACCTCCGTCACCTTGCCCGTCTCGAGGCGGGTGAGCCAGTCCATGATGTCCTGCTGCGCCTGCGAGGGTGTCCGCAAGTTGCCCTCTGGCACCACGCCGTCGACAGCGGCGTCGGCAATCGACTTCTTGTACTCAAGGCGGTGGAGCTTCGACTCGCAGTACGACCAGCGCTCGCCGTTCACCTTGGCGAAGGTCACTGGGATGACGACGCGCACCTTGTCGAAGCGGCTGCCCTGGCGGTAGAGGCGACCGACGAGCTGCTCGTACTCCGCGTTTGTCCACGGCAGGCAGTTGATGATCAGCTTGTTGCAGACGTATTGCAGGCCGTTCACGCCGGTGCCGATGCGGCTCGAGGCGATCAGCACATCGATGTTCCCATCCGGCTTGAGGAACTCCTGAAGGTGGGTGTCGTCCGTGTCACCGGTGAGGATCCCGACTCGATAGCCAGCGACCTCGAGCGCCTCACGGAGCGTGCCAGCGATCCCATCGACGTAGTGCGTGTAGACGAGCACCTTCTCGCCGGGAGCAATCTGGTCGAGGATGGTGGGCGTGCGCAGGCGGGTGAGGACCTGCTCGAGGTCGAGAACGGTCCCGCGCCCGACGGCGCGAATTTCATCCAGCGAGGCCTCGCAATCGATCTCCGGCTTCACGACGTCGAGCTGGATCTTGTAGTCCGGCTTCCATCGCGTACCGAGGGTCACGAGCCGTTGGTAGAGCCGCATGCAGTTCTGCACGGTGGCTCGGGTCTCGAGGTCGTCGTGACGGTGCCCCGTGATCATCTCGACGAGGCTCTTGCCCTCCTGCAGCGTGTTGATGACAGGAGTGCCGCTCATGCCGAGCACGCAGAGGTCAGCTGTCTTCTTGCCGGCCTCGAGGATCAGAGCCTGTACGAGGCGCTTGCGCTTGCTCATCGCATCGCCCGCCTCCCGCTGCTTCGCGAAATGGATCTCGTCGACGACGACGAAGTCCACCACGTTCCGGTCGAGGAAGCCGACGAGCTCCGCCTCGGAGTTGGGCTGCTGGAACTGCTCGTAGTTGAGCACCAGGTATCGCGGGCTGGTCTCGAGCGGATGCTTCCACTCGGGGTGCCAAGTCTTCTTGGCCACCTCGGACGCCGGGAAGGCCTGCTGGATCTCGTTGGCCCAGTTTTCGACCACGGCGTTGGGGCAGCAGATCACAGTCAGCGCGGCCCCGACGACTCGCGTGGCCACAATGGCGCTGAGGGTCTTGCCAGCACCCATCCCGGACCAGTTCCCGAACCGACGCTCATTGCGGACGGAGACCGCAACGCGTCGCTGCATCAGATTTGGGGACGTGATTGGGGCACCAGGGCCAGGACGAAACGAGTAGCCGACCGGAAGTTCAAGGGCTTCGGCTTCGTCGAACTCGGCCAGGAAGCGGTCGCGAACGAGTGCGGAGTACACGTCACCCTTGAACGAGGCCGCCTGCTCACGCGCCTCCTTGGAGTCGACGTAGGCGTGGCGCCAGAGCTTGGCCTTGGCGCTGTCGAGCAGGAACTTGACGGTCTCAGCGTCCGCGTTGGCGACCAGGACGCTGTCGAGGGCGGCGAGCGCGTCCTGAGTCTTGACGAGTGGCATCTCGTCGTCGGTCGTGCCCGCTACGGCCGACGCGCTCGTAGCGTCGACTTCGCGGCTCACATCGACATCGACGCGCTCGCCCGCGTCGATCGGCTCTGGCGCGGCCGGCAGGGCGTAGGGGTCCGGCGGTGCGGCAGGCTTGTCCTGCGCACGTCCGTCCACAACTTCGAGGCTGAACGCCTTGTCGTTGGCGAAGCCGTCGACGAGAGACGGCTTGCCTTGAGCGAACTTCTCAAGCTCTTCCCTGGGGAATCGGCCCGTCGAGACGGCCATGACGAAGGGACGGGAGTCCTTGTCCGCAAGCACCCCCGCCTGCATCGCGAGCGCGAACATTTCGCTCGGACTGAAGGCAGCGACATGCGTGAGCAGCGACTTCACGAACGCCCGGAGGTTCTCCAGCGACCATCCGCCGTAGCATGTAGGGCAGCGGCGGCTTCCCCGAGCACGAGAGCGAACCGTCGCCTGGTACTCGTGCCCGTTCGGGCACAGCCACCAGGCATTCATGATGTGGTCCGCGTCGACCTGCTCCGGCGTCACGTCGCCATTCTTCGTCTTGTGCCACTCGGCCGCGACGGCCGCGTTGGTCGCCGCGAGGGACTTCTCGGCGACCGCACATGTGGGACAACTCGAGTCACGAACCATCAGGAGCGGTGCTCGCTGGAAGTCGTGCCCCTTCGAGCACCGCCACCACACGTTGCCAGTGTGGGCCGCATCGACTGTGCTCGGCGATCTCTCGCCGTTCCTCTCCGCGCTCCAGAGGTGGACCAGGTTCGGCCGAACCTTGGCGATCGAGTTCGTGCTGGGTCCGCGACGGCAGTCAGGGCAGGCCGAGTCGCTGAGCATGGCGCGAGGGGAGCGTTGGAAGGCATGGCCGTGGGGGCAGCGCCACCAGGCTGCACGAAAGCTCCGCTGGAGAACGGCAGCCGCAGGCGCGCCGTTCTTCTGCTCGTCCCAGAGCGCGCTGAGCTGTGCGCTGTCAGCAATCGACTCGGCCAAGGTCCCTCCCCTCACGAACTAGGTGGCTCGATGCAGTCGTCACTGGTCCAGCGAGGATCCTTCGGTTCGAGGCCTCGAGGAAGCCCGGGGCCTTGGACTTGGTGGCCCGCTGCTTCGTCCTCTGCAACAAGCTTGTTCAGCTCGAGTAGGAACTCCGTCGCTTCCTGATCAGGCGGCATGCCGTAGGCGGCGCGCACGGCTTCGTCGAGCGCAGTCTGCGCCTCCTTGAGCGGGTGAGGACCGGGCACGTCGGCAGCCTGGTGGAGCGCGCGGAGAGACCAAGCGTTTTCCTTCATGAGAGTGTCGCGTACACGACGAAGCTCGCGTGCCGCAGAGGCTACGGCCACTACCTCACGCGTGTTTGGCTCTTGCGGCCACGGAAACGTCTCCCACACTGGAGATAAGTATCGAATGTCGCTCTTGATTCTACTCCCGTTCATAGCGGCCCACAGCCAGTGCACGCTGGACTGAAGCACACCAAAGCTGTAGTCGTCGTCGAAGGCAAAAACCTGAAGCGAATGCGTTGGCAGGAAGGCCCTGGAGATGAATACAAATATTGAACGAGACGCGTGACACGAGCATACAATAAGACGTTTCTTTTCAGCTGTGGAAGCGAAGAACCTGGCTCGCGGCGTCCGTGGACGCCACCATGTTTCGAGCCACTTTCTGTAGTGTTCTGTTGTGGCCTCACGAGCCTTTCGAGCCACGAACGGAAGAACGTGCTCTCGCACAAATTCGTATGCAGCTCCACCCTTCTTTGCGTCGCTCTCGGTCTCGCACGCAGTCATGTCGATTGCGTAGCTCGGGTCGGTGTGAGCTTGGCCTCGAAGGAGTTCGCTGGCGCCGGCCAATGGGCGCAGGTAGCGTCGGGCTGCCGGGTCGCGAACGATTTCTGAAATGCGTTGGGGCGGCACCTCGAAGGCTGTGGTGCCAAACTGAACGCCTTGTATGCTCCCTATGCTGTTGGCTTGAATGGGCCTCACCGCGGCGGCGTCACCCTGGAGCTGCAGGTGCGGCAAGATGGTCGCCTGTTCAAGTGACTGATCTCCAATCTCAAGTTTGAATGGACCAGAGGCTTGGCCTCTAACCCAGTTGACCATGGAGACTGTCACCACGGCCTCCCCCGGCCAAGGACGGGATGAAACGGCATTCGTGATCGTGCCGCCATTCTGGACGATGTAGTCGAGTGATGCCTCTCGTGTCTTTGCTAGCCGAATGCTTTGTGTCCCCACAAGACCTGCGCGGCCTCCGTGTCGGAGGCGGTCGTGGGTTCGGCGAAACCAGTATGCACAGTAGTCCGCCTTGCCATGCACTTCTGGAAAGGCGTTTCGAAGCCGAGAAACGTAGGCAGCGCCCAGCTCCTCACGGAGCTTCGTACCGCCCAAGAAAGGTGGATTGCCCACGACGGCATCGACGTCTGGCCACTCAGCAAACAGAGCGTCGGCGCAGACAATGTTGCGGTCTAGATTGTCCAGAGGCAGTGACGGATCTACGTCCAGCTCCACTTGCCCAGCCAGATCCGCAGCAAGCTCACGTCGCTCATCGAAGGCGATCTTTTTCGCAATGTTCAACGTCATTTTCGCGAGCTCGATCGCGAAGGGGTTGATGTCGATGCCGAAGAAGTTCGACGTCTGGATGCCCAGGCCCCACGTCACCCTCGTTTTGCCGTGCCCCTGCGTGGACGGGAACTCTCGAATGCGCGCTAGTAGTTCGGTGTCCAGTCGGTACAGTTCGCGGAACGCAACGTAGAGGAAGTTGCCGCTTCCACAGGCGGGATCGAGCACGCGAAACTTGAGCAGCTCCGCACGCACGTCCAGCAGCTCGGCCAGAGACTTCGCCTCTCGAATCCTCTGCCGCCAGGGCTCCACGATGGTCGGCCCGACGACCCGCATGATGTCATCGTGGGCGGTGTAGTGGGCTCCACTCTTGTGGCGCTCCGCGTCGTCCATGATGCCCTGGAAGACACTCCCGAAGATGTGGGGGTCGACGTACTTCCAGTTCGCTTCGGAGGCCTTGGTGAGCGCTCCCAGCTGCGTATCGCCCAACGGGAGCGTCACCGGATTCGTGAACAGTCCACCGTTGAAGTAGGCCACAACTCGAGGCCCTGGCACATCCTTGGTGCTCATCAGCCGAAACAGGTCGCGGAGCCTTCTCTCGACGTCGCGTTCGCGCGCCCCTTCGTAGAGCAGGCTCGTGAAGTACTCCTGCGGCAAGAGACCGATGTCCTCAGCGAACATTGTCAAGATGCACTGAAGCGAGAACTGGACGACGTCGCGCTCGCGCTGTGGATGCTGCTCCTTGAGGCTTCGGTAGAGCCGCGCGACAAGCTCGGCCACCTCGCGCGAGACCTTGGAGACGTTGATGATCTTGGGTGTCGTTCCTGGCACCCACTTCGCTGCGAGGAACGGGAACCCTTCGCTGTACTTGGGCAGATCATCCAGCGGAATCGAGAGCCGAGGGGCCTCGCGATCGCGCCCGAGGTCGTAGAGATGCAGGTCTCGCTGGTTGGTCAGGATCACATACTGCGGAACCGGATCGACCTGGAGGCACGCGCGAAGCAGCTCCTTCCATGCGAAGTCGAGCATAACGTCGTGCTGAACCACCTCGATGAGGACCCGGCGCTCTCGCCAGAGCAGCGCGACGTCCCTAGACGTTCGCCGGCCGTCGGCGGCCACTGCCAGCGACGCCGGCACGATGGCGTCCGGTGGACCCGCCTCTGGCCACCCGAAGCACTGCAGCAGTCGTTTCGTGAAGACGATGGGCGCATCACGTCCTCGAAGGCCACCGGCTAGGTCCAGAACGAATCGCCGGAGCGCCGACTTCAGGACTCCCTCGCTGCGATAGCTTGCCGGCGGCGCCTCGCTACCCGCTGACTTAGAGCCCGCTGCCTCCGGAGCTGATCCCGTCGCCGCGATGGCATCCTCTGGCTCTCCATTGCGCCCGAGGATGCGCTCTACCAGCTTGGCTTTCTCTCGACCTGTTGCCTCCAGCCCCAACGCCCTGCACGCCGCCTGCAGTTCGTCGTGCTTCAGGGCTTCAAGCACCGTCCGAAAGTCCAGCGAACGCTTCCGGACGATCGCATCAACGTGTGCACCACTGGATCGTCGATCGGTGACATCAAGTTCGAAGGCGGCAGTGAGGTCGGCCAGCCGATCACGAGAGAGCTGCTCCAAGACTAGCCGGCGAGCCTTTGGTGTGAGTCGAGCGCCCTGTGTCATGAGTGGCTCAGAGTAGCTGGGACACGGGTGCTTGTGGGTCGGACCTCTGGGGCCTCTCCTCCACTCCCTACCTCACGCGAACGGATCCACCTCCGCCTGCTCCTTCCCCTCGAGCTGATCGAGCAGGATGCGGGCGGCCTTGGCCTGATCCGTACGGAGATCCCGCACGCGCTGGACGCCGAGGCGTTGGAGCCAGGCCTCGACGGAGGCGCGGGGCAGGAGCTTGGCCCGCCCGACGAGCTCGGCGGCGATGGCCGCCTCGATGAGGTCGCCCCTCTCCCCCGCTCCGCTCGCGCTGGGCTTGGCCGCCACCGGCGCCGGCTTGGCCTCCCCCTCCCCGTTCAGCATGGCGGGCAGGTCGTGGAGCTCGGCCTGGGCGAGGGACGCCTTCAAGGCGCCGTCGATCTTCTCCTCCGGCAGGATCGTGTACTTCGTCTTGGTGTCCTTAGCCTCACCGTGCCGCTCGATCTCGAAGCTCCACTTGTCGAGCCCGTACTTGTCACGAACCTTCAGCACGTCCTTGAACCACTGCGTGCCGCCCTCGATGATCTTCATCGCGTTCTCGGCCGGCACGTAGAAGTTGATCGCGACCCGCAGGCTCGGGCGCTTGCCCTCCCCCTGGTGGTCGGGGTTCTTGGCGTCGTACGCCTCGTAACGCTCGCCGGTCCAGACGACCTCGCGGGCGTAGGGCTCGCCGCAGAAGACGCCCGTGACCTTGTCCCCGTGGGTGGCGAGGCGCACGAACACGCCCCCCGCGTTCGCGTGCTTCTCGGCCAGGTGCTTCGCGTCGTCCCAGGTGCTCTTGGTGCTCATCGTTCCGTTCTCCTTCGGTCCGTCACAGGTCCACTGCACTTCGGTCACGCCGCGCCGACGAGGCGCAGTTCCACCTGCGGCGCGTTCGGCATCAGCACCGGACGCAGCCGCGCAATCGTTCGCAGCCGCTCGCGCTTGAGCCGCTGGTAGGTCATCTCCTTCGCCCGCGCCGACAGCTCCGGATACCGGCGGTCGACCAGGTGGCGCAGGCCCTCGCCTCGCACGAGGGTGTCGATCACGAGCTGCAGCCGGCCCTGCGGCACGGCGTCTCCGGCCATGTCGCAGAGGGTGTCCGCGAGCTCGTCCTTCTCGTCCTCCGCGATGAACGGCACGGGCTCCGCAGGCGGCGTGTCCGTGAGGAGCGCCAGGTCCTCCTCGTCCTTGATCAGGTGGTCGAGGAGCCGTTGACGGTCGAGGTCGCGCTGCTGGGCCAGCAGCTTCCGGAACACCGCTCGCTGCGTGTCCTGGCGGAGGAACATCGACGTCCGGCTCGCCCGCGCCTCGAGTGGGAAGTTCGCGACGGCGTCGAAGAACTGCTCGACAACGAGCATGTCGAGCTCCGACCGGTCGGCACCGTCGGTGACGAGACGCCCGCGCAGACGCATGAGCATCGGCGCGAACGCCACGAACAGGAGCCCGAGCCAGAGCTGGCCCCGGGCCCGCTGGTACTCCCGCACCATCGCTCGAGCAACCGCGTCGCGCTCGGGCCAGAGTTCCTCGGCGGGGTTCCGGAGGAACTCGAGCATGGCCGCCGGCGAGGTGTGGTCGCGCAGCGCGGTCTCCCTCAGCTTCGCTGCGGCGAACGTCGCCGCGTGCTTGTCGGACGACACGTCCTTCCAGGTCGCTTCACGCATCTTTCCCAGGTTCATGGCTCCTCCGCAGGTCGCGGAGCCCAGGGCCACGCCAGGCGAGGTCGGCCTTCCTGCCGCCCACGCCTGCGCCAACCCCAGGGCCTCGAAGAGCCTCTGGCTGCGCTCGGTCTATGGGTTGAGGTTCAGGCCGCCGACTCGGTGGGGGCGGGGACGATGATCTCGTTGAAGTCCGAGCACCGGCGGCAGATGGCCTGCACGGTGCCCACGACCACGAACGTCGCGGTCTTGTATCGCATGGTCAGCTTGCCCAGCTTCTCGATCCCGAGCAGCGTGCCGCAGCACCGGCACCGCCACTCCTTCTCCGTCGGCTCCATCGCGCTCCTTCCCGGCACCGTGGCGGCGCCGTTGATGAGAGGAGTTTCCGGATCGGGAGGGACGAGCGAGGGCGAAGCGAGGGCGAAGGGAGGGATCTGCGTCAGGCCGCCAGCCTGACCTCAAGCTCTTGGAGGGCAGACGCGAGCGAGGCCAACCCCCCTTTCTTCGCGTACTCAAGGAGCACGCCGCGCTCTCGGGTGGACGCCAGCACGTCGGCGAGCTTGCTGTGCCCGCCAAGACTGTTGAGCACGATGACGGCAGCGACGTGCCCGTCGCGCACGCGCCGAGCCACGCGATCGCCTTCGGCACACTCGACCCACTCGAGCGCAACGCTGGTGCGAGCCCTCAGGCGATCCAGCTTCTGGGTGTCGGCCTCACCACCAATGACCACAACTGGCTTCTGCAATGCGGCCAGAAGTGGAAGGTGGAGCGGCGAGTCCTCCCTTTCCAGCGGCTCACGCTGCGACTTCAGCGCGGCATGGGCCCGCCTGGCCCCCCCATCACCTAAGGCGAGGTGCACGCGCTGAGCATGGGCGTGAGCATCGACGGTCCACGAGGAGCCCTGCGGATGGCTGTTCAGCTGCAGGCCGACGACGTAGCCCGCGGGCTTGGCCTTGACCCACGACAGGACTGACCGGCCGAGACCCCTCGCGCGTCCTGTCAAATCGCCGGCAGCTTCCACGGCGCGAATCCTCGCCACCAACTCGGCGACCCACGCCTTCCACACGTCGTTTGGAACGTCCATCCACCACCCCTCTGGGTGTGCGAGGACAACGCGCTCGAGTCGGTCCAGTTCTCCCCGACGACCTTCGTCGCTCGACACATCGGGCGGCTCGCCCATGTCATCGAGGACATCCCAGAAGACGTCCATGCGTCCCGGGCCGGTGGCCACGAGCGACGCGCCGGTCGAGAGGCGGCCAACGCGCTTGAACTCCTCAAGGGCCCGGGGGTCTGCCACGACAACCGCAGGTGCTTCAGGATCCGCAACGGACTCTGGCACAGCTAGGTCCACGACCTCGGGCCGATGCGGGATGTTGGCGCGGGCCTGCTCGAGCACGCGCAGACCAACCTCGACGGCAAGCAGCCTCCGCCGGCGCAACGCCTCCTGTAGCTCCGCCTCGTCCGCAGCAGTTACAGGCCCGTCAGCGAGACGGCCGAGGAGCGACCGCAAGTGGCGATCCTCCGCCTCGAGCGCGTCGAGTTGTTCGGTTGGAATGGCAACGGTGGTCAGCGATTCGGCCTTCATCACGCTTCCCCCCGCAGAGCAAAGAACGCCTGATGGAAGGCGTCGAGCGATGGGCTTCGCCCACCAGGCCGCTTGAACAGGTCACGGCAGGTCTCGACGTCGCGTGCGACGTCTGCCTGAAGTGTGTACGCCCTCAGCAAATGGTGAAGGCGGGGGGCGACAAAGGAACCTGGGTCGAGGTTCATTAGCGCCTCAAGAACCGATCGTGCCCACCCCCAGGCACCACGCTCTGCCGCCGCGCTTGCCCGTTCGATCAGCACGACCGCCGCGACGTCATGCATGGCGGCGAGGACGGCCCGCTCGTGCTGGTCCTTGCTCGCTCCATCTCGAGCCTCGACGCTGGCCAGGGCGGCATTAGTGAGCGTGTAGGGAACGCCCTGCAGGTCCACGCAGACCTCGACGACGGGGCGCCCCAGCGCCTTCCAGGCCTTTCCCGTGTTGAGTCGAGATCCGAGGAAGTCAGGCCACTCACGCGTGTGTGGTGCACGGCGCAGCCGCTCGATGGCGACGGCGAAGAGGTTGTCGTCCATGGTCGGCAGCGTCGTGAGCCAGCGGAAGATCGCTGCGGCCTCGGACTCTGGACAGCCCCTGACCCTCTTGAGAGCCTCCGGCGCCAGCCAGGTCGGTAGTGGCACTTCCCACGACACTGCATCTGCCTCCGTCTGGCGAGCAGCAATGGCTCGAACCACCTCTTGCGGCAGCGCGTCTGGCGCCCGTTCGTGGGCTCGAACAAGGGCGCTGAGCGGAAGTGTCTCAACGAACTTGCGAGCCGCGAGTTCGTTGTGCGGCTCGGTCAAGAGCGGCAGAACTGATGGCTCTGGTCGACCCACTTCGATCGAAGTCACGAAGCAATCCGGATCGTAATTGAAGCCGTGATTCAGTGCGTTGAACAGCGCGCAACCACGCACCTTGTCTACAAAGCGGAACCACTGCCAGGAAGGCAGATGGGGACGCAATTGGAG
This sequence comes from uncultured Polyangiales bacterium, assembly GCA_964624885.1. GTDB lineage: Bacteria > Myxococcota_A > Polyangia > Polyangiales > JADJMO01 > JADJMO01. The sequence continues at coordinate 46,470 of CAZUZY010000007.1, read as the reverse complement.
CGTCAGGTCGAGCCACGCCTCCTGGGCAAACCGATCCGACGCTTGAAGCGTCACCAACTGGGCGTGATCGTCGCGAACTCGTGCGGCAAGCGCTCTAACCAAGAGCGCCTGCGAGCCACCATCGTCGCGGTAGGCAAGCAGTTGAAGGATCTGTTCAACCTCAAGCTCTTCGACGTGATGGCGCAGAAAGCCCGCGCTGCTTCCGTCAAGATCGGACAGGGCTCGCCGAAACGCAACGTGCGGTCGGGCTGCGTACAGTGCGTCAAGAAGCGGGCGCTCCATGGAGATCGCCTTTCGCAATCAGTCACAGATCGCCCACCCAAAGGGTTCCGCAGCTATGACCAGGGCCGTGCGGCGGCTCATCCCTGATCGTCCCACGACAGTGACGCACGATGTGGAGTTCGTCAAGCCCCTGGCGGACCCTCAGCTGCAACCACCGCAAACCCCACCCCCACCGGCGGGTTGAAGTGGAACCGCTTGGCCTCGGCGCGGTCGGCCGGCAGCGTGTGGAGCGAGCGCCATGAGTAGCGGGACAGGGGCAGGTCGAGCTTCCGGCGCGCGCGCTCGACCACCTTCACCCGGTCGGTGGCGCCCACGGTGCGGAAGTCACCGCCACGCATTGCCTTCCGTGTGGTGACGAGCTCGGCGATCGCCGCGGCCTCATGCTTGGTGAGAACCACGTCGACGACCTGCCCGTTCGCGTCACGCATGCTCCCTGGGTGCCCTCCGGCCTCCGCCGTGACCGTGAGGTCGAGGAACATGTCGAGCTCGGCGCGCTTGGCGACGAGGGCCTCGTACTCTTGGCGTGTGGCCGACCGAGTGCCGTTCTGGTCAACGATGGTGCACCAAGCTGCCGAGCTCGACACCGCTGGCACCGAGCTCGCTCGAGCCTTGAGCCCCTCGGCGGTGAGCAAGACCTGCTCATCGATGGGCAAAAGCTGCACGCGCTGCCCCACACCGAACCGCTCGCGCAGAGTTGGCCGTACGTGCCGGGCGGTGGGAACCAGCACGGCGGCCTCCCCTCGCGCCCCCAGCCAGCCCTCGAAGCCGGGCGTGGCGGGGCTTCGAGCCAGGAAGGCGGCATGTCCCCCGAGCTCGCCGATCCGCAGCGCGGCGGGGAAGCCGGCGGCCTCGGGGGCCGCCGTTCCGGTGATGCCCAGCGCCCGTCGGAGCTGGCGGACGAGAGCGTCGACGGAGAGCTCGAGCACGCGTCTATGGTCCGCCTTGAGCAGGACCTCCGGGCACCCGTGGTCGTTCCCACAGATCGCGACGAACGGGTGTGTGCTCGACCCTTCGTTCGGCAACACGCGCCGTGGGCAGCCGTCACCGTGTGCCCCACCGCACGGGTAGAAGGGCAGCGGCGTGTGTGGCCGCAAGAGCCCGAGCCGCTCGAACACGGCGATCACCTCGGCGCCGAGCAGCTCGAGCCACTGGTTCACGTAGAGCACCGGCGGCTCGGGCCGCTCGTAGAGCGCGAGCAGGGCCTCGAATGCGCCTGCCTTCACGCGAGCCCGAAGGTCGGCATCTGCATGAACCCGCTCTCGAGCAGGTACTCGCGGACGACCCCCTCGCCGACCCGCCGGTCGAAGGAGAGGTGGTTCGGGAGCTGGAGCTCGACACGGACAGGACGTGGTCGGTTCACCAGGAGCAGGGCGAGCTCGAGCTGCACGATCTGCCCGCGGGAGAGCGCCATCTGCCCGAAGGGCGAAGCGATCTGCGAGCGCAGGTCCTCTCCGCGCCACACCCACACCTCGTTGCCTCGCGCATCCTCTGTCCGCACCTTGAGCTCGCGAAGCCCCACGGCCAACAGGCCAGGCACTCCGTGCGTATCGAGCGCGGCGGGCCCGAGCTCGCAGAGGGGCTGCCCCGAGAACACGGGCATCGCTCGAAAGTGCTCCTCGTCCCCAAAGAAGGTCTTCCCGAACTGCCGCCGGTAGAGGTCGTGCTCGCGGGCGTACTGCGCGTGCACGCCCAGCCGACCCGTCGTGCCGTCGTAGACGACGACGTCCTGCTTGCTCGGCACGAACGTCTTACGCGTACGCTTCTCGTCGGTCTCGATCACGCCTTGGTTCCGAAGGGGGAGGCCGTGAACAACGACGAAGCTCACCTCCTGTCCAACCTCGGTGGCGATCACCTCGCAGTGCCCAGTGCGGTTCCGCGCGCGGAACCACTCACCGAGCTCAGCGCCCATCGCGAGCAGGCGCGCACTCGAGCGGTGCGCCTCGAGCGGCGCGGGCCCGCGCCCAAAGAACTCCACGAACCGCTTGGTCTCGACGCTCTGCGTCCGCGTCCGCACCTGCTGCGACAGGTCGCGGTGCTCGACCAGCAGACGCAGCGCAAGGTCGACGCGAGAGAGCTGAACGGCGCAAAGATCGTCTAGGCCGCGATCCTTGGCCAACCCCACCGCGTGCTCGTACGCGTCGCGTGTCGCGAGGTCGCCGAGGTCCAGGAGGAGTTGCTGGAGATCGCCGGGCATCTCCTGGGCGGATGCAGCCAAGGCGTCGTGCAGCCGCCGTAGCCACATCGCATCCAGTGGCTGGTTCACCCCGACGCCGCGCGAGGCGAGGAAGCCCTCGAAAGGGCCGAGCACGCGGCGCAGTAGGGTTGGACTCGCCATCTCGAGCAGCTCGAGGGGCACGAGGTTGCGAAGGTGCGGACTGGTGGGAACAGGAGGGGGCAGCGGGCACGACGTCGGCATCGGGCGAACCTCCACGGGCTTCGTCTTGGGTGACCTCCGATCTGCCTCCGCGCCGACCGCTGAACAAGAGCGCAGTTCTCCACAGGACGGAGAATGTCCGGCCCCCACCATCGCCGCTCGCGTCGACTTCCTACTACCCGTCCTCGTCCTCTCGACGACGATGCACCTTGTCGAGGTCGCGGCCGTTGTCCCAGTGGATCCAGAGAACGACCAGGAGTGTGCCAAGCGCAACGAAGTCGAGTGCCTTCGGCAGCGGCCTGGTGAATGTCCTCACGCCGAGCCAGAAGACGGCAAGCAGGCCAACGAGCGGGGCCAGTGCGCGGTCCTTCCAGTCACGCATGCATCACCTCACCGTGCCGTGCCGACGTCGTCAACGCCTAGCCCGGCACTTTGGGCATGCACCGCCGCCGTCCAGCCGGGAGTCGATTGTCGCCTGCCACGAGGTCCGCGTGTGGACCAAGCAGCGCCACCACACCGGCCTCGGGTACTTGCTGGGTGTGGCCATGACGTCCAGTCCGGCGTTCTTGCGTGGATGCCACTCCCTCGCGAGCTCAGGGTGACGGGCGCCGAACCCGTTCGTCACCGACGGGCGCGTTCCGAAGCAGAACGGGCAGCCGTGGTCCTTGCGCCGCCGGGGAGCGATGCGCCACTCGTGGTCGGGCCCCGCCGCGCACTTCCACCAAACCGGAACGTTCGAGTTCAGTCGAGTCCGTTGGGGCGTGTTGCGCCCGTTCTTGGTGGGGTGCCACTGGCCAAGGAGGAGGGCGTCGGTTGCAACCGAGTTCGTCTCGCTCACCGCAAGGTTGCGGCAGTAGGGACAGGGGCCGCCCCTGACACGGAGCTTGATCCGGCGCTGCCACACGTGGTCCGGCGCAACGGGGCACAGCCACCAGACCGATCGCTCGCTTCCCGCCACCACTTCGCGCGGCAGGAGCCCGCGGTTGAGCGTCGGGTGCCACTCGGCAGCAAGCTTGGGATGCGTCACCGAGAGCGGCTCAGCGTTGCGGCCGGTGCAGTAGGGGCAGCGCGCGCCAAGAACGCGCTTCTGGATGCGCGACTCCCACTCGTGCCTGGGGTCGGTGGCGCAACGCCACCAGACCTTGCGCGTGGAGCCCCGAGCCGCCCGCTCGGGAGTGAGCGCACCATTTCTGCTCGGGTGCCACTCCGCGAGCAGGTCGGGGTAGTCGGCAACGAATCTCTGCCTCGCCGCCGTGCGCGACCGACTGTTCTCCTTGGCAGGTCTTGCGGGCCTCACCACCGGCGAAGGAGACAGCCGCCGGCGGCGTGCGGCAACCTGGCAACGGTCACGTATCGCTCGCCCAGTTCATCGGCTCGTCGTCGGCGCACTCGTGCTCGACCAACCAGCGCTCGGCCAGAGCCACGCCCTCGGTCGTCGGGTCGAACAACTCCATCGCCTCGCACCGCGGGCAGATGACGACGGTCTGGGTGGCGTCGGGGGTCACTTGGGCGACTTCGCATTGCTTGAGGCGAGCTTCAACGCGAGCCCCCCCTGACTGAGCGCGCAATGGCTAGACTCAGCGCATGGATGGTGAGGCGCGCGCCTGGTGCCCCGAGTGCGGACAGCGACTCGCCATCAACACCGGCGACCTTCAGGCAGTGGTGGTGTGTCCACGTTGCCGAACACAACACGTGGTGGCGTCACTCATGCCTCGCGACCAGACTCTCGCCGCACTTCCAGCGTCAGTCGTGGCTGCCGCAGCCGCCACTCGCTCTCTGCCGACACATGATGTGCCGGTCGGCCCGGTTGGACCACCACCGACCCGGCGCGATCTGGTTGTTCTGCCAGTTGCGGGGGTGGCTCAAGTCCCAACAGGTTCCGCGTCTGAACTGGGATCCGCTTCACCGTCTGCAACTCCCGATCGACCTCCACCGGGTCAACCAACAACGACTCCGCTCGGAACGCCTGAGCAGCCTTCGTCGGGCTTGGCCTTTCAGCTCGCCGTGCGGCTTGACGCCACCGTGGGCAGATTTCGCCGTGGCCTGACCTTCGCCACGCTCACGTTCTTCGCGTTTGGGCCACGGTTGGACGATCTTATTGGCGAAGGGGGCCGACATGGCGCTCAGCCAATGGGGTATGCCTCCATAGCTGCACTACTGTTGCTGATCTTCGTGGCCACCCTAGTTGTTCTAGACAAATCGAGAGACGATGCCGGACACATCAAGGCATCACTTGTGATAGCCAGCGCGCTACCGGCACGCGAGGACGAAGGAGCGTTTGTATTTCCAAGCTTGGAAGGAACCGCACTGTGGGTTGGTGCACTTCTCCTAACGGTCTCGCGAATCCTACGGCTATTTGGGCTGCGCGACGACATCCTTGGCGTGGCCGGAACCATTGTCTTCTTGCTCGGACTTTTCGTATGGATCGGACGGTATGTTGCTGCACACAGCGCCGGGGTTCGCGCCCGTCTGGTCGCACTAGAGCTGCCGGATAGGGACGCTGTTGCAAAAGAAATTGAGCAGCTCCCGCCTGTCATCAACTGTCGCGACAGGCGGGCCGTTGAAGATGCGCAGAGGCATGCCGAACACCCACTGGTGCGCCAAACAATCCGGGTCGTGTCGGAGTGGAAGCCGAGGCGCAGGAGCAGCGAGGTGGAGTATCGAAAACAACTGGCCAGGTTCATCGGAAGGCACCTGCCTCAAGCTATGCCGCGGGAAGAATATGCGGTGACATCGGATGGGCGAGTTCGCCGCCTGGACTTGGTCGTCGGCGACTACGTTGCCATTGAACTCAAGCGACGAACTGACACAAGTTCGCTTGATAGAGCCCACGGTCAGGTCTCAGAGTATCTGAGAATATGGCGAAAGCCCATGCTTGTTATATTGTGTGATGATGGTCAGACGAACATGCCTCGTCTTGAGACCATGGTGGGTGCGTGGCGTCAGGAGGGGCACACGGTGCTCGTATTGATTGCTGATCGTGGCTAGCCACGTTCTTTGCGCTCAACGACTCCCTTCTCCTCCACCGTCGCCTCCGCCAGCGCTTGCGTCGTGACCCGGTGCCGCTGCTGCAGCACCTCCAGGGAGATCGCCTCGTGCACCTCCTGCCGGCTGTCGGCGCCACCGAGGAGGTACTGCTTGAGTCGAACCAGCGTGTTGAGGTCGGCGGGGTTGTCCACACGCACACGCCCGTCCTCGAGCGCCGCGAGGAACTGGACGATGTAGGAGTCGATCACCTGGACGGTGGTCTCGACCGTCACGACCAGGGAATCCTTGCGCCGCTCGACCACCTCCGCAGCCACCTTGTCCCGGGTCTGCCGCTCGAGCTCCGCCCGACGCTGGACGCAGTTCCGGCGCTCGGCGAGCGCGCCGATGGTGGTGTGGGACACCTTGAACCGCTCCGCGAGCTCCCGGAAGCTCGGGAAGTACTGGGTGGGCTGCCCCGTCTCGGGATGCGGGCGCTGCTCGCCGTAGACGAGCAGCTTCTCGATCTCGTCGCTGTGCACCCGCATCTCCGACTTGCGAGGCCGCCCCGGGCGCTTCTTCGGCGCCGCCTCCCCCTCCGTCACGCCTTCTTGGTCGGCCACCACTCCTCCAGCAGCTCGAGGAAGTCGTCCAGGCGCATGGCGACGAACGGCGTGGCCTTGTCGTCCTTGCAGACGGCCACGGGCCAGAGCGGACGCTCGCCGCAGGCTTCCACGGCCTGGGCCAGCGCCGCCCTCGGGTTGGTGCGCCGGCCGCGCTTGGCCTCGACCCAGAGCGCCGGCGTCACCACATCGGCAGCCTCGGCGCCGTCGCGGAACTGGCAGCCACGCCGGACCTCCTCACCGAACACCGCGCGGAAGACGTGGACGAGCTCGCGCTCGAAGTCGTGACCCTTCCGACGGGCGCCGCGCCCGTTCACGACGCCAGCTCCTGCGGCTCTTCTCCATCGTCCGTCCGGTCCATCTTGCGGAGCTGCGCCGCGCAGTAGTGCAGCGCGTCCACCACCTCGAGCAAGGCTTCGCGCGGGTACTTGCGCGGGTCGTCGTCCACGCGCCAGGGTCCGTAGACACGGCGCCCCTCTTGCAGACGCCGCGTCGCCACCCGGACGATGTACCGCTCGTCGTCGTTCAGGCCGCAGAGCGACAGTGCGCTGTGGTTCGGACCGCGGATCAGGCGGTAGAGTTCCGCAAGCGTCCGGACCTCCTCGAGCACCGACCCGTCCTTGGGCAGGACGCGGAGGGCCTTGCAGACGTCGCCCAGGCCGAACCCCGGCATGCCGACCTCGAGCAGCGCCGGGAACACCAACGAGCGAAGGTCGAGCGACACGGGCGAGAGATCGAGCGGGATCAGATCCCAGGTGTGGCAGACCGTCTCGAGCAGGCTGCGGGTGGCCATCGCGTCGAAGCCGACAAGCACGCACCCGGAGGTCATGTCGCGGATCCGGTTCATGACCTCGACCAGCCAGAGCGCCTCCTGCTCGGCCTCGTCGGCGTCGGAGGCATGACGCACGCAGCGGACCTTGGCCACGAACGAGTCCGTCACGGCGGCCCCGAAGGGCTCGGCGCGCAGGACGGCCACCTCGGCGATCTCCGCGGCGTCCAGCGGAGCGTCGGTGGGGGTGCGAACGGCGATGAAGGCGAGCGGGGGGATCATGAGCGGACCTCACGGGCAGAGAAGCGGGCAGAGACCGAGCGCTCGGCCACGGCGTCGAGCTCGGCGCGGACCAAGTGCACGCGCGAGCGGTCGAGCGACCGGGTGCTCTGCCGAATGAGCGCGTCGAGCGCGTCCTTGTCGATCGTGGCCACCCGCTCGAGCAGCTGCTCGCGGGGGAGACCGGTTTGCGCCTCGAGCACCTTCAGGGTCGGGCCCAAGGGGTAGCGAACGCTCTGGGTTGGCGCGAGCGAGTAGCGCACGCCCGCGAGCACCAAATCGTCGTGCTCCTTCAGGTGCGCACGAAGCACGTTCTCAAGCTCCCCTTTGCGCGCATAGAGGATCTTCGAGAGCTTCGCGACCTCCTCGCGCTCCTTCGCCACGGCCGTCAGGTCCCGCGGGTCGGCGCTCAGAGTCGTGCGCTTGCCCTTCAGGGCGTTCTCGTACGCCGGGCAGCGCTCGCGGTGGTCGCAGTAGGCGCAGTTGGTCGAGAGGCGCGCCGGGAACACCTTGCTCTCCTCGGTCATCTTGCCGAGGGTCTCCGCGTAGGCCAGCGCCGCCTCGAGCTGCTCGGGCGTGCGGCTCGTGGTCATCCGCAGCCCGTGGCGCAGCATCGCGAACGAGAGCCGCACCTTCTTGGCCCACGGCCAGATGCGGCGCGCGGCCACCTCGTAGAGCGAGAGCTGGAGGCTGTCGTCCACCTCCTCGCGCGTGAAGATCGCTCGGTTGGTCTTGTAGTCGACCACCTCGATCGTCTCGTCGTCCACGCGGTTGACCCGGTCGATGCACCCGATGACCGAGAAGCGCCCCAGCGGCAGGCGGAAGTCCTTCTCCACGGCCAGCACGTCCCGGTGGTCGACCACGCCCTCCGAGCGCACGAAGTTGCGCACGATCTCGAGGCCTTCGCGGTAGACCTCCGCGCCCACGAGTCCGCTCTCGGCCCAGGCATCGGCGAAGATCTGCTTCGCCCGGGCCTCGTCGATTGGGCCCGTGATCTCCTCGGCGATGACGTCCTGGAACACGCGCTCCAGGGTCGCGTGCACCACCTTGCCGAACAGCAAGGGCACGGCCGTGAGCTCCGTGTGGACACCGTCGATGTACTGGTACTTGAACGCCGCCGGGCACTGCTCGAAGCGCGCCAGGCGCGAGAACGACAGGTGCTTGTTTCGGAATCCCATCGGGGTTGCCTCCGAGGGGGGAGAGCGGGGAGGGCGCTTCCAGGGGACCTACCGAAGCGCCGCAGAAGCCGGACCGCCTGGACCAACGCGACCGCACGGCAACGCTGTAGGCAACTGTCGCCCCGAGCCTAAGTCCTTGATCGCATTGGCCAACAGAAAAATGTGACTGGGGGCGCGGGCTTTTGGCGAGGGCGCGACATAAGAGGGGCTCTGGACGGGGTCGTCGAGAGGCCCGGTTCTCGACGCACCATGTACCGAACCTCCTCGCCGCAACTCGCAGCTCCTTTGCTGGGCGTTGCCGCTGCTTCGGTACAACGCACTTCGGGTGATCTGTCGACGACAGAACGCCGAATCCTTGAGGAGGAGCGGCACGAACGGGAAGCAGAGGCTCGCCTTGACCGCCTTGCTGTTGACGCTGAGCTGGTCGAGATTCTCATGCTCAACCACTACAGCGGCTCTCCGTGGGAGAGCTTTGCACGCGCACTTGCCGAGTACGGCGTGGCCGTCTTCCGGAACTGGATCTTCACCGGTCGGGTGTTCCAAGAATGTGTGAAGAAGGGCCGCGGGAGACTAACCATACGTCCACGCACGCGCGACGACGCGCTCGAGCTCGCGCTCGAGACGGTCGCAACCGCTATCAGCTACTTCCGCGAGAAGGTGCTCATCCCGAAGAAGTGGGACCCTGCCCGGGGCGCATCCATCAAGACCTTCTTTGTCGGTGCATGTGTCGTCGCGTTCGCAAACGTCTATCGACGCTGGTGTCGCGAACAGGGACTGCTGCCACGTCAACTTGCCCCCGAAGAAGACATGATCAGCCAGGCACCGGACCGGCGACCCGCAGCAGACACACTGCTGCAAGTGGCTGCGCGCCAGGCCGACGCCTCCATCAAGGACCCCACCATGCGGCAGATTCTGGCGATGGACGCACGTGACTTCACGTACGCAGAGATCGGCAACGCCCTCGGCCTGACTGAGAGGGCCGTCGAATCCCGTGTGCAACGGTTTAGGAGCTCGAAGAAATGAGCGCGCACCCACGTCTCGACCGCATCGAGCAACTGCTGGAACGCTCATCACTCGGTGCGCCCTCGGTCGTCGCGCTCCGCAGGACCACTTCCAGCGAGCTCGTCGCGCGCGTCTTGGAGAAATCGACAAGCGCATCGCCGATCGCGCGAGGGCTTTTGCAGGACCGGCGACATATGTCCCTCTCGACGAACAACGCTGGGCCGAACCTTGAGGCACCAGACCCTCGTAAGACGAGACCGTAGCGGGACCTTCCGCCTTCGGTCTCGGGGGATGTTGATTGCCTCCACCAACCGAAAGGAGAACGGCCATGCCCGGTAACAGTGAGAAGACGGTGACCATCTACGTGGACGGCACCGCGCACACCGTCGAGAAGGAGAAGATCTCCTACGAGGGGGTCGTGACCCTTGCCTATCCGGACTTCGCCCAGCACCCCGAGATCACCTACTCGGTGAAGTACACGCGCGGCCACAACGAAAAGCCAGAGGGGATCCTCTCGCCTGGCGGATCGGTGAACGTCAAGGAAGGGATGCGGTTCAGTGTTTCACGAACTGGTCAGTCGTAACGATGATCTCAAGTCGCTCGTGGACAAGGGGTACAGCGTTTCGTTCGACAGCGCCTACCTCGTCGTAGGTGACATTCCCTACCTCGACGCGGAGAAGAAGCTCCACTGGGGCGCGATTGTCACCAAGCTCACGTTCGTCGACCAGACGCGCATCGGACCGCCTGAGGACCACCAGGTATTCTTCTGTGGAGCGCATCCGCACACCATCGACGGGGCACCCATCGCCAATCTTGGCGGCGGGCCTCATGGCCTGGCACTCGCGAATCCCAACACAGTTGTGCAGCGTTCCTTTTCGAACAAGCCCGTCGCGGGGCCGGCATTCGGGAATTTCTTCGACAAGGTCGAGAGCTACGTGGCGATCATCTCAGGACCCGCCATGACGCTGCACCAAGTCAGTCCATTCAAGTTTCGTATCGACCCCAACATCGTCGGCGGCTCTGTGTTCAAGTTTCACGACACGCTGACAAGTCGCGCCGAAATCGGGGACCTAGCGAAGAAGCTGAATGACGACGTCATTGCCATCATCGGCCTCGGCGGCACGGGCGCCTACGTTCTCGACTTTCTTGTCAAAGCGCCGGTCCGAGAGATCCGCGGCTTCGATGGCGACCACTTCCACGTGCACAACTCGTACAGGTCGCCGGGCCGGCTTGACCCAACGGAGTTTGGCTTGTCGAAGGCACGTGTGCACGCATCTCGCTACGACAACTTTCGCGATGGGCTCACGCTCGTGTCGAAATTCGTCGACGCGAGCTCTGCCGACGACGTCGATGGGGTGACGTTCGCATTCGTCTGTGTCGACAAGGGCCCTTCGCGAGCGGAGGTCTTCGCGCTCCTTCAAGCGAAGGGGATCCCGTACGTCGACGTGGGAATGGGCCTCGATCGAAGGCGTGGCTCCATCGGAGGGCAGATGCGCGTCACGCACTACTCGGTTGACAGAGGACCAGCGATGCTCGCAAGGCAGCTTGTCGATCTCTCTGACGCACCCGACGACAACTACCGAACCAATGTCCAGATCGCTGAGCTCAACGCGCTGAACGCGGCGCTCGCGGTCATCAGGTACAAGCAGCTGCGAGGCTTCTACGCAGACGAGGCAGCATTCGAGCACATGTTGCTCGGACTCCACGACCTGCACATCGTTGGCGAGTCGTACCAGTGATCCAGACGACGCGGCTCGTTCTTCAGCGCGTCGAGTACATGCCCAGAGATCTCGACCAGGGCATCCTGTACGTTTCAGAGGAGTTCGGGGTAGCCGGCCACCTCTGTGCCTGCGGCTGCGGCAACAAGGTGGTCACGCCGCTCGGTCCCGTGGAGTGGAAGTTCAGCGAGAAGGACGGCCAGCCGACGCTGTGGCCGTCGATCGGAAGCTGGCAGTTGCCGTGCCAGTCCCACTACTGGATCCGGAACGGAGAGGTGCACTGGGCACGTCGGTGGACCACCGACGAGATCGCCGCCGGTCGAGAGAACGATGCGCGACGCCTACGACAGTTCTACGGCGGTTCGACAGGCGTCTGTCGCGCTAAAGGGCAACGGTGGGGGCGGGGCGCTCGGGCGCGAGAGCTGGTTAGGCGGCTGATCCAGTGGCTCCGACAATACCGCGCGGAGTAGCGTCGCGAACGGACAGACCGGCTCGCTTGCTCGTCGCGCTCGCGCTTGTTGTCCCCTCCTCCCTGCCACGCCGCTCTCCCCGGCTGTGGCCATCCATCTCCGTCCCTACCAGCAGGCGGCCGTCGCCGCCGTCCATGAGCATGTCGCGCACGGCCGCTGCCGCATCCTCCTCGTTGCAGCGACCGGCGCGGGCAAGACAGCAACCGCGGTCAGCCTCATGCAGACGGCCTTCGCCGCCGGCCAGCGCTCCCTCTTCGTCGCCCACCGCCGTGAGCTGATCAACCAGACCTATCGCAAGCTCGTCGAGGACGGCGCCGACCCGAGCCAGCTCGGCGTCATCATGGCGAGCGATCCGCGCCGCAACCCTGGCGCGATGGTGCAGGTGGCGTCGGTCGACACGCTCCGTTTTCGGAACAAGCCCCGCGCCGACTGGCTCTTCTTCGACGAGGCGCATCGTGCGCTCTCCCCCTCGTTCAAGAACCTTGCGGCCGAATACCCGAACGCGGTGCACATCGGCCTCACGGCCACGCCCTACCGCGCCGATGGCCAGGGGCTCGGCGAGTTGTACGACGAGCTCGTCGTCGTCGCCTCGCCGAAGGAGCTCATGCGCCAAGGCTTCCTCGTCGAGCCTCGTGTGTTCACCGTGCCCGCGCACGCACTCCCCGACCTCTCCCGCGTAAAGGTGCGCGGCGGCGACTACGACGAGCGCGACCTCGCCAACGCCGTCGACCACCGGCAGCTCGTCGGCAACATCGTCGAGCACTGGCGCAAGCACGCCGACGGCGTTCGCACCGTCGTGTTCGCGGTGTCGGTCGCGCACTCGAGGCACGTTGTTGAGCGCTTCCGCGAGGCCGGCATCCCAGCCGATCACCTGGACGGGGCCATGTCCACCCACGACCGCGACGCTGTTCTCGCGCGGCTCGAGCGCGGCGAGATCACCGTGCTCGCGAACTGCGCCGTGCTCATCGAGGGCTGGGACATGCCCTCGGTGAAGTGCGCCATCCTCGCCCGCCCCACGAAGTCGACTGGCCTCTACCTTCAGCAGGCTGGCCGCATCCTCCGCCCCTACCAGGGGCAGCCGGCGGTCATCCTCGACCACGCCGGCTGCGTGCTCGAGCACGGCCTGCCGCAGATGGACCGCGAGTTCACCCTCAAGAGTCGCAAGAAGACCAAGGGACCCCGCGAGCCCACCACGCCGAAGGCGAAGGCATGCCCCAGCTGCCAGTGCGTGCTCCCGCCGCTTGCCCGCGCCTGCCCGGCCTGCGGCCACGAGTTCGCCGTCGACGTGGAGGCCGCGCTCCCCGAGGAGACCGCCGACGAGCTCCAGGTCGCCACCGAGGACGACGTGCAGCGTGCCCTCTGGGACCGCCTGTGCGCCGAGCAGCGGGCCAAGGGCTACAAGCCCGGCTGGGTCTACTTCACCTACCGCTCGCGGTTCGGCGAGCCGCCCGAGCACTTCCCGCGTCCGTCTCCCGCGCAAGCGCGTGAGCCCCGTCTCCAGGACGGCCTTCGGAAGCTCTCTGCAGGCGGTGGACGCCTCTCGTGGTCCGCCATCGACCAGATGCTCGGCTCCTGATCCTTCAAGTCCCCTGATGCCCGAGAGGCACGGCTGCCCATGACCGTCCGTTGCGCCCGCTGCCTCTCACACTCGCCTGCATGGCCGTCCTCGTCGGGGGGATGCCGTGACGCGGGTGGCGGTGGCCCGGACCAAGTACGCGCGAGGATTCCCGAGCGACAAGGATGTCCCCTTCGCCTACCAGGTGCTCGAGCTCAACGAAGCCCTCGAGCGACGCTACACATCCGACGCCCACCTCGTGACCTACGTCGCGAACGGCCTCGTGCGGCAGCAGCGCGTCAACAAGCCTGGCCTGGCCGCCTACCCCCACCCGCTCCGCGTGGAGTGCTTCTTCGCCGACGTCGACAACCCCGGTCATGCGCTCTGGACCGACGAGACGCTCGCCGAAGCACGCGCCACCGATCCGCACCACGAGGCGCTCGCCACGACGGGCCTCTACTACACGTCGGCCGGCCGCCGCATCGTGCAGCCCCTCGAGAAGCCGGTCCTCGCTGGAGAAGCCGAGCCCTACATCCGGGCCTGGCTCGTCTCCCTCGAGCAGGCCGGCCTAGCCGTCGATCACAACTGCCGCGACTGGACGCGCCACTTTCGCCTCCCGTACGTGCGCCGCGAGGGGCTGAAGCACACGCAGATTCCCGACTGCCTGGACCTGTCTCGCATGCGGGCCGTGGTGCCGCCCGAGCCCACGGAGAACGTGGAGCTCGCGGCCATCGACCAGCCAGGCACCCGGCGACCTCGAGACGTGCACGTGGGCGCGTGGACGACGGAACTGCCGGAGGTCTACCGCGAGACCGCCGAGCGCCTGGCCGTGGCGGTGTGTACCGTCTCCATCGACTGGCACCCGCTCTTCATGGCGCTCGCCGGGGCGCTGCTGGCGCGGGGCATCCCGCCCGAACACGTGCCCGCGCTCTGCCACGCGGTCAGCACGCTGACGGGAGGCGACGATCGCACCCAGGATCGCGTCACGAGCGCCAAGACCACGGTCGACCGCTGGCGGCTCGGGCAGCCCATCTCCGGCTACTCCAGCCTCTGCACAAACTGGCCCGGCGTCGCCCAGGCGGTCGACCTCGTCACGAGCCGCGGGGATCAACGGCGCGCTCGAGAGGCCGCCATGGCCCCCGTGGCCCCCGTCGCATTGCCTGCCCTCGAGGTCACCATCGCCGCCCTCGAGGACGCCATCCGCAACGCCGGCACTGGCCTCACGCTCATCCAGGCCGCCTGCGGGCTCGGCAAGACGCGCGCGACCGAGAGGATCGCGGCCGAGCGCGCCGCGAAGACCCACGTCAGCCCCGACGCCATGGGCGACCGGGCGCCCTTCAACTCGAAGACGGCCATCTCCGTCGACAAGCACGCCCTTGCCGAGCAGGTGGTCGCGCACCTCGTCCAGCTGCGCACCCCTGCTCGCCGCCACTTCGGCCCTCTGTCCAAGATGGACGACAAGGGCCAGCCCGTCTGCAAGTTCGCCGAGATCGCTGGTCCGCTCGTCGCTGGTGGTCAGCGCATGCGCTGGCTCCTTTGCGATGGGCAGGGCAAGACACCCTGCGAGTACGCCGACACGTGCGCCGCCAAGGATGGGGCCGAAGGCCCAGACGACGCTCGCGTCGACGTCGGTCCCCACGGCCTCATGGGCCAGCTCGACAAGGCCACAGGCTCCACCGGCCTGCTCGTCCTCGACGAGCCCCCGTCGCTGCTCGAGACCTACTCGTTCACCATGGCGCAGCTCGACGAGGCCGTGCGGCACCTGCGCGACTTCGAAAGCAACTACGTCAACGCCCTGCAGCCCGCGCTCCAGTCCTTGCTTCAGTGGGCACGCACCTGGGGGCCCGACGACAAGCCCTCCTCCATCCAGGACCTCGTGAACCACTTCGCGGGCGGCCTCCCTCCGGAGATCGTTCCCGCCGCTCGACGCGCAGCCCTGCTGCCTGACAACGCGGATCCGCTGGCCTGCGCTCGACACGCGCCGAGGCCCGACGGTGGCCCTCGCACGCCCCCCATCGACCTCCCCGCCCTCGCCCAGGTGCGCAAGAGCCCCGCCCGCGCCGCAGAGGTAGGGCGAACCTCACGGCTTCTGCAGACCGTTCAACACGGCGCGGAGCACCACGTCGTTGCCCGCGTGGAGACCTACAACGGGCGGCGCGTGCTTCACCTGACCCACGTGAACGACCAGTTCCGCGACACGCTGAAGAGGAACGGCGCGGTCGTCGTGCTCGACGCGAACGCCGACATTCATGCGCCCGTGTTTGCGAAGGTCGCCCCACTTCAATTCCTTCGATTCGACGCCCCCGACGGTGCCCCCATCGAGCGCACCATGCACTGGCTGCCCCACGCCACCCGCACGGGCTGGCTCAAGGACGGCAAGCTCCAGCTCGTGCCCTCCCTTGTCCGCGCAGTCCGCTCCGCCATCGCCTGGGCCCACCGGAAGCCGGGGAACGGGGTGCTCGCGATCATCGCCATCCGCGTGGTCGAGCTCGCCCTTCGGGCGGCCTTCGACCCCAGCGACACGGTCGAGGCTGAATGGAAGGAAGCTGGACAGGACGCGGCCACCCTCGCGGACGTGCACACCAAGCTCGGCCCCATCCTCGCGACGTGGAAGGGCAAGCTCCTCGTCGGCCACTACGGTGCTCTCCGCGGGCTCGACCATATGGCCGAGGCGGATTGCCTCGTCACCCTCGGCGACCCCTGGGTCAACAAGAGCCAGGCCGAGCACGAGGCCGTGTTCCTCGAGGTCGAGGACTGGAACGACCGCTACCGCGCGCTCTGCGCCGCCGAGCTCGAGCAGGCCCACGGTCGCCTGCGCACCATCCACCGCACGCGCGAGGGGCGAGCGTTGCACCTGGGAACCGTTGCGCCCGGCGGGCAGCAGTGGGCGGTGGCAAGCGCTCCGCGCTCCACCAAGGCACCCGACGATGCAGCGATGGTCAGCGCCGTCGCGACGCTCGGCTCGGTCTCGGCCGCGGCAGCAGCGCTCCACGTTCGGCCGGCCAACGTGCGCGCGGCACTTCAGCGCAGCCTGCGGATGTAGGACTGAGCGTCAGGTTCCGCCGCGCAGCAAGCTGGCCACCGCTTCGGTCGGCGTAGAGGAGCCGTTCAAGTACCGCCTCAGCGAGGACGCGGGGATCTGCAGCGCGCGCGCTGTCGGGCGGAAACCTCCGCGCCGTCGGACTGCCTCGGCGACAGCCTCCGGCGGCATGACGGCCATCCTGCGCGGACGCCCTCGGCTCCGGAGGCCCGTCTGGGCGAACTTGGTCAGCGCCGCCGCATGCGCGGCGTCACCAACGCCGTCCTTGCACCAACGCTGGACAAGCTCCTCGGTTAGGCCGAGCGCCTCCGCGACCTTCGAAACCCCGCCTGCGAGTTGAACGAGGGGGGCTGCCAGTTCGACCGAGATGCCGCTGACGCTAGCCATCGGACCTCCGCACCTGGCTTCGATCGCCCAACAGGGAGCCTGTGAACGGCTTGGGCTTGAGCGGCAGGGTCGCGTTCTTGCGCATCCACTCGACGCACATGAACTCGTCGCTCCGCGCGCAGCCGCCGTTGTCGAGGTACCACAGGCAGCGCCGCTCGCCCGGCAGCGGGTCGTACTTGGGGCACCCCGCACCGACGTCATCCGATCGCACGTTGGCAAAGAGCGCTCGGGCAACTCTGAAGGGACCGGTCAGGCGCCCTTCGGGACAGCAATCACGGTCTTCTCCTGCCCCCGCGTCCACGCGATCACGTAAGCAGTCCGGAACGTGACGCTTCCAGCACCGGTCTTCATGGTCCGCCGGCCGCTACCGACCGACACCACCACACCGAGGCGGCTGAGTGCTTCGACCTGCTCGTACGCCCCTCGGATCCAGCCCCGATGATGGGTCGGATCGACGTCGTTCCAGATGTCGAGCATGTCCGTGAGGTTGGAGATCAGGGCGGCGAAGGCGTCCCGGCTCTCGTCGTCTTTGGTGACACAATCCGAAGAGATGGCGTCGGAGTCGCCAATCAGCTCGAGGTCGGCGGAGCACGTGACCGGCGCGACCTGCACGAGGTCGTGCGTGGCGTCGAGCTCCTCTTGGGCCTTGCGGACGCTCGCCATCAGCGCATCCATGTCCGTCTGCAGCAGATCGATGGACACGCCGAAGGCGTTCGCGAGAGCCCCGAGAGTCTCGAGGCTGCCCCCGTCTCCCTTCTCCACACGCTGCACCGTGCGTACCAGAATGCCCGCAGTGTCGGCCAGATGTTGTTGGGTCCAGTGCTTGATTTCGCGGATGGTCTTCACGTTCTTGGCGAGCACAGTGTTCATGTGTGGGTTCCTCCTGCCCTTCGAACTTCGCTCTCCAGACCGAGCCATGCCACGACACTTTTACGACAGGTCGAACCCATGTTCGAGGTGCTGGCCAGGCAGGTGCGGGTATCCGCTCGCCAGACCGTGTCCTTGACGGCGCAATCCACGCCTGACCTCTGGTGACGAGTCAGCCGGCTTCGGTCTGCGCGCGCTTCCACAACAGGCAAGCCGACTCGCGCAACGAAGCTACGGCTCCTCGTGGACCTCGAAGTCGTAAGGAGGCAGCAGGGTCGAGATGGTGCCCGCTGGACGACCAGCCCAATCGAAAACGTGTAGGCCGTAGCTGGTGGGACCCCGGTCGGACACGAGCAAGCGGTCCCTACCCAGCAGCGGCTCGAGGCCGAGCAGAAGCAGCACCAGGCCATGGCCGGGAGCAGCGTGCGCAACACGCCACAGCTGATAGCCCGAGGAGGAAGTGAGCGGCTTGCCTACCTTGCCGTCGGACTCGAAGCGAACGAGGCGCGTCGGATTCATCCGGTCGGCGTCGTACTCGGCCAAGATCGCGAACCCGGCATCCTTGGCCGTGAGGACGTGTGACACGACGAAAGCGTTCAGGGCACGACCGTCAATCAGGCGCCGCCATGTCCCCACCTCCAGATCGACCTGCACCAACGCCCCGGAGCGCTCCGGCGGTGTCGAGAGCGGGCCACCAATCGCCTCGAACGTACGCAGCGCGCTGTCGGGCCCACCTGGCATCGAGAAGCGCTCCGATGGATTGCGCACGCCGGAGAGCTCGAGAAAAGGGGCGGCTTCCTTCGTCCCTTCATCGACACGCACGATCGCCGCGTCGGACTCCACCTCGAATCCATCCCGTAGGCGCCGGAGGGCGACGAAGATCCCTCCCCTCCAGTAGGTGACCGCACTCATCGACGGATTCCCGCAGCTGCGCCCAGGGCTCGAGCACGAGATGGCAGCAGCGAAGCGCGAGAGATCCACCGTCTCCTGACCGACATCTCCGAGGATCCTGAGCTGACTCGTCCCGCCGCAGGCCACCCAGATCCGTCCGCTGGCGTCGAGGGTCAGGTCGAGCGGGTTGGTTGCCGCGCTGGGCCCACCTGCCAACGCCACCGACCACTCTCGCACGATCGAGGTGTCACCAGCGCGACGCTCAACGACTCGGCCGGTGCGACGCCCCAACGTGAAGAGTCGCCAAGTCCTCGACCGCGGATCCCAAACGCGCCGTACGGCCGTGTCGGGGTCGACACCGAAGCCGGTGTTCTGAATCGTCTTGGTCGCTGAAATGGTCTCCAGCGCGGCACTGTCATATTCGTTGCTTGCCTCGGACAGCACAACCGTACTCGAACCGAGCAGACCGGCCCCTGCGCCGAGAGGCAGCGTCCGGTCGCAGGAGACAGCAAAGGCACAGGCGACAACGAGTAGGCCGGCATCGAGAACGCGCGCTCTCACGCCGTCGATCCTAGCAGTGTGACGACCGCGCCATCGCCGAGCGCCATGAGCCCGCTAGGCGTTCCCGCGTAGCGCTGGAACTCGGACTCGACTCGCCCAATGGTCGCGTCGTCCTCCGTCTGGCGGGCCCGCAACGAGGAGTCGGCAAGCTACTACGGGCAGGAGCCGACCTTGGTCACATCCGAGTACGGCCCGATGCCCTTGATACGCTCGCCTGCGCCAGTGCAGTCTCGCCCGAGCAGGTCGAGGTAGGCCGGTTGGTAGCAGACGCACTCGTTGTGAACCCCAGCCTCCATCGTGGCCTTGTAGCGGTAGCAGCAGGGGTAGGTCGCCGCGCACTTGGGCAGGACGTAGCCGGCCACCGGCGTGTCGTAGCAAACGCACAGCTTGTCGTTCTCGGCGCAGCCCCATCCGGACATGCCGTCAGGGACATCGGCATCGGGCTTGGCATCCGTTGCGCTCGTGCCTTCCACCATGACGTCGGACGAGCTGGTGTCGCCGGTTGTGTCGAGGACGGTCGTGTCGAAGGCGACCGCGTCCAGTCCGGTGTCGGGCTCGGCCGCGTCCAACTGAACGCCGGTCTCGAGCGCGCCCGCGTCAGCTACAAGCTCCGGCTCGCCCCTCCCGGTCGTACACCCCACCATGAAGATCAGCAGCCCGCGACGCATGGTCGACGCGCATAGCGCACGCGCCCCTCGGCGCGAACCACCGCGAGCACGACGGCCGCCCCATGCGCTCGACATGCGCTGGCGCATTGAGGACACCTCGCGCCTGGGGGGCGCAGGCAAGCCCCATCGCGCCGTCGGCGCATTGCCGACTGGCCGTGATGGGTGTGTCCAGTAAATGGACGGACCCCTATGTAGAGAGCTTTCTTAGTCTAGGCATCCGTCCATTTAGTGGACACACCCAGGCTCCTCGCGTCTGCCGACGAGCGCCTTGAGCTCGCGCCCACCGGGCGCCCTGGGAGGCGCGGAGGCGTGGGCTCGGACTCGACCGGCGCGCCGACGGCGCGATCGGCATCACCGAGTCTGGTGGGCTCCGAGAGCGGCTGGCGGCCCTCGCCGACGAGCGCCTCGACGTGCGCCGTTGGGCGCCTTGGGAGGCGCGTAGGCGGGGACTCGGCCCTGACCCGCCTGGTGATGCCCATCGCGCCGTCGGCGCTGCAGGCGGGCGCGTAGGGCAGGTGCAGGCCCCTCGAGCAGCCCTCCTGCGAGCTCGGTGAGCATGACCCCGTCGAGCCCGGCCTTCTCGAGCATGACCCTTGAGCATCGCGCCTGGGGTAGCGCCCGGTGGGCGCTCGAGGAGGCGCGGACATGATCGCGATCTCGTGGTCACGCCAACCGTCCCCTGCATCGACCAGCTCGGCTCTCCCTTCACGACGATCGGTGTGCTCGACGGCGCAATCGACCACACGCTTGCATGCTGGCCAGTTCACAAAAAACGGACATAACTGACCATGGACGATTCCGCGGGACGCTCGAACAATCGCCCAAGAGCTTGCGTTCTGGCAGGATTCTAAGGCGTCGAATGAATGCCTATTCAGCGCCTCGTCCACCCGCTCTTTGCACCCTCCAACACACGCGCGCGGGCCTTCGGCTACCCCCGCGCGCCCCCTTCGCGGATGCCGTGGGAGAACGAACCGGCAGGGAATTCCCAGGGATTGCCACTTCTCTCCAATAGCGGCCGTTGAGCCCTCGAACCCTCGCGGTTCGGGGGCTTTTTCATGCCCGGAGTGAGCCCGGTTCCCGACCAACAATAGGATTCATATTGCCAGTTTCCTCGGTCCCCCTCTGGCAGCATGCGAATCCTTCGAGGAAATCGAGGTTCGCTCGCTCTGCGTTTTGGAGTGTTCGATTCTCTGTGCAAGTGACTCCAGCGGCGGTTGTGCCCGGTGCCTGGCCCCCGAGCCGGCGCTCAGGCGGCCTGCCCACATGTCTGCGGCCCTTCCACCTCGACCGGCCAGCTCGCCCCTGGCCCACCTCGTGGCGCCTGCCTGGCGTAGACCGGCCCCGCAGGCACCCACCTCAAGGCCGGCGAGCTCGAGCTCCAGCCAGGGCAGACCAGGGAGCCACACGAGGCGCGTGACTTCCGGCGACAACTGGCCAGTGGCCACCGGCATGGTCCGCAGCGGACAGCACAGCACCGACCGAGAACCACACGGGCAGCTGGAACAGGCGGCCAGCCCACGATGCCATCTGCGCTGTACGCGACTGGGGGGTGGTCGAATTTT
This sequence comes from uncultured Polyangiales bacterium, assembly GCA_964624885.1. GTDB lineage: Bacteria > Myxococcota_A > Polyangia > Polyangiales > JADJMO01 > JADJMO01. Next base: position 25,280 of record CAZUZY010000007.1, on the reverse strand, counting down.
CAGAGGGCCCGACGCGTAGGCGGGCGTTGTCTGGTGGCCATTTCGAGTGGGCCAGATCTGGGAATTCGACCACATTCGCCAACGATCGGACCAGATATGTCCGCTGAACAACCAGCAGGATTGTCGACGACGAACAGAGTTGCTACGCGGATCAAATGGAAGGTGGGGTTGACGACTTCATTCGGGCTGCGGTTGAGTGCGCGCTTCTTTCCTCTCCGCGGGATCCCGGACTGACTCTGGATGAGTTGCTCGAAGTCGGTGAGCGAGCAGGGTATCGCCCAGGCCAACTTCGGGATGCCGTCTCACGTGTTCGCCTCTCTCAGCGCCGAGGCTCGCGTCTTCTCTATCTGGAACGCACTGGGGCTCTCCTCTCGGCTGACTTCAACACGGCGCTCGATCCCGAGCCTCGAAACGTCGAGGCATTTGACTTTGTGCGTCAAGTGCTTCAGGAGTTGGCCGACGAAGTGGGAGAGACGCAGGCCAAACTCCCACGAGACATTCTGGTTGAGCGTGGCGTCCAGACCGGACTGACCAGAAGCGACCTTGAGGTCGCGTTGACCGTGACCATCCGCGACGGGATACTGGTGCAGACTGAGGATGTGGTGAGCCACGCGCGCCACCAGCTCCGATACATCCTTCCGAGCGCGCAGATTGCCCAGTATGCCCACCATGAGCGATACGTTAGCGACGCTTCTACCGTCGCTCAGGTTCGTCCCCTAGTTGAGGATGCAGTCGCTCGGCGGTCTGATGGTCGGCCGCTGTCTATGAACCCGCTTGCGGCCTTCGCCGACAGGCTTGAGGCACTACATCACGGGCGATTTCGTGCGTGGTGGCTTCAGAAGCACGGCGAGCTCCGACTGCTCGACCCAAGCCTGCAGCCGGTTGCTGTCACGGTGCTCGCGGCATCGCTCGCTGAGGCGGCGCTCACCTTTGTTGTGCCGCGAGCAGCCGCCGCAGGGCTCATGCGCCTTGTGGACCCGAACAAGCCGCGCAGTTGGCGTTTCGTTGACCTCATCAAAGGAGCAAAGAGCGGAGACCCGGCTGTTCGCCCCCTTCTTGACGAACGAACGGCCCTGCGGTGTCTCGACCTCAACGATGCGCGCCAGCGAATTCACGCCGGCTTTCTAATTGATGCCCCTGTCTCCGGTCCGATTCCAGACCTTCGTCCCGAGCAGGCTCGTGACGCCCTTCAGACTACCGAGACCCTCGTCCGAAAGGTCCTCGACTGGCTGGACGCTGCGACGGGCTGAAGCGTGGACGCGCCGACGGAACGCAACGAGCCTGAGGCCACCGGCATGGTCCGCAGCAGACAGCGCAGCATCGGTCGGGAAGCACACGGGGCAGCGGCGCAGGCGGCCAGGCCCACAATCCCATCAGCGCCGTACGAGGCCGTGGGTGGTCGAATCTTTGGCGGCCCGACTCTCGGCAGGCGTTGTCTGGCGGCCATTCGAGTGAGCCAGATCTGGGGATCGACCGCCTACGCAGGCCACACTCGGTCATCGAGATCAAGAACCTTGGCACTCGCCTTGAGTGCATCCGCGCCGGCATCATGGCGGACGATCGCAAGAATGTGGTCATGCGGCAAATTTGAACCACGCCGGATGTCGGTAGTGTCGCAGAGAACGTCAGCTAGACGCGTTGAGCCAACGCGGAATCGAAGGAGGCCCACATAGCGCGAAAGGTGTAGATGCAGCGCCACCTGATCAGCCGCAGGATGAGCCGAATAGAGCTCCTCCAAGTAGGCGCCACCGAGCAGGAACCTAGGCTCGACGAGAAGATCGTCGCGAAGCTCGCTCCCTGCGACCTCCTCCATCAAGGGTAGGACCTCAAGCGCGTAGGCGATGAGATCTGATGCGTTCAACCGCAGCTTTGGGTAGAGGGGAACGATTGCGTTGGTTAGAATTGCCGAACTCTTGAACTTGTCAAAAATCGACTCATCGCTCCGCGGCTTAAACTTCACGGTTAGGCGCCGATCGCCGTCCGGGTCAGGATCTGATGGTCCATTGATCTCAAGTCGTGCGTAGGGCCCCAACCTATCGTCGTGAGCGTAGAAGTGGACGGGGCCGGGGACCTTCAACGGGCGCTTCCGTCTGGTGGCAAGCTCCAACCGATCTGTGGTTGCTTCTCGATATCCCGACAGGGTCAGGGCATGCCCCTCGCTCGAACCATCGAAGATGCGGAGGATCACTGGAATACCTGAGCGAAGGTACGTTGTGATAGCCGCCAGGAAGGCCGCTCCAGTGTCTTCTTTGAGTGGGCTCGTCACTAGAGGCGAGTATCCGAATGCTCGGACAGCGGCGAGCATCTGGTTGAGATCGAGCCCGTCGGCTGCCGGCAGCCCACGCCCAGTAACGGCGAACTTCGTGGCAGCTGCGGTGACTGCCAGTGGTGTGGGAGCCCGTCCGCCATCCGCACGTACTGAACGAGATAGAGTGGACCACAGCGCTGTAGTGGCACAGGCGCCGACCGCGACGTCCTGCTGCTGGAACGGAAGCCCGCGGACGGACAGCCCGAGTCCACAGATGTGAACCCGGTGTTCGGTCTCCGCCGGGCCGTAGATGCGCTGTGAGTCTCCCTTGTAGGGTCGGAGAATGGTCCTGCCGATCGGGGCCGCGCCCAGCGGGCGCACCACCGTGAACCCCAGGTAGTCCTCTTGCAAGGCCTGGGCGGCCTTGTCCAGACCGCTGTCAACGGCTTGCTTGAGGGCGTCCGTGAAGAAGCTCGCCGAACGAGACAACACGCCGCTGAAGAAGTGAATGCGGGTGGTGTGGGATGGGGGTGGGCGAAGGCGAGATGCGTAATAGCCGGCGTATTCCTCAAGGTAGTGTCGATCTACATATGGTCGCTCCACCACCATCCAGGTGGCGCCCATCGCTTCATCCCTAAGGTAGGAGGCCAGGTATCGAACCTGATCGCGATCCGCGACGGACCGAACACCGGCGGCCTTAGCAACCTCCGCTTCGAACTGCGCGAACGGAACTTCTCGAACAGCGAGTTCGGTCACAGGCTACTTGCAGCGAGACTTCAGATCGTCCGGCGTCACGACCTGCATCCGATCAATGCAGTCCTCGAAGTCCTTGCGAAGGGTGCGGCCTTCCTCCCGCGCACGCTCTAGGTCGATGTCCTTCACCTGTACCGCGGCGAGTTTCGCGATGACTTCGGAGGATTCCTTGGGCTCCATGGCCAGACGATAGCTTAGGGCGCGCGATCGGAGAAGTGAGTCAGCGTCAACACGCCAGTCCCCCCACGGCCCGCTGAAGCTCTTCGTCGGAGGGATGCGTGTAGATCGCCGTCGACAGGATGGACCGGTGCCGGGCGAACCGCTGGGTGAGCCTGATGTCGCGCGTCTGCCGGTAGAGCGTGGTGCAGGCGGTGTGGCGGAGGGCGTGAAAGTTGAAGAGGTGCTCGAAGCCCGCGCGCTGCTGCCAGACCGCGAACGCATGCCGCAGCTGCCGCGCCGAGAGGCGCAGCCGGAAGCGGCTGAGGAAGATGGGGGCCTCGGAGCCGACGTCGTGCTTGTCGGCGCGCTTGAGCTTGAGCAGGCGCTCGAGCTTGAGGCGGACCGTCTCGGACAGGACGACCTCCTGGATGCTGGGCTCCTTGGCGGCGCGCTTGAAGACCCGGAGCTGAACCCGGCGCTTGGCGTGGCCAAGTTCGTCGAAGATGTCGCCGACGTTCAGGGCGAGGAGCTCATGCTCGCGGAGGCCGGTACTCAGGGCCAGGCTGAAGATCACGTGATCGCGGAAGCCGGCGACGTGCTGACCCGAGGTGCGGAGCAGGAGGGCGACCTCGCGTTCGGTGAGGGTGCGAGGGGGGTGGGAGACCGAGTCGGCGAAGTTGCTCATGCCCCGATACATCCTCGCCGTGGGCCCGCCAGCAACCGAGAAAGCGGCCATCGTGGTCTGCAGGTGTGGTCGTCGCCGTGACCCCGGTTGGCGTGGTGAAGCGGTCGGAGTCCGACCTTTCGGGGTGGCTCTCGAGGGAGGCCGGCTTCATCCAGGGGCTCTGCACGTATGACGGGGCGCCCGTCACCTTGGACGCCTACCAGGCGGCGTTCCTCGAGAACCGCTCGCGATTCCGGTGGGTGACCAAGAGCCGGCAGGTGGGGTTCTCGTTCCTGTTCGCGCTCGAGGCGCTCGCGCGCTGCCACCTGCGGGACTCGCACACGGTGGTGTTCGTCAGCTACGCCCTCGCCGACGCCGTCGAGAAGGTCATGCTGGCGCGGCAGTTCTACGAGGACTTGCCGCTCGCCTACCAGAAGAAGCTGGTCACGGACTCGAAGACCGAGCTCGCGTTCGAGTCGAACGGGCCGAGCAAGCGGGTCTCGCGGATCATCTCCGTGCCGTCGAAGGCCCCGCGCGGGAAGCGGGGCGACATCGTCCTGGACGAGCTCGCCCACTATTTGAACGATCGCGAGGTCTACCGCGGGTCGACCGCGCTGATCCTTCGGTCGAACGGCCAGCTCACCGGCTGCAGCACGCCACTCGGCCGGCGGGGGGTGTTCTGGGAGATCGCGCAGGAGGAGATGCGCAAGTACCCGCACCACAGCCGGCAGGTGGTGCCGTGGTGGCTGTGCCGGTTCTTCTGCAAGGACGTGCCGAGGGCCGCCCGCGAGGCGGCGGGGATGACCACGGAGGAGCGCGTCGCGCTCTTCGGCAAGGACAACATCCACGAGCAGTACGACTCGCTCGCGCTCGACGATTTTCAGCAGGAACTCGAGGTACTTTTCTCCGACGAGTCGTACTCGTTCTACCCGTACGAGCTCATCCTGCCGAACACGCCCGACGAGGTGATCCTCGCCGAGGACTTCGTCGAGATCCCCGAGCCGCGTGGGCGGCTGGTGGCGGGGTTCGACGTCGGGCGCACGCGGGACCGGTCCGAGCTCGCCGTATTCGAAGAACACGAGAGCCGATTCCGGTGCCGCCTGCTGCGGGCGTACGTGGACACGCCCTTCGCCGAGCAGGAGGCCGATCTCCGGCGGCTGCTCGAGGTGCTGCCGGTGGCGCGCCTCTCGATCGACCGGAGCGGCATCGGCATGAACCTGGCGGAGAACCTGGCCCGGGACTACCCGCAGGTCGTCCCGGAGAACTTCACGAACGAGACCAAGGAGCGCTGGGCTACGGACTTCAAGATCCTGCTACAGCGGCGCGAGGTGGACCTGCCCCGCCACCGCGATCTCGTGGCCCAGATCCACAGCATCAAGAAGCGCGTGCTCCCCTCAGGGAAGGTGGCGTTCGACGCGGAGCGCACCGCCCGTGGCGGGCACGCCGACCGCTTTTGGGCGATCGCGCTCGCCTGCCAGAAGGAGCGCCAGGCGGGGCGGGGTGGGACCGTCGAGATCGGGGTGCGGGTGTTGGGGTGAGCATGCCTCGGACATTGCGTGTCCACCCCGGGCTCGCGCGCGATGTCCAACATCGCCATGCTCGAGAGCATGCAGCTCGCGCTGGCCGGGGACCCTGCGTTTGTCGAACCACTCCTTCTCGAGCATCCGGCCCCATCAGGCTGGCGCGTCGAGCTCGAGGGCGACAACCTGGCCTACCGTCGCGGCACCGTGCGGGTACGCCTTCGCGAGCTCGGCCAGCACGGCGAGCGGTTCCGTGTGGTCCGGGTGACGAGTGCCGAGCGTCCGACGCTCGACGAGCTCCGCCTCGCGGTCGATGCCTTCCTTGCTGAGGGCTTCGGGCCGATCGAGGTGGTGCCGTCGCTGCTCGATCCGAACACCACGATGTTGGTCCAGACGCTGGAGGCTGCGGACCCGCTTCCTATGTTCAACGACAACGGTATCGACCCGGCCTGCGGACAGGACGGCGTTCTGGCCCGTGCCGAGGTGTTCCCCGTCCACCCCTGACGTCCCTTCGTCTAGCAGTCGCTGCTCTTCTGAGTGGTGGAGCACCAGGTCCTCGTCTTCGTCGTCCCCCGCGCGCCCATGGGCGCTGCTCCAACCCCAACCGCCCCCTTGACGGTGGTGGCCGCGGACCACGATGCGGCGCGCGAGGCTGCCCGCGCAGAGCTCGCCGCTCGGGGCCAGCGTATCCGAGCCCTGTCGTTCGGCCCGAAGGGCCTTGTGGCCTACGTCGAGGAGCCAGCGTGACCGCCATCGAGGAGCTGGCCGAGCGCCGCGAGGCGCTGGTGAAGGCCTACGTGGTCGGCGCCGACGAGACCCAGCGCCGGAGCGTGGGTGGCGGCGAGGCCGCGAACGCCTTTGGGCAGGCCGGCGCCCTCGAGCCGCCCTACGACCCCGAGACGCTGTGCATGCTGTTCGAGCACTCGAACGCCCTGCGCCAGAACGTCGATGCATATGGCACGAACATCGACGGGTTCGGCCACCGCCTAGAGCCGGCGATCGACTTCGACGCGGACGATGCCGACCGCCGCGTGGCCGAGTGCATCTACCTCGAGCGCCTGGCCGAGGCGCCGGAGGGCGCCGCCGCCCAGGTGCAGGAGCCGACCGACGACGAGGTGAAAACCCGCCGGCGCGAGCTCGTGCAGCTGGCGCGTGTGGAGCGGTCGCGCCTGGGCACGTTCTTCGAGGGGTGCTGCTTCGACCACTCGCTCGTGGAGCTGCGACGGCGGACCCGCCAGGACCTCGAGGTGACGGGCAACGCCTACTGGGAGGTGCTCAGGAACGCGCGTGGGGAGATCGCTCGATTGGTGCATGTGCCGGCCTACACGATGCGCCTCCTGCCGCTCGATCCGAGCCCGGTGGAGGTTGAGGAGGCAGTCCGGGTCTCGCCGGTCACCCTCGAGCGAGTGAAGAGCCGCCAGCGCCTTCGGCGCTTCGTGCAGGTCCAGTACGGCCAGCGGACCTTCTTCAAGTCGTTGGGGGATCCGCGCGTGATGTCCCGAGTCACTGGGCAGGTGGCTACCAGCGTCGAGGCGCTGCCGAGCAACGACGGATCGGCCTCGGAGATCCTCCACTTCTCGATCCACTCGCCGCGGTCGCCCTACGGCGTGCCGCGGTGGATCGGGGCGATGCTGGCGGTGCTCGGCTCCCGGCAGGCGGAGGAGGTGAACTACCTGTACTTCGAGAACAAGTCCGTTCCGCCCCTGGCTCTGCTGGTGTCGGGTGGTCGGCTGTCAGAGGCCTCGGTCCCACGCATCGAGCGGTTCATCGAGGAGAACCTCAAGGGGAAGAAGAACTTCCACAAGGTGCTGATCCTCGAGGCGGAGGGCGGCTCGACGGCAACAGACGCGGCGCGCACCAAGATCGAGCTCCGGCCGCTGACGGAGGCGCAGCAGCAGGACGCGCTGTTCTCGGCCTACGACGAGCGGAACATGGACAAGGTCGGGCAGACCTTCCGCATGCCGCAGCTGCTCCGCGGCGACAGCCGGTCGTTCAACCGGTCGGTGGCGGAGGCGATGCTGCGGTTCGCCGAAGACCAGGTGTTCCAGCCGGAGCGCGACGAGTTCGACCACGTCATCAACCGGAAGCTGCTCGGGGACATGGGGATCCGGTTCTGGCGCTTCCGGTCGCAAACGCCGGCGACGCGGGACCCGGAGCGGATGACCGACATGGTCGAGAAGCTGGTCCGTGTGGGCGTGCTCACGCCCGAGGAGGGTCGCCTGCTAGCGAGCGACATCTTCAACCGGGAGTTCGCGAAGCTGGGCGCAGACTGGACGAAGCGCCCGATCACCCTGACGCTGGCCGGGATCCAGACTGGGGTGGAGGATCTCAGGCCGAAGGCGCCGACGGAGACGCTGGTCGACCAGGCCAAGCACCTCGTCGCCCTTCGGGAACAGCTGGTCGCCGAGGAGCAGCGGCTGGCGGAGGGAAGGATCGCGCTTGCGCGGCAGGAGCTCGAGCGCACGCCGCCCGAACGGATCACGGTGCCGGAGGCCGAGTGGGCTCGTTGGTTCGAGGAGGTACACGGTGGAAGCTGAGCTGCAGCGCGCCTGGGTCAACCAGGCCCAGGCCGACGCCGACCGCGGGGTGCTCGAGTGCCGGATGTGCAGGGCGAAGGGACCGCTCGAGGAGGCCATCACGCTCTGGCGGAACGGCACCCTGGTGTTCGCCGTATGCCCGAGGTGTGCCAGTCGGCACGAGGTGGTCATGCGGCCTGCGGAACGCGGTATTGAGATTCGTGCGCGTGTGGTCGGGCCGTTGATCGTGGGCAGCACCCATGTGCGGTGAGGAGGCGCTCGTCTCGGCCGGTCGCGCTGCCGCGGACGACGTGCTCGAGCTCCTGCGTGTGCCGATCGCGAAGGCGATGGACCTGTCCACGCCGAAGGGGTTCGATGGCGCAGTTGCGCGCCTGGGCGCCGAGCTCCGACGGCATGCCCACCTGCCCGAACGGGATGCGGTGCGGGCGGCCATCGGGGTGCTCGACGTGGACTGGCACGCCACGACCCCTGCGCAGCGGGCAGGTCTGCTACGTGCCGCCCAGGCGGCCACTGGGCGCGCGGTGGCGCCCGTGGCGCCGAGGGTCGAGGCAACGTTCGGTCGAGCCGCCGAGGCCGTCGTACGGGCCACGCGGGGGGATGCGCGAGGACGGCAGCGCCTCGCCATCGGCGCCGACTTCAATGCTCTCGACCGCCGAGCGATCGCCCACGTGACCCGGAGCAACCTGCTCTTCGTCCGGGACGAGTACGGCCAACGGCTGGAGGCTTTCGGCCAACGAGTGCGGGCCGTGGTCGGGCGTGGGCTCGCCGAGGGTCTGGGGCGCGCGGACATCGCCGAGCGGATCGCCGAGGCCGCGACCGAGGCGCTGGTGGCTCGGTCTAAGGGCTACTGGGAGGTGGTCGCTGGCAGCTTCGTCGGGGAGAGCCGCTCGCTGTCTCAGATCTCGGCCTACGCCGAGGCGGGGATCGAACGCTACGTGATCATGGCGGTGCTCGACGAGCACACCACCGACACCTGCCGATTCCTCGACGGGAAGGTGATCGCGACGGCAGACGCCCTGCGGACCCTCGAGAGGCTCGAGACGGCCACGAATCCCCTCGCGCTCAAGACTCTGCGACCGTGGGTACGGGAGCGTGTCGGCGAGGACGGTGGGCGGACCCTCGAGGTGGGCAAGGGGGAGGGTGCCACAGTGCTGGCGGTCGTGACTCGGTCAGGTCGCGGCGTGGCCGACGACCGCGGCGAGTACCACCGTGCCCTCACCGGGCGCGAGCTCGCTCCCGCTGGAGTTGGGTTTCCGCCATTTCACGGGCTGTGTCGGAGTACGAGCGCGCCCGCGTAGGAACTACGCGGGGCAGGTCCACGGAGAGGTTGGACTTAGGAATGCTGCGACGTCTGCGCACGTGAGCCTGACCACAGTGCCACACGTCGCAGCGCCGAGGGCGTCAAGTGTGTACTCAAGGTGATCGGCATACACCTCGACGCTGTCGATCGTCGGCTCACCTGAAAGCGGCTTGCTGTCTGCGGCGCATGCAGCCTTCACGCGCGAACCGATGAGTGAGCGGACCGAGAGCAACCCTGTGGTTGTGAAGATATCGGTAAGCGTCAGCAGGTGCACCGTTCCAACGCGAAGGTCGAAGGCTAGACCCTGGGTCGAGTAGTAGGGACGAGCACCCATAGATTTGGTCTTGCAGACAAACGCCAGCACCTTCTCCGTCCGCATGGTCTCAGGCGCGCAGGTCGTCAGCGCGGACCCGAAGCCAAGATCGGTGGGGAAGTCGGCCACGTCGGTGTAGGTCGCGCCGCCAAGGCGATTGACCAGTTCGTCGTTCACGGCCTTCTCGCCGAGGGGATCCGCTGGCCATGTCACCACGGGCAGTTCGCGGTAGCTGAATGGCGAGGCTGAGCTGGCCTGCTTTCGGAAGCTGACGTTCGGAACCCGACTGCTCTCGGTGTTGCTCGATGAACAGGCCGCCATGACAACTGTCAGAAGGCAACAGGTCGCCAGCAGTTTCATCAGATCTTCCTCCGGTCGGTGTTGCTGCAAAGCGTACCCCGAGACACTCGTCTGTGTCCCTTCGGAAGACCTTCTTCCCTCTGTCCCGCGAAGGAGGTGCCGCATGGCCCGACTTCCGGGGATCGACGTAAGCGCAGCGCAAGGGATGAAGCTGGACTGGTCCTCGATCGCAGCGGCGGGGATCAGGTTCACGCTCTGCAAGGCGAGCGAGCACGTGGGGTACGTGGACCCGACGTTCCAACGCAACGTGATGGAGGCAGACAAGGTTGGCATCGTGCGGGGCAGCTACCACTTCTTCCGGGTCGAGGCGGACCCGGAGAAGCAAGCCCAGCTCTACTTTCGGACGGCGGTGCAGTGGACGGAGCTCCCGCCGGCGATCGACTTCGAGTCGCTGAAGGGTGTGGCCCCGAAACTGGCGCGCCCGCGGGCGTTCGCCTTCATGGAGGCGACGGAGGTGCTCTGGGGGAGGCCGTGCATGGTCTACACGTACCCGTCCTTCTGGGATGGCCTGGGGAACCCAGCGGCGCCGGAGTTCGGAGCTCGACCGCTCTGGATCGCGCACTACGGCGTGAAGGCACCGAAGCTCCCACGACCGTGGTCGGCGTGGACGTTCTGGCAGTACGACGGGAACGGCGGCAAGCGTCTGCCGCAGGGGATCGACTCGGACTTCAACTGGTTCAACGGCGACGAGGCCGCGCTGAAGGAGCTTTGCGCCCGCCGGGTCACCACGAGCCACCCGGTCGTCTGAGGTCACGTGGGCGGTATTGGGCGCGTCGTCAGGCTCACAACGAGCTCGCGATGCGCCTGGTGCCACCCACCGTGCGCAGGGTGGGTCAGGAGGAGGACGTCGATGCTCGTGCCTCCGGACAGCGCCAGCGTTCCACGCCGAAACCGCGTGATCTTCTCGTTGATGGTGACGTTCCCGGCCTGGTGCACGGCGCCGTGGGCGGGACCACCGTAGGCGAGCAGGACGGACGGCTTCAGCACGCCAAGCTCGGCGCGCAGGAACTGCTGGGGACACCGCTCGCTCATGGCCGGCTCGGGCGAGCTCCGCCCGCCGATGGGCGAGCACTTGACCGCCTGCAGTCGGGCCGATGCGAGCAGAGCGTCGGCGAGCTCGTTCGGGTCCTTGGTGTCGAGCAGCGGGGCACCTCGCGTCGAGCGGAGCACCGCGGCAACGTCGCGCATCGTGCCCTTTGACCAGTAGGAGCGGTGGGCGCGCCCGCCTTGACTGCGCAGCTTCGCCTCTTGCCCGCAGCCAGGTTCGACGGCGATGCGGTGTTCCATGGCGAGCTCCCAGTCGCCACCGGCGTAGCGCAAGTTCATGCCAAGGACCGCGACACCACCGGGACGGTAGGCAGGGCCGACCCAGGGCAGGAGCATGCAGCCCTTCTCCGAGTCCGCGTCGAACGCCCCGACGCCATGCGCACGCTTGCCCTCGACCCCCTTCCAGCACTCGCCCGCGTGCGGGCAGACCCGGTGAAGGGCAGGCAGCGGGTCGCCGCTCAAGACGCCTGCGTCCTCGTACACCTTGCAGAGCGCGAGGAGCATCTCGAGCTGCTTCGCGGTTGGCGGCGGTGCCTTCGAGCGGACGAGCCGGGTGGTCAGGACGTCCGCATCCATGGCCGGATCGTAACCGGCTGACCGAACCGTGTCCCCTTCGGGGAGACCCCCCGCTCTCTCCGCACGTGACGACGAAGATGATCACCGGGGTGCTCCGACGCGACGTCGTCGGCAAGCTGAGCGACGCGCGTGAGCGCCTTCACCTTCTGGTGGAGCGCGCCCGCCGCGAGGCCAGCGAAGCCGAGGCTCCCGCGCCGAGCGTGTGGCCGACCGACCTGAACGCGGACTCTTCCGCCTCGAAGGAGACCGACCGTGGGTAGCGCGTTCCACCGCGCCCTCGAGGCCGCCTACGACGTGCTCGACCGAGACGCCCTCTCGGTCGACAAGACGATGTGGGGTTCGCCCGCGGGCAAGAAGCGCATCGCCGCGCGGCTGGTGAAGATGCTCCCACCGCATCGCACCTACGCGGAGCCGTTCGCAGGCAGCGCCGCAGTGCTGTTCGCGAAGGAGCCGTCCGAGGTCGAGGCGATCAACGACGCCGACGAGCAGATCGCGCGCGCCTACAGGGCCGTGCAGAAGCTCCGCCCTCGGGACATCGAGCGCCTCCGGTCGATGGACTGGACGGGGGACAAGGACACGTTCAAGTCGATGGTGAACGGCGACGAGCCGAAGGACGCCGTCGGCTGGCTCCACCACTTCCTCTACGTGACGCACTTCTCCTACGGGAAGATGCGAGGCAAGAGCTTCTCCCCGTCCGGGCAGGGCGTACTCGCCAAGACGGTGGATCGCATCGAGGCCTACGCCCCGCGCCTCCAGCACGTGAAGATCTTCTCGGGCGACTACAAGAAGGTCGTCGAGGAGTTCGACGGCAAGGACACCGTCCACTTCCTCGATCCTCCGTACGCCGGCTACAACGTCGACGTCGGCGAGGACCGGTTCGACGAGGAGACCTTCTGCAAGGTCCTCGAGAGCCTCGATGGGAAGTTCCTGGTCACCTACGGGATCCGGGGCGACCTGCCGCGGCTCGTGAAGGAGGCGGGGTTCGAGACGAGGCGTATCCGCACGCGGCGCAGCATCCGCTCGATGCGTGGCGTGGGCGGGTCGTCGGTGCTGACCCAGCTGCTCGTCGCCAACTACGGCATCACCCAGAAGAGCTTTCGCGAGCTCGCCGACGACGGCTGGGAGGTCGAGGAGCCGACGCGCTCGACGACCGTCACCGTGCCCGAGGCGGTCCAGCCTGCACCTGCGGCCGACGACACGCCGATGTTCACCAAATGCCAGCGGCTGCTCAAGCACACCGACCCGACCGACGAGCGCTACGTGCTCGGCATCGTGCTCGAGCCCGAGACGGTGGACGCGCAGGGGGACGTCTACAGCGCCGAAGAAGTCCGCAAGGCCGCGCACCTCTTCATGGAGGAGTTCGGAGGCATCGGCCTGATGCACCGTCTTCGGATCAACGACCAGGTCAAGGTGCTGGAGAACTTCCTGGCGCCGGCGGACCTCGAGCTCGGGGGTACGACGGTCAAGAAGGGCACGTGGCTGCTGGGTGTCCGCGTGCTCGACGACGCGCTCTGGGCCCAGGTGAAGGAAGGCGGTCTGACGGGCTTCTCCATCGGCGGCTCTGCCCGACGTGTGCCCGAAGGAACGTCGCCTGAGCCGGCTGAGCCGGAGGCCGCATGAGCGCCGACGCCGAAGACGACGGAGCGAAGGTGCATCGCCTGCTCGACATGGTGGTCGAGGAGGTGTCGCTCGTGGACCGCGCGGCGAACAAGCGCCGCTTTCTCGTGATCAAGAGGGGAGCCATGCCGAAGGACGACCAGGGCAAGAGCGGCAAGCCGCCGAAGGACGAGGAAGCGAAGCCGAAGGGAAAGGCCAAGCCTCCCTTCCCGCCCGAGAAGGCGAGCGACAAGGCAGACGCCGAGCCCAACGCTGGCGGCGACAAGGGCAAGGACAAGGAGCCGGCCGCCCCCAAGGGGAAGAAGCCCCCGCCCTTCCCCCCGAAGGGCAAGCAGCCCGCCAAGAAGGCCGAAGGCGACGTGCTCACCATCGCGACCCGCGCGCTGGAGACGCTGACCGACGCGGTCGAGCAGATGGGCGAGGCCGAGGACGACGAGGCGAACAAGGTCGCCGGACAACTGGTCGAGGAGCTGGCGGAGATCACTGCTGACCTCGCTGCTGCCGCCGGTCTCGATCCGACCGAAGACGAAGAGGCCGAGAAGAGCGCTGGGCAAGCGGACGCCGGAGCCGCCACCAGTGATGCAGCGCAAACCGCGGCCACCGAAGTGCGTGCACTGCTCGGTCAGGTGTCACAACTGCTCGCAGCGGCAACTGCCAAGGCAGACGGGTCGGCCGCCGACTCGGACTCCCTGAGCCACGCCGACACGGACCCCGCGCCCCCGCCGGCGCCGGAGGTCGAAGAGCGGCTCAACGCGCAGCTCCAGGAGCTGCACACCTCGGTGCGTGCGCTCGGCGACTCGATCCGCGACCAGGGCCTGCGGCTCAACCGCCTCGAGAAGGCGGCTCCGCTGCCGAACAGCCGCGCGACCGAGCGTGCGCCGACGCCCCAGTCCCCCGACGGCTGGCCGCTCGACATGAACCGCCCCCTCGATCGCGGGCGCGTCGACAAGTCCGTGTCGTTCCACGACGACTGACCCCTCACTCCCACCACCCAACGTCGCGAGAGGTGCCTGACGCCCCGACCCCTGAAGGAAGGCTGCGTCATGTCCCCCACCCCCAATCGCACGCTGCTCGAGAAGGCGGACCTCGCCCTCGCGGACCTGACCGCCGGAGGCAGCGCGCTGCTCCCGGAGCAGGCGAAGAAGTTCATGCGCCTGCTCATCAAGCAGTCGGTCCTGATGCAGATGGCGACCGTCGTGCCGATGGCCGCGCCCAAGCACCAGGTCTCCAAGATCAAGTTCGGGAGCCGCATCCTGCGGCCCGGCAAGGAGGCGACGGCGCTCGCGTCCACCGACCGCGTCAAGCCGGACCTCTCGTTCCTCGAGCTCGACGCCCAGCTGTTCAAGGCCGAAGTCCACCTCTCCGACGAGGTGCTTGAGGACAACATCGAGCGGGGAGAACTCCGCCAGACGATCCTCGAGATGATCGCGGAGGCCGCGGGCCGCGACATGGAGGAGGTGATCATCAACGGGGACAAGACCTCGACCGACCCGTTCCTCGCGACGCTCGACGGGCTGCTCAAGCAGGCGAAGAGCCACGTGGTCGACGCCGCGGGCAAGCCCATCGCGAAGGAGTTTTTCAGGGACATGCTCAAGTCCCTCCCGAGCGAGTACCTCCGCGACAAGAAGCAGATGGCCATCCTCACGAGCTCGGATGCGGAGCTCGACTATCGGAACAGCCTCGCCGAGCGCGCGACCGTCGGCGGCGACCGGTTCCTGGAGGAGGACGCGCCCGTCATCTACTCGGGCGTCCCCGTGCGCGCGGTGCCGCTCTTCCCCGAAGACCTCGGGCCGTCGGGCAGCAACACCGTCGCGCTGCTTTGCAACCCCAAGAACATCCACGTCGGCATCTGGCGCCAGATCAAGCTCGAGTCTTGGCGCGACGCCTCGGCGGGGGTGCTGCGCATCGTCGCCACGATGCGGTTCGACGCGCGGTACGCCGAAGAGTCCGGCGTCGCGAAGCTCATCAACATCAAGCTGTGAGCAAGGAGACCTTCGCGATGGACACGATGCTCGTTCGCCTCAAGCCCCACGATCCGCGCCGCGGCTTCGTGCTGCGTCGCTATACCTACCTCGGAATCAAGTTCCACGAAGAGCGGGGCTGGTACCGGGTCGACAAGACCGTCGCCGACTACCTGCGCTCCGTGCGTCAGGAGCCCGGTGACGAGTACAGCCCCGTCGCCTTCGACGTCTGCACGGACAGCGAGGCCCAGGCCCTCGACAACAAGGAGACCGACGACGCCAAGGTGCGCCGCGCCGCGGCCGACGAGGTCCAGCTGTCGCTCGCCCGGTCGGACACCAGCGCGCTCACGTCGGCTGACCTCGAGCCGCCGAAGGCGCCTGCGCCGCTTGTCGCGTCCAACACGCCGGCTGTCGAAGCGAAGGCCAAGAAGGACCGCTGAGCGTGTACGCGTCCGTCGACGATCTGCGGGCGGAGGGAGTGCCGGTCTCTGCGGCGAGCGAAGAGCGTGTGCGCGCTCTCCTCATCGAGAGCTCGGCGCTCATCGACCGCGTGACGGGGTGGTGGTTCGAGCCCCGCTACGCGACCTTGCAGATGGACGGACGTGGCACGCCTTCGCTGGAGCCGCCCGTGCCCCCGCTGCGCCTCGATGCGCTGCTCGTGGGGGAGGAGCCCGTGTCGCTCGCGGAGGGGAGACTCGAGGTGGTCGGCGCGCCGGTCGCGCCCCCCTTCGACGCCCCGCGGATCGCGTGGCACGGGCGGCTCTTTCCGAAGGGGATTCGCGTCTCGCTCGTCGGGCTCTGGGGCTACACGGAGCCGGACGGCACGCCGCTCGGCCGGACGCCGCTCGCCATCCGCCGGGCAACCCTGCTGCTCGCGCTTCGGGGGATCCCCAAGCTCGGCGACGCCGACGGCGCCGCGGCACGCTCGGCCTGGCGCCTGCTCGAGGAGAAGACCCGCGACCAGAGCTACCGGCTGCAGCCGCTGGCGGCTCCCTCGCTCGCCCTGACCGTGGACCCGGAGGTCGACCAGATCCTGGCGCGCTACCGGCGTCCCGCCGGCCTCGGCGCCGTGTAGGAGGCGCTCGTGCGCGGACACCTGCTCTTCCGCTTCATCGCGGAGATCTGTCGCGTCGACCGCGTGGGAACAGGCCTTACCGATCCCGACGGCGCGGGACCGCTGACCAGTGGGTTCGACCCCGACTTCAAGGAGTCCGTGGTCGTCGATCCCGACGATGACGGTGTCGGTGAGCGCGTGCGGAGGGAGTTTCCGGCCGTGCGTGTGCCCTGCCAGGTCGAGACCAACGCCTGGGAGGAGCTCGCGATGCAGGGCGCTGGGGACGCGCCCCGCTCCGACCTCGTCCTCGTCTTCCACTTTCGCGACCTCGAGCGACTCGACCTCGTCGATCCGACCACTGGTGCCGCGCGAATCGGTCCCGGCGACCGGCTCCAGGCGCTCTTCGATCTGGCGGGCGAGCTGGTCCAGGCCGTCCGCACGCCGCCCGGCCTCTACGTCACCGAGGCGCGGCCGGCGGGATTCGGGCTGTTCATGCCGCGTCCGCGGCGAAACCTGCTGCTCGTCTCCTTCGCGCCGCGAGGAACGGCAGCGCCACGAGGAGTCTTTCCATGAAGCACCATCTCGTCTCCCTCGCTGTCGTCGCGCTCGTGACCGTGCTCGGCGGCTGCTCGCCCACGCCGCCCGAGCGCTGCGAGCCCGCGGCTACCCGCTGCCGCGGCACCACCGTCGACATCTGCGCGTCCGACGGCTTCTGGCAGGTGTCCGAGGACTGCGGCTCGATCCGCAGCGGCGGGCAGTGGGTCTGCGCCGCGCTCGAGGCCGACCTCCACGCCTGCGTGCCCGAGGGCCAGACTTCGGGCGACACCGGCGGCGCCGAGGACGCGCGTGTGGACGTCAGCGCGGATGCTGGCGGAGACGGCTCGTGAACGAGCCCACCCCCGAACACGTTCTCGCCTTCGTCGACCACATGCGCGGCCACTTCCTCGCGCAGATCGCCGACAAGCGGGACGCCGTGATCATGCGGGCAGCAAGCGTGCTGCTCGACCAGCTTGGCATCGTGGAGAAGACGCGGTTCCTCGAGAACTTCGCCACCACGATCGGCCGCACGATCTACCTCCCGTTCGAACCTGGTGTCCCGTCCGCGGGGTGGCCGCTCTGGACGCAGATGGTCGTGCTCACGCACGAGTGCCAGCACATCGCCCAGCTCGACCGGCTGGGCGCGTGGGCCTTTTTCCTCCGCTACGTGACGAAGAAGGCGGAGCGCGCCGTGCTGGAGGCGGACGCGTACCGCTGCCAGCTCGAGCTCTACTTCTGGCGGACGGGGCAGGTGCTCGCACCAAAACTCCTCGCAGCTCGCCTCCAGGCGTACGCGGTCACTGCGACCGACATCCGGGTAGCCGAGAAGGTGCTCGTCTCGAGCGCCGAGACCATCAAGCGGGGCGGCGTGATGACTGAGGCGGGTCGTGTGGCCATCGCCTGGCTGGACAAGTACGCGCCCGATCTCCGGGACGCGCGGTAGCCGACGGCCATGCACGTCGAGCGCACGGGAGACTGGGAGGCGGCGCGCCGGCTGCTCGAGGGCAGCCCCACAAAAGTCTCCCGTGCGCTCACCCTGGCCGTGCGCCAGGAGGCCGAACTGCTTCGAAAGCAGATCATCGAGGGGATCACCCGGCAAGCGCCCGGAGGCGCGCCGTTCGATCCGCCGCTTGCACCCACCACGCTGGCCGCCCGCAAGCTCAAGGGGTTCTCGGGAACCAAGACCCTCCTGCGACGAGGCGTCCTGCGCAACTCGATCACCGTGGAGATGCAGGGCGACCGTGCCTTCGTCGGGGTCAACCGGAAGGCCCGCGCCAAGAACGGCTCTTCGCTCGCGGACATCGCGCGTGTGCAGGAGGAGGGTGCGGGGCCCTTCGTCGTGCCCATGACGCCGAAGATGCGACGGTTTCTGTTTGCTCTCTTTCGGCGGCTCGGCTCCGCGCGCCGCGGCAGCAGTGGCACCGGCGGACGGGGTGCGGACGTCGTCGTCATCCAGATCCCCGCACGCCCATTTCTCCGGCCCGCCTTCGAGGCCTTTCGGAAGGGCGCGTCGGCGCGGTTCCTGGCCCGCGTGGCGAAGCTCGCTGGGCTCACCGGCCCTGGAGGCGTCCTGTGACGGTGCCGCTGCTCCTCGAAGTCGCGCCAAGGGCGGGTCCCGCGAGCGGTGGCGACCTCGTCAGCCTGCGCGCGACCGGCCTCGCCGACGTGATCGCGGTGTACTTCGGCGCCACGGCGGTGGCGGTGGAGACGCGACGCGAGGAGGCTGGCGGCTCCATCCTGAGGCTGAAAACCCCTGCGCACACGGCTGCGCTGGTCGACGTCTCCATCCAGAACCTGGACGCAGCAGGTGTGGTGGTGCCGGGCGAGTTTGCCACTCTCCCCGGCGCCTATCGCTTCCAGCGCGCGCGCCTGGTTCGGGAGTCGAACCTGACTCGCCTGCTCCGTGCGCTGCTCCGTGAGCTCAAGCGGCAGCTGCTCGAGAACGTTTCCCTGACCGTCGCCCTCGACTACGGCGACGACCCACTCGACAACCGGACCGCCTTGGCGAAGCTGCCCGCGCTGGTCGTGTCGGGCCCTCGACTGCGGGAAAACCGCGCCTACAGCTCCAACGTCCTCCGCGAGGAGCTCGTGGTCGGGATGAGCGGACCCGAACTCCGGCGACGTCGCCCGGCCTACACGGTCGACGTAGAGCTCGGGCTGACCGGCGCGTCCGACCGCGCAACAGAGCTGCTCAACCTCGAGGCCGCCGTCGCGACCTTCTTCCGCTCGACCCCCTGGCTCGTGCTCGACCGAGACCCCGAGAATCTCGCTGCAGGCAACGTGCGCTTCGAGCTCGATCCCGTGGGCGACCTTCGGACCGACCTCGAGGGCAAGGACGATGTCCGCGCCTTCAACTGGGGTCTTGTGATCCGAGCGTTCGACCTCGACGACGGCCTCCCGCTCGATCTCACGCGCGTGGTCAGCGGCACTGGCGCGAGCCTCGCCGTCGGTCCCCTTCCGACCCCTCCCTGAGCTTTCCCCTCTCGGGAAACCGCAGCTGGGAGGTGCCCATGAGCGGAGATCTGCTCTCGTCCAAGGTCGTTGTCCGTGAAGAGGAGCCCCGCGTCCGGGGCATCGCCGCCGCGCCCACCTCCGTGGCCGGAGTCGTCGGCACTGCCGTGCGCGGGCCGCTGGATGTCGCCGTGCCCTGCTCGTCCTTGGACGACTACTTTCGGGAGTTCGGTGGCTTCTCGAAGGATGCCTCGCTCGCGCTCGCGGCGATGGGATTCTTCGAGAACGGCGGCGCCGAGCTCTGGTGCGTCCGCACCGTCCACCACACCGACATCCGAGACCCGGCCTCGCACACCGCCAAGAAGGCGGTGGGTGCGATCCTCGCGCCGGGAGGGCCCACCCCGGCGAAGGTCACCGGCGGGCTGCCCGGGCCCTTCGTGCTCGAGGACGGCGACAAGCTCGTGATCGCCGTGGGCAGCGGCGCCGACGAAGAGGCCGTGTTCACGGCGGCCGCAGCGATGGTGCGCGCCGAGGCCAAGGGCCCCTTCGCGCTCGCCGATGGCATGACGCTCCTGGTCCGCATCGACGGTGGTCCGATCCAGAAGCTGGTCTTCAGAGCGACCGACTTCTCGGCCATCGCGACGGCCGCGGAAGCGGAGGTGGTCGCCGCCCTCAACGCCAAGGTCCTCGGTGGGAAGGCCATCCTCGACAAGGGGACGCCCGCCCTCGTGAGCGACACCAAGGGCACGTCCAGCCGCATCGAGGTCACCGGCGGCACGGCCAACGCAGTTCTCGGCTTCCCGACCCTGCCGGTCGGCGGGACCGGCAACGTCGCGAAGATCCGCGCTGTCACCGTCGACGAGGTCAAGGCAGTCGCCGGCGCCGCTTGGAAGAGCGAGGTCGCCGTCACCAGCGGCGTCGGCGGAGTGCTCGAGCTCACGACGAGTGCCGTCGGCCCGACGGCCAAGTTGACGGTGAAGCCGGGCTCGGCAGCCGGGTTCGGGCTCGACGGCGAGGCACACATGGGCGCCGCGACCGGCGCCGCCACCGCCATCCGCGTCGAGACGCGAGATCCTGGATCGTTCGGGGACCGGCTCGAGCTCGAGGTGCGAGCCCCCGCCTCGGGGGAGGTCGGTGCCTTCGACCTGGCCGTGTGGGAGGACGGCAGCTTCCGCGAGCTCTGGCCGAGCCTGCGCACCGGCCTCTCGGACGAGCGCTACTTCGCCTCGATTCTGAACGACCCGAAGACCGGGTCGGCGCTGGTCCGCCTCACCGACGCCGGCCTGCCCGGGGCGCCCGTGCCTCGGCCGCAGACGGTCTCGCTCGCCGGTGGAGACGACGGGCTCAAGGGGCTCGAGGATGCCGACTACATCGGTGTGCAGGCTGCTCGGAACGGCTTCCATGCGCTGGACGTGGTGCAGGACCTCGCCCTCCTGCTGACCGCCGGGAAGGCCACGCCAGCCGTGCACCAGGCGATGCTCCGCTACTGCGAGGTCGACCGGGAGGGCAGCGTGTTCGCGGTGCTCGACCCGCCGAAGGGCACCGCAGCGCGCGACCTCGTCACCTACGTCGAGTCCACCGCCAAGCTGCTTGGGCTGTCGGAGTTCGGGGCCATGTACTGGCCCTGGCCCACCGTCCTCAACCCGCAAAAGAGCGTGTTCGGGGCCGCGAGCCAGCTCGTCGTGCCACCCTCTGGGATCGTCGCCGGCGTCTTCGCCCGCACTGACGCCGCTCGTGCAGGGGGCATCTACGAGCCACCGGCCGGGGTCGAGATCGGCAAGATGCAAGGCGTCTTCGGCTTCGAGACCGACGAGAGTCTCGACGAGAAGAAGCGGGACCTTGTCTATCCGAAGCGGATCAACCCGCTGACCACGGGCACCGGGCAGCCCTGCTACATCGACGGCTCACGCACGCTCAAGGGCGACGGGGATTTTCCGTACGTGTCCGAGCGGCGCGGCGTGTCGTTCATCGAGCGGAGCATCAAGCGCGGGCTCCAGTTCGCGCGGCACCGCGCCAACACCGAGGGCCTGCGCGCCACCGTCCGCCGCACCCTGAAGGCCTTCCTTGTCTCGCAGATGAACAACGGCGCCTTCCGCAGCCGGGACCCGAAGAAGGCCTTCTTCATCGACGTCAGCGACAAGCTCAACACGCCGAGCGTCGTGTTCGCGGGAAAACTCCTCGCGCGCATCGGCCTCGCCACCAACAAGCCCGCGGAGTTCGTGATCGTGTCCGTCAGCCAGGACACCCGCGCCCTCGATGCCGAGCTCGCCGAAGCCGGCGCCTGAAGGAGAACGACCAGATGCCCATTCTCGGTAGTCCCCGTCGGTTTCACGCCAAGCACCGGTTCCTCGTCGAGATCGACTCGGGCGTCGCCTGGGCCGGTTTTGCCAAGTGCTCCGAGCTCTCGGTCGAGGCCGCGAAGGTCGAGTACTTCGAGGGCGGCTCGCTCATCCCGAACAAGAGCCCGGGGAGGCTCACGTTCTCGGACGTGACGCTCGAGCGCGGAGCCACGCAGGACCACGACCTCTTCGACTGGTTCCAGGACGTGGCCGTGACCTCGAGCGGGCTCGGGCTCGTCGACCCGTTCTACAAGCGCAACCTCGACATCGTGCAGCAGGATCGAGACGGGACCACGCTGCGGCGTTGGTCCCTTGCGCAGGCGTGGCCGACGAAGTTCGTTGCAGGCGAGTGGGACAACGACTCGGACGAGAACGTCATCGAGTCGGTGACGCTCACGTACGACTACTTCGAGTTGGTGGCCTGACCTCACTCAGTCAGCGTCGGGAGGCCCCGGACGCCTTTGGTACCGTCGGACACGACCCGAGCGCTCGATACGCGTCCACTTGCCACCGAAGGGATAGTCGACTGCTGTCTCGTGAGGCTGAAGGGAGTCCTCAAGCTGGCCTGCGGCCTGAAACGCGAGCAGAAGGTTCCTTGGCTCAAAGAACCCTTGCGCAACGTGAAGGCGTTCGCGCAACGCTTGCTCGGCCTTCGCGAGGGAGTGTCGGCGGACCGCCAGTCGCGCCGCCTCGGCGATGTCGTCTTCCGACTCGTCCTTTCGGAGCTTGGCTGCGTCGGTGCAGAGTCCATCAAGACTCGCCGCCAATCGCAGCGCGGCCGGCCTTAGCTCCCAGGCTACTAGATTGCTCAGCTGGTACACCTGCGTCCGCCTAGTTTCCTTGCCTTCGGAATCTTGACGTCCGGTAGGAACACTAGCAACCACCTCCACGTCAGACCCCCCGTTCGCGTGTAGCCGACGCCTCATCTCATTGGCCACGACAGGGCGCTCGCTGACGAGCGTCTGAACCGCCTCGACTACTTGGTTCTCCAAACGGACCAACTCTTTGGCGCGTTGAGCGAGGCTGTCCACGTCTCCGAGCAACGTGAGGTCCCCGTAGTACTTGTCGACCGTCTGCACGATGGAGGCGATCTCGTCTCCCCCATGAACGCACCGCTTCATGCATTGCCATCCAACAGCCATCGTCCTGCCGCAGCGCATTCGAATGACGCTGCCGTTGTGGTGCCGATGTCGCCCCGGAAACGAGCATTCCATCGGCTGGCTCTTGTCCACGGCGTACACCAGGACAACACCCGCGACGTTCGCGCTGTGCGTATGGTTGTCAGGACCGTCACTAATGGCCGCAAGTACTTCCGCGCGCGACGTAGTGCGTGAGCGGTTGAGCCGTCCTACAGTTTCCGGTGCCCCCGCGAGCTGTCGACAGGTGGGACACGTCGGCATAGTGGAATCGGCTGCATCAACAGCGCCCCCTCGCACTACTTCTTGTCCTTGGGCGGATTCGGATCATGACCGTGGCTGTCGCGACGCTCGATCGTCCCATCACGACGCTTCACGATCAGTTCCGAGCTCTCCTTGCGTGCCATGTCACGCCCAACCTTCTCGGCTTCCGCCTTCGTATCCGTGACGGCACTGGCGCGCTCGTTTCCCTTCTTCTTCACCTCCCACCCATCCGGGTGTGGCCCAACGACAACGTCTTTACCGTGGGGCGGCTTGGGCCCCGAACCAGAGCTCTTTCCTTTGGACATGACACCTCCAACAGCAGGTCCTACTTGGCTAAGGTGGGCCGCCAGACTCGTCAATGTCCAAGCACGCCATTTCTTCTGCCTCTCCGGACATTGTTTGTCCGTGTGGCCAACCCGCCGACCATCCAACACTCAAGATGCGCTGGCTGATGGAACGACTGCAGGTGGAGGTGGCGGTGGTAAGGCTCCGAAGAAGCTCCAGATCGCGACGAACAGCGCGATGAGGACGACCCATATCGCGATGGCCCAAGGGAGCAAGCGGGTCGGTGATCGACCTGCTGCACGAGCCTCGGCCAGACGTACCGCGGCCTGGAAGGCGACCTCGTCGGCGAAGCCTCTTCGGGCTCTCGCATGGGGTGGAACTACCGCGACGCAAGCTGGCCGGTCCATGAGGCTCCAACTCGACGCCACGCCCTACGGACAACAAGTTCTAGCGTCGACAGAAGGCCGGCTCGGCGCAAGCGATGGACTTGTTGTCGGCGGCCGTGGTCGGTGGCCTCCTCGGCGCATAGGGGGTGCCATGGAACGTCGCCGATGTCCTGGAGGCCCTCAACGCCGACATCTTCGTGTTCGAGGAAATCCTTGAAGGATCGCTGGACGTCATTGCTCAGGAGCTCGGCAAGCGCGGAGCGGGACACTACAAGACGACCTACGGGACCACGGGCGGCCAACAGCGGGTTGCCATGATGAACGACGTGGATTGGACCCGGGCCAAGGACGACGTCGCCGAACTCTTCTCGAAGGGCGAGGTTCGCACGGGTGCTGGGAGCGACGCCTTTCCGCGCTTGCCCCTGCGCGGGTCGTTCGCGACGCTCCCGCACCGTGACGGCACGCCGTTCGACTTCCAGCTCGTCGGGTTGCACCTCAAGTCGCAGCGTGTCTCCAACGCAGCGGCAGCAGGTGAGGATGCCGAGCAGCGACGTACCGCGGCTGACCGCCTTGCAAAGTGGCTGACGGCCGAGGCGCCCGCGGAGGACTCTGACGTGATCCTGGTCGGCGACTGGAACAAGCCGCCGGACGCAGAAGAGTGGGCTGCGTTCCACAAGCTCGAGAAGCAGGGGAAGGCGCTCTTCACGAAGGCAAACGACACCTCTGAGATCAGCCACCTCATGTATCGAAATGCTTCTGAGTACGGGTCGAGGCTGGACCTCGGCGCCATGTCGATCGCATCGGCCAAGCAGCTGGTCGACAAGGCGACGAAGGTGGTGCGCTGGAAGAAGCTCGATGATCTGTTGGACTCCCAGCCCAAGGCAGCCGAGCTGAGGCAGCTCATTCGAGACCTTAGCCGGGACGTCTCGGACCACATGCCTGTGGTGATGCGCTTCTACTTCACAACGTAGCCCTTCGGCGACAGCCGTCCCAATCTTGAACCGCGATGCTCTCTCCCGCTGGAGCCCTCCGCTCCTCGGGAGACCCGCATGCCCCACACCATCCAGTGCCCCTCCGGCCTCACCGGCTCCATTCGCGGTCTCAAAGTGCGCGAGGAGCGCATCCTCGCCGACCGCAAGCTTGCGAAGTCGAACACCGTCATCGACGAGTTGCTGCGAGCCTGCTGGCTCGAGACCCACGAGAGCGGCCCCTACGAGTTCGCGGGCGTCATGGATTGGGACAAGGTGCTGCAGGGCGACCGCTTCGCTGCGCTCGTCGAGATTCGCACGCTGACCTACGGGCCCGACTACGGGTTCTCGGTGACCTGCCGGGAGGAAGGCTGCCGAGCTCGGATCGACTGGGAGGTGAGCCTGCTCGAGCTGCCCCGCAAGAAGCTGTCCGACGCGAGCCGCGAGGCGTTCGTCAGCGGGAACCGCTTCAAGACCACGCTGCCCGAGGCGGGTCGGACGCTCTGGTTCAAGCTGCTGACGGGCGCGGACGAGCGCAGGCTGCCCGGGCTCCGCAAGAACGCGCAGGACCGGATCCTCTCGGCGATGCTGGCGTTCCGGTGCGTGGAGATCGAGGGCGTGGAGGCTAAGGACAAGCGCCGGTTCATCGAGGACCTCTCGATGCAGGACGCGGACTTCCTGATGGGTGAGTTCGACCGCGTGGACTGCGGGATCGAGACGGCGATCGAGATCGAGTGCCCGGACTGCTTTGCGAAGCAGGTGGTGGACCTCCCTTTCGACCAGACGTTCTTCATGCCGAGGAAGG
>CAZUZY010000006.1:61953-64399 GCA_964624885.1 uncultured Polyangiales bacterium | reverse complement strand
CCATCGTGGAGACCTTCCACGTGCAGTTCGCGGAGGGTGTCGTCCAGGTCACCGGCGTCAACGGTCTGCGCGAGGAGCTCGGGCGTCGCAACGCGAGCCCCGACCAGGTCATGGTGTGGAAGCCCGGCCTCCCCGGCTGGGTCGCCGCCAAGAGCGTCATGGCCTGACACCAGGCTTCCGTCAGGGGCCTACGTTGGGGATTTTCGAGTTCATCAAGGAAGGGGCGGTCGAACACCATGTCGGCCGCCCCGTTTCCATGCGCGGGGAGCCGCTCGCGCGGCACAGCGCGTACATCGTGCCGATCGCGGCGGAGCTCACCGTGGAGCCCGGCGAGGTGGCGGTGTTCGTCGGCGTCGACCACGAGCCGATCGGCGTGCTCGGACCTGGGCGGCACATCCTGCGCGAGTCCACGGCACCGTTCCTGGCCGAGACCTTGCGGCACGAGGGTTGGGCCGTCCGCATCTGGTTCGTCGCCATCCGCCCGTTCGAGACCGGGGGTCGCCCGGTCGTGATCGCCGACCCGGAGGCCTGCGTGCGCACCCTCTCGCGCCGCGGCCCACCTCTCGACGTGCACGCGTGGATCGAGCAGCTGCGCAGCGTGCCGGCGGCGTTCCTCGCGGCGGGATTCCGCGACGCCGAGGCCCAGCGGCCTTCGCTGACGCCGCCGCCGCCGCTCTCCGCCACCGAGGGCATCCTGCCGTGCCCGGGGTGCGGTGAGCCCGGGGAGATCAACGCGTTCTGCGCGCACTGCGGCGTGCGCGTGGCGCGGGCGCGCATCTGTCTCGCGTGCAAACACGTGCTCGCGGCCGGCGCGAAGTTCTGTGCATCTTGCGGCGCCGCAACCGCCACGGGCAGCAACGAGCCCGCCTGAGACCACCTCACGTCCCGGGGAGCGCGCGGTGCTAGGCTCACCCCGTGCGCGTCTGTGCCACCTGCGGGCAGCGGTTCTCCGGCGAGGCCGCGTTCTGCCCGTTCGACGGCGCGAAGCTCGCGGTCGAGGAGGGCGCGCAGGGGCCGCGCCCCGGTGACGAGATCGTCCCCGGCGCGATCGTGGGCGGCGTGTACCGCGTGGATCGCATCCTCGGCGAGGGCGGCATGGGGATGGTGTTCGCCGTCACCCACACCAAGCTCAACAAGCGCTTCGCGCTCAAGATGCTCAAGAAGGATCTCGCGCGCGACCCGGAGACGCGCGCGCGCTTCCTCCAGGAGGCCCAGGCGGCCGGGCAGATCCAGCACCCCAACGTCGTCGAGATCACCGACTTTGCCGCGCTCCCCGACGGCAGCGCCTACATGGTGATGGAGTACCTCGACGGCCAGCCGCTCGCGCGGATGATCAAGCTCGGGGGCTCGCTGCCGGCGCTGCGCGCGGTCACCATCATCCGCGACGTCGCCAAGGCGCTCCAGGCCGCGCACGACGCGGCCGTGGTGCATCGCGATCTCAAGCCCGACAACGTGTTCGTGCTCACCGTCGGCGGGCGCGAGACGGCGAAGATCCTCGACTTCGGCGTCGCCAAGGTCGCGGGCTCCGCCAAGCTCACCCGCACCGGCATGGTGTTCGGCACGCCGCACTACATGAGCCCGGAGCAGGCGTCGGGTGGCGTGATCGACGCGCGGACCGACATCTACGCGCTCGGCGTCATCATGTACGAGATGTTCACCGGGCGCGTGCCGTTCGAGGCCGACACGTACATGGGCGTGCTCACCAAGCACATGTTCGAGGCGCCGGTGCCGCCCTCCCAGCTGCCGGGGCCGATGCACGAGCTCGGCGCGCTCGAGGACGTGACCCTCAAGGCGCTCGCGAAGCGACCCGAGGACCGCTACGCGTCGATGGACGACCTCGTGGTCGATCTCGATCGCATCGTGCAAGTGGGGCCCGACGGGCGCGCGATCATCGCGGCCGAGGTGGCGGGGATCCGGCGCCCCGTGTTCCGCCCCGGGGAGCCCGGGCGCATCTCGGTCGCTGGCCTCGCCGACGAGCTCGAGCCGCCGCACCGCGCGGAGATCGACGCGGCGTTCCGCACCGAGCGGGAGGAGCGCGTCCGGCGCATCGGTACGATGGCGCTCTTCGTGGTGCTCGGCCTCGGGCTGTGCATCGTGGTGACCGCCATGGTCGTCCGGCGCGGCGCGGGGTCGGCCGTCGAGGGCAAGGCGTCGACCAAGGGCAAGTCGTCCGAGGTGGTGAGCAAGCCTCCTGCTTCGGCGAGCCCGTCCGCCGTCGTGGTCCCGGCGCCCACGGCCTCGTCGGTCGAGCCACCGCCCTCGGCGAGCGTGCCCTCGGTGGTCCCTTCGGTCACCACGCCACCTCCCCCGCCACCGCCCACCAAGTGGACCCCGCCGCCCCCGCCCACCAAGAAGCCGCCGGGCGACGACGTCGACGACCCCTGGGCGCCGAAGAAGTGACCGGAGCGAGCCGCAGGCGAGTGCAGGGAACAGCGGCCGCCTCCAC
>CAZUZY010000006.1:0-61853 GCA_964624885.1 uncultured Polyangiales bacterium | reverse complement strand
GGAACAGCGGCCGCCTCCACGGGCGGCCGCACCAGCAAGAAGTGACCGGAGCGAGACGCAGGCGGCGCGAGGGCGAGAGGCCGGTCCCCCGGTCGCCCTAAAGATCTCCGCCGTCCGCCCGTCTCCTGTGCCGAGGGTCTCCGCGAGCGCTCGCGGAGCAGAAGGCGAAGGCACGGGCGATGGGGACCATGCAACTCGGAGCGGAGGACCGGACTGGGACGGTCC
This sequence comes from uncultured Polyangiales bacterium, assembly GCA_964624885.1. GTDB lineage: Bacteria > Myxococcota_A > Polyangia > Polyangiales > JADJMO01 > JADJMO01. The sequence continues at coordinate 61,628 of CAZUZY010000006.1, read as the reverse complement.
GGGAGCGACCAAGCCCACTCGGAGCGAAGGACATCCGAACCCAACCGGGGACCGGGAGCTCGCAGTACGTGTCGTTCCTCCTCGGGAAGGAGGCCTACGCGCTCGACATCCTCGAGGCGCGCGAAATCGTCGACCTGCCCGCGCTGCGTCGTCTGCCGAGCACCCCGTCGTGGATCCTCGGCCTGATGGATCTGCGCGGTGAATTCGTGCCGGTCGTCGACCTGAAGAAGAAGTTCGAGCTCGAGCCCGGGGAGGAAGCCGAGAGCAAGGTCGTGGTCGTCGTGGCATTCCAGGCCGAGGACGGCCGCGACCTGGTGGTCGGGCTCCTGGCCGACGCGGTGCTCGACGTGTTCGAGCTGCCCCGCCGCGAGCTCGGGCCGGCGCCCAACTTCGGCGCCCGCTTCTCGCGCTCCTACCTGCGCGGGATCACCAAGCGCGACGGGCAGCTCGTCATGGTGATGGAGGCCACCAAGCTGCTGGCCGACACCGAGGTTCGTCTTCTGGCCGAACCAGCCGCCTGATCCGCCAGCGCACCTCCACCGGACCCAGCAGGGCCACACCCGCGCTCCTTGACCGGTTTCACCCGCGTCACAGGGGCACGAACCCCCAGAACTGCAAGCAAAATCCAGCGTTGGCTCGCCCCCTGCATACAACCCTGTGGCGAGGGCCGTCCGGGTGTTATGGTGGGGGCCGGCATGGAGATCAAACAACAGCTCAAGCTGGGGCAGCACCTCGTGATGACCCCCCAGTTGCAGCAGGCGATTCGCCTCCTGCAGCTGAACCAGCTCGAGCTGCGTGACGAGATCAACCACGAGCTCGAGGCCAACCCGGTCCTCTCCGACGAGCTCACCGATCCGAAGCAGGGCGCGGCCGGCGAGGCCGAGATGGAGCTCACCACGCCCGATCGCGTCGACATCGCCGACAGCAACAAGGAGTCGCTGGCCGACCGCGCGCAGGACAAGCAGGTCGCCGAGGTGGACTGGGAGCAGTTCCTCGAGAACCGCACCCAGCAGCAGTCCACGGGCTCACAGCGCAACGGCTTCGAGGAGCTGCCCCCGATCGAGCAGAACCTCACCCGGCGGGAGTCGCTCGAGGAGCACCTCCTCTGGCAGGTGCAGAACAGCGATTTCACCGACGCCGAGCGCCGCTTCGCCGAGCTCGTCATCGGCAACCTCGACGACCGAGGCTTCCTCGATCTCGGCGGCACCGAGCGCGAGGACGGCACCCGCACCCCCGACCTCACCCTCGAGGATCTCGCCCACGAGGCCGACCTGCTCCCGGAAGACGCCGAGGAGGTCATCCGGATCATGCAGCAGATGGATCCGGTGGGCACCTGCTGCCGCGATCTGCGCGAGTGCCTGCTGGTGCAGGCCGAGCTCTACGGCTACGACGACGCCGAGATCGACATCATCGACCGCCACCTGCACAACGTCGAGAAGCGCAACTGGGGCGCCATCGCCCGCGATCTCAAGATCACCCCCGAAGAGGTGGTCGAGGCGGCCAAGCAGATCCAGAAGCTCGAGAGCCGGCCGGCCCGCAACTTCACCACGACCGACGACAAGAGCATCGCGATCACCCCCGACGTCTACATCACCAAGGACGACGGTCAGTGGGTGGTGGTCGACAACGACAAGGGCCTGCAGCGCCTCTACATCAACGAGGGCCTCGCCAAGCGGATGCTCAAGGATCCGCAGGCCAAGGAGTTCATCGGCGAGAAGCTGCGCAACGCCCAGTGGCTGATCCGCGCCATCGAGCAGCGCCGCAAGACGATCATCCGGGTCACCGAGTGCATCGTCGACAAGCAGAAGGACTTCTTCGAGAAGGGCGTGGCCTTCCTCAAGCCCATGATCCTGCGCGACGTGGCGGAGACGGTCGGCATGCACGAGTCGACCATCTCGCGCGTGACCACCAACAAGTACGTCCACACGCCGCAGGGCCTCTTCGAGCTCAAGTACTTCTTCAACTCCGCCATCCGTCGCACCGCCGAGGACGACATCGCCTCCGAGGCGGTGAAGCAGGCGATCAAGAAGCTGATCGACGGCGAGGACAAGGACAACCCCCTGTCCGATCAGGCGATCGTCGAGCTGCTCGAGCGCAACGAGGGCATCCAGATCGCGCGCCGCACGGTGGCCAAGTACCGCGAGGTCCTCGGCATCCTCGCCTCGAGCAAGCGCAAGCGGATGTTCTAGCGACCGGAGTGAGCGGAGCGAACGCAGGGAGCGGCGCCCGCCTCCATGGGCGGGCGCTCAGGCAAAGGCGGCGCTGTCGAAGGAGTCAGAGCGCCGCGCTCTTGACCAGTTCCAGCAGCTTGTCCTCCTGCGACTTGGTGAGCTGGCCGGCGCTGGCCCACAGCACCTTGCCGGCCTTGTCGACGAGCACCAGGTTCGACAGGTTGGCGTGCGCCGAGAGGGCCGTCTTGCCCTTGCCGCTCCAGTCCGCGTAGACCGTGATGCCGTTCTTCTTGCCAGCGTCGCGCAGGGCGTCCTTCACGAAGCCCTTGGCCGGGAAGAAGTTCCAGCTCGACACGTCGGCGACCGGCAGCAGCACCACCTTGCCCCCGAGGGTCTTCTGCAGCGCGCCGAAGCGCTCCTTGAAGGCCTTGTTCTGGCCGCCGGCGTCCTTGTCCTCGAAGACGATCAGCGCCGCCTTGCCGGAGCGCAGCGCCGAGAGGGCGAAGGGCTTGTCGTCGGCGTCGTGCACGGTGAAGTCACCGAGGACGGTCCCGGCGCTGAGCAGCGCCGCGGCGTCCACGGCGACCAGCGCGGTGGCGGCGGCGAACGGCAGGCCCCAGCGCATCAGCCCACCCCCGCCGCGGCCTGCGGCAGCGTGAGCTCGTCGACGACCGCGCGGAACCGCGCGTGCACGTCGTGCCGCGCGAACGAGTGCGCGAGCTCGACGGCGCGCTCCTTGAAGCTCGCCTCCGAGAGCACGCGGAGGACCGCCTCGCGGACCGCGCCCGAGGCCACCGTGCTCGCGCGCAGCATGAGCCCCGCGCCCGCGTCGCGGATCGCCGTCATGGCGAGGAACTGGTCGAGGTTGCTCGGGATGCCCACGACGGGCGCCCCCTCGGCGAGGGCCTGGTAGGCGGTGCTCGCCCCGCCGTTGCAGATCACCACCGCGGCGCGACGCGCGACGACCTCGCCGGGCACCATGTCGACCACCCGCACGTTGGGCGGGATCACCTTGGGCGTGGCGCGGCCCGCCGTGGCCACGAGGGCGTCCACCGGCAGCCGTCCGAGCGCGTCGATCACCGCGGGGAGCGCGTGCACGTCGCCCGAGGAGCCGAGCGTCGCGTACACGAGCGGGCGGCTCTGCCCGAGCTCCTCGAAGCCCTCGGGGGTGGGCACGCGCGGCGACCAGAGGATCGGACCGAGGAACACGCGGCGCGGGTCGTGGTGGGAGAGCGGCACGAGCGAGGCATCGTCCGGGTAGAGCGTCCGATCGCCCCAGGTGATCACCTCGTGCAGGCTGCCGATCTCCGGCAGGCGGTGCTTCTTGCGCAGCTCGTTCACCGGCTTGGCGAAGTGGGCGAGCACCTTGGGCAGGGCCATGGGGAAGTACTTCTCGGCCATGGGGATGCCGACCAGCTTGAGCACCGGGTGGTCGGGCAGGGGGAACCGCTCGCGGATCGCGTACGGGCTCCAGAACGCGTTCACCACCGTCGCGCAGGGGACGCCGGCGAGCGGGGCCGAGATCGCGGTCGACCAGCGCAGATCCGACACCACGAGGTCGGGCTGCACCTTCTCGAACAGTCGCCGTTCGTCGTCGACATAGGAAGAGAGCACCGAGCGCTCGTAGAGGCGATCTCCACTGGCGAGCGAGGCCTCGATCTTCTTCGGGTCGATCGAGGCGAGGGGCCACCGGGTCATGCGCTCGGGCGCGAGGTTCGCGTCGCCGAACAGGCGCGGGTCGTAGGTGCCACAGGCGAAGTGCACGTCGAACTCGCGGCGGTCGAGCCCGCGGGCGAGCACGAGGCTGCGGACGATCTGGGACCAGGTGACGTGCTCGCAGAGGAACAGGATCCGACGCATGCTCAGGCACTTTCCCGGCGCGCGAGGGCGGCGCCGCACAAGATCGACACGAGACCGAAGCCGACGAGGACGATGCACGAGGGCAGGAGCTCGGCGACCGACAGGCCGCGGAACGTGGCGCCCTCGAGCGCGGAGATGCCCCAGCGCACGGGCGAGACGCAGCTCACGGCGCGCATCCAGGCGGGCATCACCGAGAGCGGGACCATGGCGCCGCCGACCATGGCGAGGAGCAGGAGCGTGGCCCACGAGGCGCCGCCGACCGCCTGCTCGGTGCGGCCGATCGAGCCGAGCAGGACCGTGATGCCGGCGAAGCACGCCGCGCAGCACACGATGGCGACCGGCAGCCCGAGGAACCGCTCGACGCGCACGCCGAAGAACACCCGGGCGGCGACGAGGAGCACCGTCGCGTCGACCGTGCAAGCGACGAGGCAGGCCACGAGCTTGCCGAGCAGGAGCGTGATCGGGCGGATGGGCGCGCTGCGCAGGCGCAGGTGCGTGCCCGAGCGACGCTCGGCGACCGTGGCCGCGGCGAACGCGCCGGCACAGCCGATCAGGCCCCACAGCACGGCCGCCGGGAACGCGAGCTCGAAGCCCGTGCGCGGGGCCACGATGTCGGCGATGGGACGCCGCTCGATGGGGGCGAGCGCGCACCCCGGCGAGAGCAGGCCCTTGGCGAGCGCGCCCTCGATCCACGCGGCCTCGGCGCCCTTGGTCGGATCGACCCCGAGCCCGAGGGGCGCGCCGCTCGCGAACGCCGCCGGCACGACCAGCATCGCCGCTGCTTCGCCCCGGCGCACGCGGAGCGAGGCCTCGTCCGCGGAGGGGCTCGCGTCGAGGGTGAGGCCCTGGGCGGCCAGGCCCTTCGCGAGTTGCTGCGACGCCGGGTCGTGCGCCTGATCGACCACGGCGACCACGATCCGCCGCTCGCGCGTCTCGTGCGGGAAGATGGCGCCGAACAGCGTCGCGAAGATCAACGGGAACACACACGCCCAGAAGAGCGCGCCGCGATCGCGCACCAGGAGGCGCAGATCCTTCTCGGCCAGGAGGAGGACGGTCCTCACGCGTTCCCCCGCGGCAAGAGCGACATGGCGTGCTCGAGCTCGGCCGAGCTCTTGTCGGTCTCTTCCTGGTGCACGCGGCCCTGGGCGAGGAACAGCACGCGGTCCGACAGGCGGGCGATCTCGTCGAGGTGGTGGGAGGCGTAGACGACGGCGACCCCCCGCGACTTGAGGCGCTCGATCACCGAGAGGATGTGGCTCCGCGAGTCGGGGTCCACGCCGACCGTGGGCTCGTCGAGCAGCAGCAGGGCGGGGGCGTGCACCACGGCGGTCGCCACGTGCAGCCGCCGCCGCATGCCGCCCGAGAGCGTGCCCACGCGCGCCCGGCGCCGCTCCCCGAGCCGGCTCATGGCGAGGCCCTCCTCCACCGCGACCTCGAGGCGCGCGCCAGCGAGCCCGTGGATGCGCCCGAAGAACGAGAGGTTCTCCTCGACCGACAGCTCGTCGTAGAGCGCCGTCGACTGGGGCGCGAACCCGAGCAGGGCGCGCGCGTTCGGGCGACGGGGATCGCGCTGACCGGCGATCGTGATGCACCCGCGGTCGGGTGCGAGCAGCCCGGCACAGAGGTGCAGCAGCGTGGTCTTGCCGGCGCCGTTCGGGCCGAGCAGGCCCACGACCTCGCCACGCGCGACGCCGAGGTCGATGCCGGCCACGGCCTGGGTGTCGCCGAGGCGCTTCTCGAGACCTTCGACGGTCAGCGCGAGGTCGGGTGGAAGGGTCGAGCTTGACAAGGGAAGGTTGGACAATAACATTGGACAAGCCTTAGTCAACAGCGGACCTCGGTGGAGCCCATGAAGTTCGATTTCGTCCTGGTCGGGGGAGGGTTGCAGAGCGCGTTGATCGCGCTTGCCGTCCGGGCGTTGCGTCCGAGCACGCGGCTCGCCATCGTGGAAAAGGCTGAAAAAATCGGCGGAAACCACCTGTGGTCGTTCCACGCCGACGACGTGCCCAGCGAGGCGCGCGCGTTCGTCGAGCCGCTCGTGATCGCCCGCTGGGACGGGTTCGACGTGGCGTTCCCCGGCCTTCGTCGAACGTTCGACAGTCCCTATGCGTCGACCGACTCCCAGCGCCTCCACGCGGTCGTCTCCGCGAGCCTCGCGGGGGCCCCTGGCTGTGCGCTGGTGCTCGGGGCCGAGGTCGTCGAGGTGGGCGAGCACACGGTCCGGCTCGCCGACGGGCGCACCCTCGAGGCGTCCTGCGTCGTCGACGCGCGGGGCCCCGAGGGACTCGTGCTCGACGGCCCCTGTGGCTACCAGAAGTTCGTCGGGCTCGAGCTCGCGCTCGCTCGCCCCCACGCGCTCGCGCGTCCGATGCTGATGGACGCGACGGTCGCCCAGACCGACGGCCTGCGCTTCCTCTACGTGCTGCCCCTCGCGGCCGATCGGGTGCTGGTCGAGGACACGTTCTTCTCCTCGGACGCCCACCTCGACGTACCGGCCGTGCGCGCCGACGTGGTCGGCTACGCGGTGCGGCTCGGGCTCGAGATCTCCCACGTCGAGCGGCAGGAGCAGGGGTGCCTGCCGCTGCCGCTGACGCTGGCTCTCTCGACCCCGCGGCGCGGACCCCTCGTCGCCGGCTATCGCGGCGGCTTCTTCCACCCGACGACGGGCTACTCGTTCCCCGTCGCGCTGCGGCTCGCGTTGCACGTGGCCCGCTCGGGTCCCGATGCGGTGTTCGGCCCGGCGCTCGACCGGCTGCTGGACGAGCACCGCAGCCAGCTGCGGTTCGCGCTGCTGCTCAACCGACTGCTCTTCGCGGTCACGCCTCCCGAGCACCGGCGCGACGTGATGGAGCGGTTCCACCGCCTCCCACCGGCCACGATTCGCCGCTTCTACGCGCTCACCACCACGCGCACCGATCGCGCGCGGGTGTTCCTCGGTCGTCCTCCGCGCGGGGTGTCCCTCCGCGCGGCTCTCGCGGAGGTCCTGTCGGCATGAACGCACCCGCTCTACGCGAACGCCTCCCCGTGCTGCGCGCGATGCTCGACGAGCAGCTGTCGTACGCCGAGCTCGGCCGCCTCCTCGACGAGGAGGACGACGCCGCGCTCGATCTCGCGCGCCGGGTCCTCCACGCACCGCTGGCCGACGTGCTCGCGCGCCCCGGCAAGGAGGTCCGCGCGCGGCTCGTGGCCTACGGCTACGCGATCGCGCGCCGCCCCGGCTCGCCCGAGTTGCCGGCCGAGCTGCCCCAGCTGGTCGAGATGCTCCACGCGGGCTCGCTGGTCGTCGACGACATCGAGGACGAGGCGACCGAGCGTCGCGGCGCCCCTGCGCTGCACGTGACCCACGGGGTGCCGGTCGCGCTCAACGCCGGCAACTGGCTGTATTTCTGGCCGCTCGTCACGCTGTCTCGCCTGCCGCTCGCGCCGTCGGTGCTCGCCGCCATGCACGCCGAGGTGTCGGCGACCATGCTCCGCTGCCATCACGGGCAAGCGCTCGACCTCGGGGTGCGCGTGCACGAGGTGTCCCCGCGGGAGCTCCCAGCGGCGGTGCTGCTGTCGACCCGTCTCAAGACCGGCAGCCTGCTCGAGCTCTCGCTGCGCCTCGGCGCCCTCGCCGCCGACGCCGACCCGGAGACGGTCCGCGCGCTCGGCCTGCTCGGGCGCGACGCGGGGATCGCGCTGCAGACGCTCGACGATCTCGGGTCCGTGACGTCGCCCGCGCGGCGCGGCAAGGCGCTCGAGGATCTCGGCGCGGCGCGGCTCACGTGGCCGTGGGCGTTCCTCGCCGAGTCGGCCGACGAGCTCGCGGTGCGCTCGCTGCAGCGGGCGCTCGCCTCCCAGCGGAACCTCGAGTCCTTCCTCGAGGTGTTCCGCGCCCACGTCGACCCTGCGTGGAAGCGAGCCCCCCGCGCGCGCCTCGACAAGGCCATCGCGCGGCTGCGTGAGCAACTCGGTGTCCTTTCAGCGGGCCAGAGCACCAAGCTCGAGGCCCTGGTCCGTGATCTTCGCACTCTGGAGCAGAGCTATGAGTGAGCATCGTCCGCGTGTCGCCGTCGTCGGGAGTGGGTTCGGGGGCCTCGCCGCGGCGATCCGGCTGCAGGCGGCGGGCGCGCAGGTCACCGTGTTCGAGGCCCGCGACAAGCCCGGCGGGCGCGCCTACGTCTACGAGGACCAGGGCCACGTGTTCGACGCGGGCCCGACCGTGATCACCGCGCCGCAGAGCCTCGAGGAGCTGTTCGCGCTCTCCGGCCGGTCGATGCGTGACTACGTCGAGATGCTCCCGGTCACGCCGTTCTACCGGCTGATCTGGTCGGACGGCGACCAGATGGACTACGTCGGCAGCTCCGAGGCGATGGAGGCCGAGATCGCCCGGCGCGACCCCGCGGACGTCGAGGGGTACCGGAGGTTCGTCGCCTACTCCAAGGAGGTGTTCGAGACGGGCTACGACGAGCTCGCGCACGTGCCGTTCCTCCGCTTCACCGACATGGTGCGGTGCGCGCCCGACCTCATCCGCCTGCGCGCCGACCGCTCGGTCTACAAGACGGTGGCGCGCTTCGTGAAGAACGAGCACGTCCGCGAGGCGCTCTCGTTCCACTCGCTGCTCGTGGGTGGCAACCCGTTCGAGACCAGCTCGATCTACACGCTGATCCACTACCTCGAGCGCAAGTGGGGGGTGTTCTTCCCGAAGGGCGGCACCGGCGCGCTGGTGCGCGCGCTCGTGCGCCTGCTCGAGGAGCTCGGCGGCGAGGTCCGGCTCTCGTCCCCGGTCACCGCGATCGACGTCGAGGCCGAGCAGGGGCGCACGGTGCACCGGGTCACGACGGCCCGCGGGGGCGAGACGTTCGACGCCACCGTCTCCAACGCCGACCTGCACCACACCTACGCGAAGCTGTTCCGCGGCCACCCCGCCGCCGCGCGTACGCGCCAGAAGCTCGAGCGCTCGGAGTGGTCGATGGGGCTCTTCGTCCTCTACTTCGGCGCCGACCAGAACTACGACATCGCCCACCACACGGTGCTGTTCGGGCCGCGGTACAAGGGGCTGCTCGACGACATCTTCCACGGCGCGAAGCTGCCCGACGACTTCTCCCTCTACCTGCACGCGCCCACGGTCACCGACCCCTCCCTCGCGCCGCCCGGGCACGGCACCTACTACGTCCTCTCGCCGGTGCCCCACCTCGGCAACGCGAAGATCGACTGGTCGACGGCCGGACCCGCGTACGCGGAGCGCATCCTCACCTCGCTCGAGCGGCACATGCCCGATCTGCGTCGCCACGTGACGACCAAGCGGTGGATGACCCCCGACGACTTCCAGAGCGAGCTCGGCGCCTACCACGGTTCGGCCTTCTCGCTCGCGCCTCGCCTCACCCAGAGCGCCTGGTTCCGGCCGCACAACCGCGACCCGCACATCCCGGGCCTCTACATCGTCGGCGCGGGCACCCATCCCGGCGCCGGTGTGCCGGGGGTCGTGGGGTCGGCCAAGGCGACCGCCTCGGTGGTGATCGCCGACCTCGGCCTCGGCGCCTCCCCGGCCGCGACGCCCTCGCTCCGAGAGGTCCCCGCGTGACCCTCGCGCTCCCGCTCGCGCCCGGGGCCGTCGCGCTGGCGAAGGAGACCCTCGCGACCAAGTCCAAGAGCTTCGCGCTCGCGTCGCGACTGCTGCCCGCGGACCGTCGCGACGAGATGGCGGTCCTCTACGCGTGGTGTCGTCACGTCGACGACGCGATCGACCTCGCCCCGCGGGCAGAGCGCTCCGCCGCCCTGACCCGCCTGCGGGCCGAGCTCGACGCCGTCTACCAGGGAGCCGCCACCCGGAAGGACCCGATCCTGGCCGCGTTCGCCGACCTCGTGCGCGCCCGGAAGATCCCACGCGCCTACCCCGAGGAGCTCCTCGCGGGCATGGAGATGGACGTGCTCCGCACGCAGTACGTCACCCTCGCCGACCTCGAGCGCTATTGCTTCCGGGTGGCGGGGGTGGTGGGCCTGATGGCCTGCCACGTGCTCGGGGTCAGCGAGCCGGGCGCGCTGCGCAACGCGGCGCACCTCGGCATCGCGATGCAGCTCACCAACGTGTGCCGCGACGTGGAGGAAGACCTCGCCGACGGACGCGTGTACCTGCCGGCCGAGCTGCTCGGGGTGTCGCTGGAGGAGCGCGCCCCGCTCGAGGGCTCGCCGGCGCGCGCCGCGGTGCAGCGCACGGTCGAGACGCTGCTCGCGCTCGCCGAGCGCTACTACCGCTCGGCCGATCGTGGCCTCCCGGCGCTCGGGCTCCGGCCCGCGCTCGGCATCCGGGTGGCCCGCCACGTCTACGCCGCGATCGGCGCGGTCCTGCGCCGGCGCTCGTTCGATCCGTTCCGCGGCCGCGCGTTCGTGCCGCTCCTGCACAAGCTCGCGCTCGTGCTCCTCGCCGTCGTCCTCACCCTGGCCGAGCTCCCGGCTCGGTTGCTTCGTCGCCGCGCGCTCGTCACCCCCGAGCGCGTCCTCGGATTCCCCCATGACGTCCTTCCAGTCTGAGCTCACCGCCCCCCTCCCGAAGGCCGCCCCGCGCGCGCCCGCTGCCCTGCCGATCCCGGAGTCCGAGCGGGGCGCGCTGGTCACGTACTTCTCGCTGATCCGGGCGTTCGGCCGCGACGACTGGCTCGTCTACGTGGCGTGGGTCGGGCTGATGATCGGGCTGTTCGGGTCGACCCTCGGGTTCCTGTTGCTGGGGCGCCACGCCCACGTGCAGTTCCCCGCCGAGGCGTGGATGGTCCCGATCGGCGCGGGCATCTTCGCCGCGGCAATCGCCGTCGACACCATCGGTCATCGCACGGTCTACAAGGAGGTCATCGCGCGGGCCGAGGGCCTCGTGCACCACGTGACGATCTTCTGCGGCATCGGCAGCTGCGTGCTGCTGTGCGCGGCCTACCAGAACCGCGGCGCGTTCTGGATCCCGGCGATGGTGCTGACCATCCTGTCGTTCGTCTACAGCCTCGTCGACGAGGTGTTCCACTGGCACCGCTACTGGAGCGACCGCTCCGATCGGGTCGAGATGTGGAGCCACACGTTCATCTTCGTGGGGCACCTCACCATGATGTTCGGCTGGTGGAAGTGGTTCTTCCTCGGCTACCCCGGCGTGCGCGAGACCCTCGCGGCGCTGTCCGGTGGACGATGAGCTCGGTCGACCGGAGGGGCGCGGCTGCCGCCGAGCCGGCCCCCGGTCTCCTACGCATCCACGCGGTGGCCCGCGCCACCGGCATCTCGCCCCACGCCCTGCGCATCTGGGAGCGCCGCTACGGCACCATGGCCTCCCAGCGCTCGGCGGCGGGCTACCGCCTCTACACGAGCGACGATCTCGACCGGATCCGGCTCATCAAGGAGCTGCTCGACCAGGGGCACGCCATCGGGGACATCGCGGGGCTCACGACCTCCGAGCTCTCCGGGATCCGGCGTCACGCCCCGCTCACCACCCGCGCGTCGAGCCCCGAGACGCCGGTGCTCGACTCGGCGCGCGAGCGGTTCCTCGCGGCCGTGGACCGGCTCGACCCGGGCGAGGCGGAGCGCGCTCTCTCGGCGGCGGGGCTGGCGGTGGAGCCGTTCACGCTGGTCACGGAGGTCATCGCGCCGCTCCTCGTCCAGATCGGCGAGGCCTGGCGGGCAGGGCGGATCACCGTCGCCCACGAGCACGCAGCGAGCGCGGCGGTGCGCGGCCACCTCGCCGAGCTCCTGCGCCACGCGCGGGCCGATCGCGCGGCCCGCCTGTTCGTCTGCACGACCCCGGAGGGCGAGCAGCACGAGCTCGGGGTGATGATGGCAGCGGTGGTGCTCGCCAACGCCGGTGCGCGGGCGGTGTACCTCGGGCCGTCGCTGCCCGCGCCCGACATCGCCTACGCGGTCCGGCAGGCGCGCGCGGCCGCGGTGGTGCTCTCGGCGCTCGCGCTCGAGCCGCTCGACGCAAGGCGCGAGCTCGCGCGCATTCGGCGCGCCGTCCCGCTCGCCGTGCGGATCTACGCGGGGGGCGGCAGCGTGCTCGACCCCGTGCCGCCGGGGGTCACCCGCTTGACCGGTTACGACGCACTGGTGGCCGCGACCGCGGCTTCCTGACTGTCGCCTCCGAGGGACACGCACAGAGACCCACGCCTGTTTTCGTGGCGTTTTCGGGTCGACCCTCGTGGCACGGATCCTGAACTCGAAAGATCGTCGCGAGATGCTTGACGGCGGGATGATTGGAGGGTGCCCTATGGTTAGATATCAGCCATGGGACTGTCACCTTCGCGCCGCACCCAACCCTCACGGGAGAAGTCCGGGCATCGCGTCGCATCGAGTCCCGTCACACCGAGCGGGAACTTCCCGAGAAGGAGCCGAGCGCAGTTCGTCACTGTCGTCGTAGGAGGTCCCCAGGACGTAGCGACTGAGGCCCTGGGGCACTGGATTACGGGCGAGAGAGCGCGTGCATCGCGTGGCTCGCCTGGTACCGGAGGGTTCCGATGAACATCGCCATCACGTTTCGCCACCTCGAGTCGTCCGACGCGATCAAGGAATACGCACAAGAGAAGATCGGACGTCTCCAGAAGTTTCTCCGCAAGCCGATGAAGGCAACCGTGACCTTGTCGATCGAGAAGGGCGAGCAGATGGCCGAGGTGATCGTGACCGCGGGGAGCGAGCACTACACCGCCAAGGAGACCAGCGACAACATGTACGCCTCGCTCGATCGCGTGTGCGACAAGCTGGAACACCAGGTGAACAACGCGAAGGGCAAGAAGCTCGCGGCCACCAGCAAGGGCATGAAGGCACACGATTTCGCCGCCGAGCAAGAGCGGCTCGCCGCCGGCAACGAAGAGTAGCGAACCCAGCGTGTGTCGCGGGTGGGCGCGCGTGCAGGCGCTCCCCGCGCGCCGCGCCCTCCGTCCACGGGCCGGGCCGAGGGGTCCGGACATTCCTGCGCGCGTCGGCGATCCAGCTGGACGCCGCGTGGCAATCGCGCGAAAACGGGGCTCTCGATGCGGCTCGTCGACATCCTCACCGCCGACCGGGTAGCCCTGCATGCAGCGACCGAGTCGCTGGGCGGCAAGGCCGCTGTGCTCGAGGCGATGGCGCAGCTCCTCGCGCGTGGCGTGAGCGTCGGCGTGGGGGGCGCGGGTGTGGGAGCACCCGTGACGAGTGCAGCGCCGTCGGCCGCCAACGTGGCCGCGGTGCGCGCGGTGCTCGAGGAGCGTGAGGGGCTGCAGTCGACCGGCATCGGCGACGGTGTGGCCATCCCGCACGGTTTCCTGGGCGACCTCGCCGTGCAGATCGCGGCGTTGCTGGTGGTGCCAGCGGGCGTGCCCTTCGACGCGATCGACAACAAGCCGGCGCGCATCATCCTCGGCGTCGTGGGCCCGAAGAAGGGCATGAACGCGCAGGTGGAGCACCTGCGGATCCTCGCGCGCGTGAGCAAGGTCCTGCGCGAGCAGTCCCTGCGCGATCTGATCGTCGCGGCCCCCAACGCTGCGGAGGTGTTCCGGCTCGTCGCCGATGCAGATGCGAAGGTGCCCTGATGGCATCACCGGGGGGGCGAGGGGGAGGCAAGGACCGCGACCGCGTGGACGCGACCGACGGCGACGCGCCGTTCCCCTCGAGCCCCAGCGTCGGGCGGCCCAGCGAGAGCCACCCTGGCGACAGCCGCCCCGCGGACGGCGCCCCGGGCGACAGCCGGTCGGGTACCGAGGACTGGCCCTCCGAGTCGCTGCTGGCGGCGGCCGACGCGCAGGCCGACCGTGGACCCCCGGCGGGCGTCACGGTCGAGAGGCTCTGCGCCGACCCGGGGCTCGGCTTCGAGCCCTCGCTCCTCGCCGGCGCGGCGGGGCTCTCGCGCCGCATCCTCAACGCGCGCGTGCAGAAGTCCGGGCTCGCGCTGGTCGGGCACTTCCACGGCCTCGAGGCCTGGCGGCTGCAGATCCTGGGCGCCACCGAGACCTCCTTCCTCGATCGGCTGTCCTCGGAGGCGCGCGCCAAGGCGTGCCTCGGCTTCGCGCGGCTGCGGCCCTGCGGGGTCGTGCTCACCCGGGGCGCGCGGCCGCACCGCGAGCTCGTCGAGGCCTGCGAGGAGACCGAGACCCCGCTGCTCGGCAGCCCCCTCAAGTCGTCCACCACCATCAACCTGCTGCACGCCCTGCTCGACGACCGCCTGGCGGTGCGCACGCGCCTGCACGGCGTGCTGGTCAGCATCTACGGGCTCGGCATCCTCATCATCGGGCGGAGCGGCGTGGGCAAGAGCGAGTGCGCCCTCGATCTGGTCATGCGCGGCCATCGCCTCGTGGCGGACGACGTCGTGGAGTGTTCGGTGCGGCCCTACGGCAGCTCGGTCGACCCGGCGCGAAAAGCCGTGATCGGCGAGCCCGCCGAGCTCCTCGAGCATCACATCGAGATCCGTGGCCTCGGCATCCTCAACCTCAAGGACCTGTTCGGGGTCACGAGCGTGACCGCGCGCATGCCCATCGATCTCGTGGTGCGCATGAGCGACGCCGTGGACGCCGCCGGCCAGCCCGTCGAGTACGACCGCCTCGGCCTCGAGGAGCGCCACCACCGCATCCTCGGCGTGGACATCCCCGAGGTCACCATCCCGGTGAAGCCGGGCCGCGACGTCGGGGGCATCGTGCAGATCGCCGCGCGCAACGAGCTGCTCAAGCGGGCCGGTCACCACGGCGCCCGCGACTTCCAGGAGCGGCTCGAGCGCAAGCTGCTCGGCAAGGCCATCACGGACGACGAGGTCGACGGCCCGGTCCGGGAGCGCAAATGAGCCGCACCCAGGTGGTCGTCGTGACCGGCATGAGCGGGGCCGGCAAGTCCACGGCGCTGCACGCGCTCGAGGACCTCGGCTTCTACTGCTGCGACAACCTGCCGACCGAGCTCGCCCCCCAGATCGTCGCCATGTGCGAGCGCGACGGCCTCCATCGCATCGGCCTCGGGCTCGACGCCCGGCTCGGCAACTTCCTCCGCGAGGCCGACGCGGCCATGGACGCGCTCGACGCCCAGGGCCACCGCGATCTGCACGTGTTGTTCGTCGACGCGAGCGACGAGTCGATCGTGCGCCGCTTCTCCGAGACGCGTCGCCCGCATCCGCTCGCCACCGCCGGCGACGTGGTCGAGGGCATCCACGTGGAGCGCGAGCGCATGGCGCCGCTGCGGGCCCGCTCCACCCGCGTGATCGACACCACGCGCTTCAACGTGCACGAGCTGCGGTCGGTGGTGCTCGGGCAGTTCTCGCCCGCGCGCGGCGAGACGGGCTCCATGGTCACGCGGCTCGTCTCGTTCGGGTTCAAGTACGGCGCCCCGGTGGACGCCGACATCGTGCTCGACGTGCGCTTCCTCGCGAACCCGTTCTTCGTGCCCGAGATGAAGCACCGCCCCGGCACTGATGCCGACGTGGCGGCGTTCGTCCTCGAGCGCGAGGAGGCGCGCACGTTCGTCGATCGCATCGAGGCGTTGCTGAACTTCTCCATCCCGCTCTACGCGCGCGACGGAAAGGCATATCTGACCATCGGGATCGGCTGCACGGGCGGTCGTCACCGCTCGGTGGCGGTGGCCGAGGAGCTCGGTGAACGGCTGCGAAAGCGCTTCGCCGAGGTGGCCGTCCAGCATCGAGACGTGGGGCGAGGAGACGTGGCGGGCTCGCGCGGCTCCGACCCGGGCCCTGCTCCGTCGACGCCCACCGGGCCGGCATCCCAGTCCGGCCATGCCTCCGCAATTCCGGTACCATCAGGCAAGGGGACATGACGACCGACGCCGACGCCGAGGGCCGCTTCCAGATCGTGAACAACCTCGGGCTCCACGCCCGCGCGGCGACCAAGCTCGTCCAGCTGGCGAGCAAGTTCACGTGCGAGGTCGTGGTGGGCCGCGACGGCCAGACCGCCAACGGCAAGAGCGTGATGGGGGTCCTCTTGCTGTGCGCGTCCAAGGGCACCTTCCTCGACGTGCGGGCGAAAGGAGAGCGGGCGGACGAGTGCGTCGCCGCTGTGGGCAACCTCATCGCCACCCGGTTCGGCGAGCCGGAATGAGTGAGCGTCCGCGCGACGCCCCGAGCGGGCACGAGCCGGTCCCCATGGTGGGGCCGCTCGAGGGCATCGCCGGATCTCCGGGCATCGTCGTCGCGGTCGCGCTGGTCCTCGAGCAAGGCAAGGGGAGCGTCCCGCGGCGCAGCATCCTCTCGAGCGAGAAGGACGCCGAGCTCGGTCGATTCCGAGACGCCGTCGAGGAGGCGCAGTTCCAGATCGGCGAGGTGCACGGCCGGGTGGCCGACGCCCTGCCGGAGGAGCACCTCAAGATCCTCGAGGCCTACCAGAGCATGCTCGGCGACCCGAGCCTCGCGCAGGCGGTGCACGACGAGATCGTCGTCAAGGGCCGCAACGCGGAGTGGGCCGTCGAGGTGGCGTTGCAGGGCATCCTCCGCCAGTTCGACGCCCTCGACGACCCGTACCTCCGCGAGCGCCGGCACGACGTCGAGTTCGTCGGCGAGCGCCTGATGCGCGCCCTCGCCACCGCGCAGCCGATCGCTCCGCCGCACAAGGCCGGCTTCCCGCCGCCGCGCCCGATCCGGCGCGCCACCCCGCCGCTCGGCGTGATCGTGCAGGCGCCGACCGTGGTCGTCGCGCGCGATCTCTCGCCCGCCGACACCGCCGCCATGGTCCGCGACCCGATCGTGGGCTTCGTCACCGAGGTCGGCACCCGCACGAGCCACACCTCGATCATGGCGCGCGCGCTCGAGATCCCCGCCGTCGTCGGCGTCACGGGCATCCGCGGGCACGTCCGCACGGGCGATCTGATCGTCGTCGACGGCCTCCGCGGGCAGGTGTGGGTGCGCCCCACGCCCGAGGTCAGCGCCCGCGCCCGCGCGCGAGGGGAGCGCTTCGCCTCGCGTACGCAGGTGCTGCGCAGCCGGCACCGCGAGCCCGCCACGCTGTCGTGTGGCACCCGCATCTCGCTCCTCGCCAACGTGGAGCTGCCCGCCGAGGCAATCCTCGCGCTCGAGCACGGCGCCGAGGGCATCGGCCTCTACCGCACGGAGTTCCTCTACATCGACCGCAAGGAGCTCCCCACCGAGGACGAGCAGTACGAGCTGTTCCGCAACATCGTGCAGCTCGCCTCCCCGCGATCGGTCACGCTGCGCACGTTCGACCTCGGCAACGACAAGCTCGCCATGCGGGTCCCCGTGCCCGACGAGGCCAACCCGGCGCTCGGCACGCGCGCCGTGCGCCTCGCGCTGCGCGAGCCCGAGCTCTTCAGCGTGCAGCTGCGGGCGATGGCGCGGGCGGCGGTGCACGGCGACGTCCGCGTCATGATCCCGATGGTGTCGAACCTCGAGGAGATCCGCGCGGTGCGCCGGCTGCTCGATCGGGCGCTCGCCGACCTGACGGCCCAGGGAAAGCCCCACAAGAAGCCCGCCCTCGGGGTGATGATCGAGGTGCCTTCGGCGGCGATCTGCGCCGACCTGTTCGCCCGCGAGGCCGACTTCTTCTCCCTCGGCACCAACGACCTCGTCCAGTACGCGCTGGCCGCCGACCGGGGCTCGCACGAGCTCGCGCGCCTCGCCTCGTCGTTCGATCCCTCCATCCTGCGCCTCGTGCGCATGACGGCCAAGGCGGCGATCGACGCGGGCATCCCCGTGAGCGTGTGCGGCGCGATGGCCAGCGACCCGCTCGCGGCGGTGTTGCTGGTCGGCATGGGGGTGCGGTCGCTCTCGATGGAGGCGGCGGCCATCGTGGAGATCAAGGAGGCGCTGCGCCGCTTCTCGCTGGAGGAGTGCGAGGGCCTCGCCACCGAGTGTCGGGCGCTCGCCACCGCCGCCGAGGTCGAGATGGCCCTGGCCGAGTCGGTCGCGCCGCGACTGTCCGACCTCCTGGGCAGCGAGGACCTCACCATCCCGCCCCCCTTGATCCGCTCCTAGCCAGGGGTGTGGCCGTGCGGAGTGAACGCCGCGCCACGGTCGTCCGTCCAACCCCACGAACGACGCCCACATGTCGCGCTCTTTCGCCGGTCCTGGCCACGAACGGTCATGGCAGGCACCCGGGCATCGACCTTGCTAGGATGATGGTGCCATGTCCGCTCGAAAGACCCGCCCCACCGGCAACGCTGCTCCCTCGGGCTTCGGCCTGAAGGGGCCTGGCCTCGTGGCCCTCGCGCTCGGGGGCGCCGTCGTCCTGGGAGCCGCGCCGTCGCCCGCCGGCCCGCCCGGGCCCTGGGTGTTCATCCCGCCGCCGGGGGCCTCTTCGTCGACCGCCAAGAAAGCCGCGCCTTCGGGGTCTGTCTCGACGGCCCCCACCGTCGAGGGCATGGACCGCGCACGGCTGGCCACGGTTGTGCTCGAGCGCAACAAGAAGCCGATCGGTCTCGGCGTCCTCTTGAGCGAGAAGTCGGTGGTCATCACCGCGCGGAGCCCCATCGCGCTCGGCGGTGGCACCGGCGATCTCGAGATCCGCTTCCCCGAGAGCAACGCGACCACCAAGGTGAAGCTCCACCACGAGGACGCGGCCTGGGATCTCGCACTCCTCGTGCCCTACTCGTCCAAGTGGAGCGAGGGCGCCAAGCCGTCCGATCTCGATCCGCTGTCGTCGACGATGACCTTCTCCACGTTCGTCCTCCTCAAGACGGGCAAGGTGCAGCCGCAGGCCACCGCCATCCTCGGCAAGCGCGACTACCTCTCCCCCGACGGAGACGTCCTCAAGGACGCGCTCTCGCTCGACACGAAGAACGTCGCGATCGGCACGCCGCTCGTGGATCCCCAGGGCGGGGTCATCGGTGTGGTGGGTCGCGCGTGCGCGCCGGGCACCGGCAAGACGGGCGCCCCCAAGGAGGTCGCCTGCGCGCCGGCGCTGTTCGGCGCTCCGATCGCGCAGATCCGCAAGTTCCTGAAGACGGCGCCGCCGATCAAGGCGCCCTCGACCTATCTCGGTGTCACGGGCCTCACCGACAAGCTCGGCGTGCGCGTGATCGCGGTGGCCGAGGGCAGCCCCGCGGCCGTCGCGGGCATCAAGGCCAACGAAGACGCCATCGTCGCCGTCGACGGCACGGTGACCAAGAGCGCCGAGGATCTCGCCGAGCAGATCAAGAAGCGCGCGCCCGGCGACGAGACCAAGCTCACCGTGATGCGCGGCACGCAGCTCCGCGAGGTGAAGGTCATCCTCAAGTCGAGCGAGGAGCCGCCGCCCGCACCGAGCAAGCCCGCCCCGGTCTCGAGCATCATCCTCCCCCTCCCCCCGCTCCCCCCGGTGTTCCTGCCGAAGAAGTGAACGGAGCGAGCCGGCGGCGAGCGCAGTGAACGGAGCGAGGCGGCTCACCGCGAGCGCGCGAGCCAGCCGATCGTCTTGGCCGGGCCGATGACCGGGATGGGCAGCGTGTCCTTGCCCTCGAGGCGCGCGACGCCGCGCTGCGCCTTGCCCTCTTCGACCACCACGAACGACCACCGCGGAGGCAAGGCCGCGTGGCGCGCGTCGCTGCCGTCCAGCTTGCAGCTCCAGGGGAGATCGAGCACCGAGCCGCCGTCGGCCTCGTCCTCGCCGATGCCACTGACGTCGAGCTCGAGCCGGGTGCCGTCGAGCGAGAACCCCGCCTCGGCGAAGTTGAGGTTCATGCCCTTGCTGGTCTTGCTCTTCGCGAACGGCAAGAGCGGGCGGCTCGTATCGAGCTGGGGCGCGTCGACCGCCATCAGGTAGACCCCCTGGAACTTGCTCTCGATGCACTCGGGCCAGCCGAACGAGTCGTCGAGCGTGACCAGGATCCGCTGACCGTCGGGGGACAGCACGACGTGGGAGGCGTTGCACGCGGACCAGGCTGCGCCCCACGCCGGCTCGGGCTTGCCGGCGAAGCGGTGGATGGTGGGGAAGTCTCCCGCGCCGCGCTCCAGGAACCACAGCGCTCCCTTGGCGTCCCAGCCGACGATCTCGCAGACGCGGTCGCAGGTCGCGACGCGCTTGTCGTCCTTCCCGTCGACGCCGACCGTGTTCACGGTGGCCTCGGTCTTGTCGGCCATCACCACCGTGCGCGCGTAGGCCACGGTCTTGCCGTCGCGCGACAGCGCGGCACCCACCAGCTCGCCGTGGGGGCGTTCGAGGAGCTTGCGCGCCGGGCCCGCGCCCCCGGCCTTCACCTCGACGAGCTCGAGGCTGTCCTGTCCGGTCGCGCCTTCGACGACATAGAGCAGCGGGCCGTGGAGCTCGGCGGGGATCGGCGTGCCCGCGGGTGCATAGGGGCTCGACGCCGAGGGCGCAGCGGAGACCGACGGCGCCGCGGAGCTCGCCACGACCGCCGAGGGGGCGGGCGGGGTCGGCGCGCCGCTGGTGGCGTTGCACCGTTCGCAGCCCGAGACCAGCGCGAGGCCCAGGCAGAGGGAGGAGCGGACCATACGCCGAGCGTACGCAGAACCGCGGGCTCGGTCTTCAGGTTCGCGGGTGGGCGACGAAGAACTTCATGACCTCTTCGCCCCACACGAAGGCGTTCGGCGGGTTACAAGCGAACGAGAACAGCTGCCCGGGCTCGCCGCCCTTGTCGGTGCTGCCCGGGTAGCAGTGCCCCTGCAGCGTGACGGGGGGCGCCTTGTAGTCGTGCTGCACGAACTCGAGCACCGTGCCCTTGGCGCTCGTCCATTGCTTGCGCGAGTGGCTTGCATCGCTCGTGAGCGTGGTCGGTCCGCTCATCTTCCACGCGGCGATGGCGGCGTCGCGCTGCTTCACGCCCTCGGTGAACGCGACGAGCACGTCCTTGGTCCCGTGCACGTAGAGCAGCGGGACCTCGCGCGACGGCGCGTCGAGCCCGAGGAACGAGCAGCCCGTGCCGGCGGCGGGGGCCATGGAGGCGAACAGCTCCGCGAACCGGCAGAGGAAGCGCGAGGTCATCATGCCGCCCTGCGAGAAGCCGGTCATGTGCACACGCTTGTCGTCTACGCCGAGGACCGTGATCGCCTCGACCAGGACGGCGTGCACCTTGTCGTCGTCGAGGCCCGGCGTCCACGAGGTGGTGGGCGCCGAGCCGGGCGCGGTCGGCTGGATCACCACATAGCCGTACTTCTCGCCGAGGGCGCGCATCTGCGTGTTGGCGTCCTCCATCCGGCCGGTCATCGTCGCGCCGTGCACGTCGAGGACGAGCCCACACGGCTTGCCGGTGCACGCCGCGGGGATCGTCACGTCGTAGGTGACGCCGGCGCACTTGAACACGTGGGTGCCGGCGCTCTTGTCGGTGATGCAGCCGGTGAGCGGCGCGTCGGGAGCGGTGTCGACGGCGACATCGGTGCTGCCGTCCGCCGCGTCGAGGGCGCTTCCACCCGTGTCCGCCGACCCGTCGAGCGAACCCGTGTCCAGCGTGCTCGTGTCGAAGTTGCCGTCGGACGAGCTGTCCATCGCGGCGTCGCTCGCCTCGTCGGCCGTCGTCCCCCCACAGGCGATCGACAGCGCGAGGACGACCGGACACCCGCGGCGCATGGCCGCAGTGTACACCTCAGTCGGCGCAGCAGCGAAAGCCGGTCGAGTAATCCCAGTGCGAGAAATCGTGGGCGGTCGTGCGGTAGAGGCAGCCCTCCCCGTTGACCACGGTGTCCGCGAAGAAGCCGCCGCGGAAGTCGATGGCCTTGACGGGGGACGGGTACTTGCTCGGGTCGTCGTAGATCCACTCGTGCAGGTTGCCCATCATGTCGAAGGCGCCCTCGGCGGTGACGCAGGCGGTCCGGTTGCCGGTGCGCTCGACGGTCTTGGCCTGCTGGTTGATGCCGGGCCAGCCGATCTCGCTGAAGATCCAGCTCGCGGTGGTGCCGAAGCAAGAGACCGCGGGGTGGGGGGTGCGCGCGTCGTTGCACGCGCCGGGGACGCGGGTGGTGCCGTAGGGGTAGGTCGTGGTCTTGGGCCCCTGGCACGCGCGGAGCCACTCGGGGTTGGTGCAGAGGCGCTTCTTGGCGCCGACGCACGCCCGCTGCGCCTCCTTGCCGCTGATGTAGCCCTGGGGGACCGCGGCCCGCAGCGAGACCGCGCGGGTGGGCGTGGTGGTCGGCGGCGGGTAGTAGGGGGACCACGGCTTCCAGGTGGCGCCGTCGAGGATCTCGACGTTGGCCTCGAAGCGGTCGACGCAGAAGCTCGGCGTGGCCGCGACGCGGAGCATGCCCGCGGGACAGCCGCCGCTGCCCGGCTCCTCGACGAGGCCGGCGTTCGGCGACGCGGTCGGATCGGTGGGGCACCAGCCGCTCGCGTCGGCGTCGGTCGGCGCGGGCGGTGGGCCGGCCTCGCCGCGCGGGGTGCAGCACTGGATGTTGGCGGGGCCGGGGCAGAAGCCTGGGGTCGCGACGCGGTCGCCGGTGCAGTCCTTGACGTCCTCGCAGTGGCCGTCGACGCCCCCGACCTTGCACGGCACGCGCAGCTCGGCGACCGGGAGGAAGAAGCCGCCCTCGGCGCCGCCCTCGAGCGACGCGTCGAGCTCGACGTCCGCGCTCGCGTCCCCCGCGTCCTCTGCACCGGCCTCGCCGTCGGGGCCCGCGCCGCAGCCGACGAGCCCGAGCCCGAGCAGGAGGGAAGACAGCGCGCGCCGCACGCGCGGAGTGTGTCGCAATCCGGTCGTCCGCGCTACGGGCCGGCCCTCTTTTTCGGGGTGAGACTGGTCGCGAGGAGGATGCCCCCGACGGCGATGAGGACGTCGGCCACGTTGAACACCGGCCAGTGGGCGAGGTGGACGAAGTCGACGACGTAGCCGCGGACGACGCGATCGAGGAGGTTGCCGACGGCGCCCGCCACCACGAGGGCGAAGCCCACGTCGGCGCGCGGCCGGCCGTTGCGCAAGGCTCGGTAGGAGGCGACGAGAGCCCCGAGGACCAGCACGCCGACCACGATCAGGGCGGCGCGCGGCGTCGGGAGGTGGAGCGCCGACAGCGCGCTGAAGGCGACGTCGTGGTTCTCGGCGTACCGGAGCTCGAGCACGCCGGCGATCAGGGACCGCGGACCCTCTCCCAAGAGTCGCACGGCGGCGAGCTTGGTGCCGTGGTCGCAGCCGACCAGGAGGAGGGCGAGCAGGGAGACGTGCCAGGGTCGCATCGACCGGCGCAGCGCGCGACGGAGGTGATCCATTCCCGCCTTGCGCCGCGGCTGGTCTCGACGACCCGCTTGGTGAGCGACCTGCGGCGCTCGCGGCACCTCGAGAACGAACGTATCGTGCCTCCATGCGCCGCCTGCTCTCCGTGCGCCAGATGACCTGCTGGCTCTTCGGCCTGGCGCTCTCCTCGTCGACCGCAGCCTGTGGGCCGCCGCCGGCGCCGGTCGCGCCGCCGACGACGCCCGAGCCGCCGCACGTCGAGACGCTGCACGCCGGGGTCGGCCTCTCGGATCTGCCCCTCGGGGCCACGCGACAGGCAGTCGTCGCGCGGTACGGCGCGCCCACCCAGATCCTGCGGCACGGCTCCTACTCGATCGAGCTCCGCTACGAGGCCGGCCTCTCGGCGTTCTACTGCCAGGCCGACCCGAGCGAGCGGGTGTTCGTGTTCTCGTTCAAGCCGCCGTTCCGGGCGCGCACGCCGCGGGGGATCGTCCTCGGCGAGAGCACCGTGCGTGACGTCCGCAAGGTCTACGGCGAGACCGGCGAGTGGAGCACGAGCGACCAGAGCAAGTTCTGGCGCCTCGGGTACGCCGCGCAGGGGTTCGGGTTCGTGGTCGAGCGCGACCTGTCGGTGCCCCAGTTCCCGCTGGACGAGGAGCGACACCTCGGCCGCCCCGTCGTGGCGATCGAGGTCACGTTCCCGGGGACGTTCCAGTGCGGGAGCTCCGCGTTCCCCGAGGACTACGTGCCGCCTGCCGACTAGCCGCTACGAACAATGTTCGTGACCGAGGCGAACGACGTTCGCCTCGAGGGCGGGAAGAGCCGAGCGCCGCCGGGACGTTCCCTTGCCGGCTGGCGACCCGCGGGGCCCCCCGTGGTAACCGGCCCCCGGAGGACGATGGCCACCCTGGAAGCTGCCGAGCCGGCAGGCAAGACCCGGTACCTACCCGGGCTGGATGGCATCCGCGCGATCGCCGTGGGCTCGGTCGTGGCCTACCACCTCCGGGTGCCCTTCCTCGACGGAGGGCTCCTCGGCGTCAGCGTGTTCTTCACGCTCTCCGGCTACCTCATCACCTCGTTGTTGCTCGAGGGCTTCCGCGACCGGGGCACGGTCGACCTCAAGGACTTCTGGCTGCGCCGCGCGCGCCGGCTCCTGCCCGCCCTCCTCTTGATGCTGCCGGTCGTGGTGGTCACGACCGCCATCGCGCGCCCGGACAAGCTCGCGCGGACGGCGCGCCAGGCGCTCTACGCGCTCTTCTACGTCGCCAACTGGACGACGATCGCGCGCGGCGACGACTACTTCCAGCGCTTCTCGGGGCCCGGACCCCTCGATCACCTGTGGTCGCTGGCCATCGAGGAGCAGTTCTACCTGCTGTGGCCGCTGCTCGTGTTCGGCCTCCTCGCGCTCGGTCGGCGACGCGTCGGTCGTGGCCGCCTGCTCCCCCTCGTGGTGGTGACGGCGCTGTGCACCGCGGCCTCCACGTGGGCGAGCTACCGGCTCTACCACCCCCACGCGCTCAACAACACGCGCGCGTACGAGGGCACGGACGCCCGCGCCGCCGCGCTCCTCGTGGGCGCGCTCGCGGCCATGGCCCTGCCCTTCGACCGGGTGGGCCGGATCGCTCGCCGGGGTCGCCTCGCGCTCGACGTCGTGGGTGCCCTCGGGCTCGCGGTGGTGGTCGCTTGCATCGTGCGCACCGACGAGTACTCGCCGTTCCTCTATCGGGGGGGCGAGCTCCTGCTGTCCATCGCCACCGCGGCGCTGGCCATGGCGGCCGCGCACCCGTCCACCTTCGTCGCGCGGGCCCTCGGCGTCGCGCCGCTGCGGTGGCTCGGCGCGCGCTCGTACGGCGTGTACCTGTGGCACCTGCCGGTGGTCGCGTTCATGCCGAGCGCCATCCTCGGCGAGCGGCCCTTCGCGCGCGGCGCGGTGCAGCTCGGGCTGATCCTGGGGCTCGCCGCCGCCTCGTTCACCCTGCTCGAGGACCCGATCCGTCGGCGGGTCTACGCGGCGCGGCCACGACGCGCGCGCTTCGGCCTCCTCGTCCGCGCGCTGGTCCTCGTCCCCCTGGCCACGGCGGCGCTCGTGGTGTGGCCGCTCCGCCGGCCCAAGGCCCCGACCGATCTCGATGCGCTCGCGGCGGAGCCGGTCGTCACCGTGGTGCCGACCGCTCCCGCGAACCCGGTCCCGGTCAAGGCGCCCAAGGTCGACGGCGCCCCGTGGACCCGCTGCGCGCAGCTCGCGCACGTGGGCGACTCCACCTCGCTCGGCCTCGTCTCGCACGCGTTCCTGCCGGCAGCCGACGACCGGATCGACGCGCGGTACCACGCGGTGGGGGTCGAGCAGTTCTGGCCCGAGATCTCGGGGGCGCGCTCGATGGTCGAGACCTACGAGGATCAGCCGAGCGCGACCGACATCGTGAAGTACAAGCGCGCGCACGGGTACGAGGGGTGCTGGGTGCTCGCCCTCGGCACCAACGACCCCGCCAACGTGGCGGGCCACCTCGCGACGCTCAGCGAGCGCATCGACGCCATGATGGGGCACGTGGGCGGCGCGCCCGTGCTGTGGACCACCACCAAGACCCTCGTGACCAAGGGCCCCTACCAGAACCCGCACATGGCGAACTGGAACCAGGCCTTGATCCAGGCCTGCACGCGGCACTCGAACATGCGCGTGTACGACTGGGCGAGCGAGGTGCAGGACGGCTGGTACACGACCGATGGCATCCACTTCAACAGCCCCGGCTACCGCGAGCGCGCGGCGCGGCTGGCCAAGGCGCTCGCCCGCGCGTTCCCGAAGGACGGCCCTTCGCCGGCCGAGTGCGTCGTGCGCGCTTCGCCCTGAGGCTACGACTCGAGGACCTCGCGGAGGCGCGCCGCGAGCGCCGAGGTCGTGTAGGGCTTCTCGAGGAGCTCGACTCCGCCGGGCACAGCCTCGGCGGCGTAGCCCGAGGTGAGGAGCACCTTGAGCCCCGGGACCCGTGCCCGCGCGCGCTCGGCGAGCACCCGACCGTTCATGCCCCGCAGGACCACGTCGGTCAGCAAGAGGTGCAGCGGTCGCGGCAGCGCCTCGAGGGCCGCGAGCGCCGCCTCACCGCTCCCGTAGGCGTGCACCGTGTAGCCGAGCCGCTCGAGCAGGCGCGCGCCGAGGGCCCGCACGCGATCGTCGTCCTCGACCAGCAGGATGGTCTCGGTGCCGAGGCGGGAGCCAGAGGGGGTGCGCTGCGCGGTGGCGCTCGGCTCGCTGGTGCGGGGCAGGAGGATGGTGAACGTCGTGCCCTGGCCGCTCTCGACCTCGATGTGCCCCTGGTTCTGCTTGACGATCCCGTAGACCGTGGCGAGCCCGAGACCCGTGCCCTTGCCCACCTCCTTGGTCGTGAAGAAGGGCTCGAACAGGTGCGCGCGCGTTTCGTCGCTCATCCCTGCGCCCGTGTCCGACACCGCGAGCCGGACGTAGTCCCCCGGCGGCACGTGGTGCACGGCGGCCGCGGCCTCGTCGAGCCGGGCATTGCGGACGTCCATCGTGAGGCGTCCGCCGTCGGGCATCGCGTCGCGGGCGTTGACGGCGAGGTTGACCAGGATCTGCTCCAGCTGGCCGGGGTCGAGCTTCACGCGGTAGAGGTCGGGGGCGACGCCCACGCAGAGCTCGATGGTCTCGCCGAGCACCCGCGCGAGCATCCTCTGTAGCGGCCCGAGGGCCTCGGCGAGGTCGAGCACCCGGGGCGCGATCACCTGCCGGCGCGAGAACGCGAGCAGCTGGCGGGTGAGGTTGGTGGCCGAGCTCGCCGCGTGATCCACCTCCTCGAGGATCTCGCGTCGCGGGTCGTCGCTGGTGAGCCCGTCGAGGAGCAGCGAGACGTTGCCCTTGATGGCGGTGAGCAGGTTGTTGAAGTCGTGGGCGATCCCGCCCGCGAGCCGACCCACGGAGTCGAGCTTCTGCGCGTGACGCAGGTGCTCTTCCGCGCGGCGGCGCTCCTCCTCGGCGCGCCGTCGCGCGGTGACGTCGCGCGCGACCATGACGATGCCCGCGACGCTCGGGTCGGCGAGCAGGCTCGTGCAAGCCGCCTCGAGCCAGCGGTGACCGCCGTCACGGTGCGCGTGACGGAACTCGAGCATGACGCTGGGGACGCCGCCGCGGGTGGCGGAGGTGAGGCCCTCGCGGATGCCGGCGTGGTCGTCGGGGTGCACGAACGTGAGACCGTGGCGGCCGACGAGCTCGGCGGGTGTGAAGCCGAGCACGGCCTCGCACGACGGACTGACGAAGCGCTCGATGCCGTCCTTGTCCATGATGAGGAGGATGTCGTTGAAGTTCTCGACCATCAGGCGGAACCGACCGTCGTCGCTCGAGGGCTCGACGACCGCCTGCTCCTTGGACACGACCAGGATCGCGGGCTCGCCCTGGAACACGCTCTTGTACGCGACCGACCAGAACGAGCGCGTGACGCCGGCGTCCTCGAGACGCAACGCGAGGGGGCTCGACACGCGGTCGGGGGAGGCGAGGAACGCCCGCAGCGCCGCGCCGAGCGCCGGGAGATCGGTCGCGGGCACGAGCCGCTCTGGATTCTCGAGGGGTGGCTGACGACGTATCCGTCGCTCGAAGGCGACGTTGACCCACGCGAGCTCGAGCCTCGGCTCGGGGCCTGTCGAGGTGATTCGCCACACATGGACGAGCTCGTCGATCGCGGCCGCCAGGGCGAGGAAGGCCTCGGAGGTCGTGCCCACGGAGGGCGAATACCACAGCTGTACGCCATCGCGGAGCAGGCTCGCGCGTTTGCGTCCCAGGGAGACGCAACGCCGACTCTGTGGCAGCAGGAGTGGTAGAGGACGGGCTCGCCATGGAACAGACGCTCTACCGGAGACCCTTGCCTTCCGACGCCGTCGCCTTCTCCTCCGCAGAAGGACGGCGCGTCTTCGCCGAGGCGCTGGCGGCGTCCGAGCTCGACGGGTATTTCCCCCTCGCCGAGCAGTTCCACACCCAGTCCGATCCCGCGTTCTGCGGGCTCGGCTCGCTGGTCGTCGCGCTCAACGCGCTCGCCATCGACCCGGGGCGTCTGTGGAAGGGGCCGTGGCGCTGGTTCGCCGAAGACCTCCTCGACTGCTGCGTCCCGCTGTCCACGGTGCGTGCGCGCGGCCTCGACCTCGACGAGCTGGTCTGCCTCGCCCGCTGCAACGGCGCGGAGGTGACCTTGCAGCGCGCCGACACCACCGACGTCACGGCCTTCCGCGCGGCGATGCGCGCCGCTGCCGACGGGCAGAGCGTGGTGGTCGCCGCCTACGATCGCGCGCGCCTGGGCCAGACCGGCAGCGGACATTTCTCCCCGATCGGCGGCCTCCACAGCGGCCGCGATCTGGCCCTCGTGCTGGACGTCGCTCGCTTCAAGTACCCGCCCCACTGGGTGCCGGTCGAGCGGCTGTTCCACGCCATGCAGTCCGTCGATCCGACGACGGGGCGGGCGCGGGGGTTCATGACCCTGCGCGCGCGCCGCAGCGGCCTCGCGCTCGGCTTCAGCCTGCGCTGCGACGGCGAGAGCTGGGCCGGGTTGACCGATCGACTCGCCGCGATCGTGGGAGGCTTCCACGAGCACCTCGATCTCGCGGCGCTCGCGCGGGCCGTGCGGCCGCTCACCGCGAACCTGGAGTTGCGCACCCCGACCGCCCCCGCGCACGAACAAGAGCTGGTCGAGGCGCGGGCCGCGTTGCGGGCGTTGCCGGGATACGGAGCGATCGAGGCCACCGTCGGCGCGGACGCCGAGGCGGTGACCGCCTTGCTGCTCGCCATGGTCGAACGCTTGCCGGTGGGCATCCGGTCGAGCCTCGGGCCTCTCGAGGGCGCGAAGGGTGCGCTCGCGAACGAGCTCTCCAACCTGCGCGCGCAGCTCGAGGCGATCGGCGGCGCGGCCTAGGCCTGGCTCACTGGATCGCCGCCTGCTCGAAGCAGACCTCGAGGTAGTTGCGCAGCGACCCCTTCTGCTCGTTGGGCTCGCCACCGAGCGGATGACGGAAACAGCTCCGTTCCCCGTCGTCCTCGGCGCGATCCTGGAACACCACGGGCCCGCGGGTGCTGCCGAGCAGGTGTCCGCCCCGCGCCATGACCTTGGCGCCGGCGGGGACCTGAAAGCTCGCGCTGCTCCCCGTGAGGCCGAGGCCGCCCACGCAGTAGGTCTCTCCCGCCGTCTCGTGCTCCACCTGCGTGGCGAGACCGTGATACACGGCGCACGCGGTGTGGATCGCGAAGCGGGTCACCCCCTTGCGGGTCACCCCGGCGACCCCGGCGAAGCCGACGTTGTCTTCGAGCTGGTCGAGGGAGTAGACGTGGTTCGCGAGGCGCAGCGGCCCGCCGAGCCGCTCCTTGGACTCCGGCACGGCGAACGGGGTCGCCATCTCGAACGAGCTCGCGTGGGCGTCGGGGGGCAGCGTCACCACGATCGGAAGGCGGTCCACGAGCACGCGGAACGCCGATTCGCCGGGCTTGGCGCTCGCGGTGCTCGGGTGCAGCACCACCCCGGCCGCGAGCTCGACGGAGGTGCCGTCGCCGTAGGAGACCTCGACCCGCTGGCGAGTGACCTCGGCCAGATCGCGCGGATCGACGAACAGGCGCAGGGCGAAAGGCGAGAGGCCCTGGTGGGGTCGGGTGCACGCGTGGCCCTCGGGCGCGTCGGCGAGGGTCTCCACGATCACCGCGCCGTCCTCCTCGCCCTTGCGCTCGAAGAGGCCGTACTCGACGTCCAGCTCGGCGGCCGCGCTCGCCGCCTTGGGCGTGAGGTTCGCCCGCATCGCGATCGGGTGTCCGGGCGCGATGCGGAACACGCCGGTGGGGGCGAGCACCACATAACGCCCCACCTCCTGCGTGGCGCCGGGAGCAACCGGCCGAGCGCTCGGGCGCGGGCTCGGCGAGCCGCACGCGCCGAGTGCGCCGACGAGGAGGAGTGCGAACGGCCTCATGGCGGGTGGCTCAACGTAGCAGGCGGAGCGGATCTCACCAGCGCGCGCGGTGCTCCTCGGCCCAGCCCAGGAACCCGTCGACGACGATGCGCTCGTCGAACGCGATCACGTGCCCGGTCCAGCGGCCGAACCGCAGGTCGAGCGCCGTGCGGGCCACGCCGAGATCCAGGTGGGCCCTCCGCGCGACGCGCGGCCAGAAGCGCAGATCCACGTGACCGCAGCGATCGCGCACGCGCCACGGGCCCTCCGCGCTGCGCAGATCGTAGTCGAGGCCCACCTCGCATCCGAGCTTGTCGAGCCGACCGTCGACGAAGACCCCGTTCTCGGTCGCGCCGGTGCCGTCGGTCCAGCGGGCTCCGAGCTGCACGCCCACGCGCCGCCCGCGCGAGACCCCGGCCGCCGTCGCCCAGTTCCAGGTGGTCTCGGCGGGCCATACGCCGCGGCCGTGGTCGAAGGCCCCGAAGCCGTCGATCTCGATGGTCTCGCCGCCGACGCGCACCTCGCCGCGCGCGGGGCGGGCCACGTGCTTGCTGGTGAGCTGGAACCGCGCGCCGTCTCTGAACGGCACCACCACGTTCAACGACTCGTCCGCGCCGCCCACGAAGATCTCCGCGCGGATCCGGCCGCGCGGGCCGCGACCGTCCGCCGAGAGCTGCACGCCACCGTCCCGGCGGACGAGGGCGCCGCGCACGAGCGGCAGCCGGCCGCGCGCGTCGCCCTCGCCACACCCGTCTCCGAGGGAGAGCCCGAGGCCGAGCGGGGAGGCCATGCCGGCGCTCGCGACGACCCGGCGGTCGAAGTCGACCCACGCGAGCTCGACGAGTCCGAGGTAGTCGAGATCGGCGAGGGTGAGCTGGAGCGCACCGCGATCGGCGATCACGCACGCGTAGTCCCACCGCTTGCGCCGACCCCACGGCCCCGGCAGTGCGGCGTGGAGGAGCGGTCTCCGGCTGAAGCCGCGCGCGGCCGGGTGGAGGCGGCCCACGTCGTCGGTGAGGCGTCCCCGCGCGAGGAGCTCGGGCTCGTGGGTCGGCACGGCGCGATTGCAGCACGTTTCCAGGCGCGGCTCTCGCGGCTAGCGTGCCGGAAGATGCTCCGCCCGCACGAGCCGCCTGCCTTCGAGATCCACCACCCCGAGGCGCGGAGTCGCGTGCTCCTGATCTGCGATCACGCGTCGCGCCGGCTGCCCGAGGCGGTGGGCGATCTGGGGGTCTCGGAGGCCGATCTCGCGACGCACATCGGCTGGGACATCGGCGCGGCCGACGTCGCGCACCGGCTGTCCGATCGGCTCGACGCGACGCTCGTGATGCCGAACTACTCGCGCCTGGTGGTCGACTGCAACCGCCCGCCGCACGCGCCGAGCGCGATGCCGGTGGTGAGCGGTGGCGTACGCATCCCTGGCAACGAGGGGCTCGACGAGGCCGCTCGCGCCGCACGCATCGAGGCGCTCCACCGCCCGTACCACGACGCCATCGCCGCGCTGCTCGACACGCGGGCCGCGGAGGGGCGCGCGACGGTGCTCCTCTCGATCCACAGCTTCACGCCGGCGCCGCTGCACGGCACGCCGCGGCCGTGGCCGATCGCGCTCCTGTACGGGCGCGACGCGCGCCTCGCGCATCGGTTCCGCGACGCGTTCCGGGCCAGTGACCGAGACCTGCTCGTGGGTGACAACGAACCCTACTGGGTGAGCGACGAGAGCGACTACGCCATCCCAGTGCACGGGGTCCGCCGTGGGATCCTGCACACCGCGTTCGAGCTCCGCCAGGACGGCGTCGACACCATCGCGGGCGCGCACGGCTGGGCCGATCGGATCGCGGAGGTGTGGGAGCAGATCGCGACGAACCTCTGAGGTTGCCGAGGTCGGAGGGGCGTGGTCTCCTCGGCGCATGTTCGAAGCGATGAGACAGGCAGGCGAGGCCCTCGGGCTCGAGCTGCATCCCGCCGACCCGGGGTACTTCGACGTCTACTCCACGGTGTCGCTGACCGGGACCTACGACGGCGTGGAGATCGTCCTCGAGCGCCAGGCCGCGACCTACCAGTTCAGCACCCGCGCGCTCGTCGGCGCGAAGCTGCCCGTCACGTTCGCCCTCACCCGCGAGAACGCGCTGCACAAGCTCGCCAACGCGGTCGGACTGAAGGACGCGCAGCTCGGCGACGCCGAGTTCGATGCGGCGTTTCGCGTGGTCACGAACGACGTGGCGGGCCTCACCAAGCTCCTGACCCCCGCGGTGCGGGCCGAGCTCTGGGCCTTCCACAAGGCTGGCGTCTCCTTCAAGGTGACGAACCTGTTCGCGGAGATCGATCGCACGTTCATGATCGGCGAGCTCTGGGAGGGCGAGCAGGTGATGCTCGACATCAAGCCGACCGTCGCGATGGCGAAGCTGCTCCGGGCCGCAGGCACCTCGGGGGGCTGACTAGGGCGCGGCCTGCGGGGCCTTTCCCTCCGGCACGTTGGTGTCCTTGATCGACACCACGAAGGCGACCAGCGTGCGGATCTGGTGCGGCGTCAGCATGGTCCCCCACGCCACCATGCCCTTCTGGGGCCAGCCCTTCAGGATCGTCGCCTCGATCTGCTCGGGGGAGCCGCCGTGGAGCCACGCCGAGTCGGTGAGGTTCGGGCCGATCAGGCCGCCGCCGTCGGCCTTGTGGCACGGGCTGCAGTTCTTGCTGAACAGGTCGCGGCCGGCCGTGATCATCGCCGGGTCGGTGAGCCACGCGTCCGGGCCCGCGGGGACGCTCGCGGTGCTCGAGCCACCGGGCGTCGCCGAGGCCGAGGCCACAGGGGTGGGGGGCGTCGGGGTCGCGGAGGAGCGGGGCGAGCACGCGGCGACGAGGGCGCACAGCGACAGGGACCAGCGCATGCGACGAGGGTCTCCGTTCTCCCCGCGACTGTCGAGACAAGAACGCGCCGGGGCGGCCTTCAGCGCCCGTGGCGCCGCGCGAGCTCGGCCGCCGTGGCGAGCCGGTGCGCGACCGCGCCGTCCCTCCGCAGCGCGTCGAGGGTCATCGGCAGGCGCCAGGTCCAGTTGTCGCTCGAGGTGACGCCGGGCACGTTCACGCGATCCTTCCAACCGAGCACGTCCTGCAGCGGCAGGAGGGCGAGCTCGGAGCCGGCGCCGTAGAGCGCGTCGAGCAGCGCATCGTGCACGCGCGGCACGAGCTTGTCGACCTCGTACTCCTGCGCGACCGTGCGCAGCGAGGGCACCCGCTCGAGGAACTGACGGCGCTCGCCGTAGCGCAGCGACTCCCACCAGGTGGCCATGGTGATCGTGTCGTGCGTGCCGCTCGTGGCGAGCGAGAGATACGGCCACTTGCCCGGCTCCTCCTGCTCCCACATCAGGACCTTGTACCCGGGCAGGCCGAGCTTCCTCATCGACGTGCCGACGAAGGCCGGGATGGTCCCGAGGTCCTCGGCGATGACCTTGCCCTTGGTCGACGCCACGAGCGCGGACAGGACCTTCTCGCCGCGGGCGATCCACGCCGGCTCACCGCCGTCGGGCACGAAACAGCCCACGCGGTCCTCCT
The DNA here is from genome assembly GCA_964624885.1 of uncultured Polyangiales bacterium. Taxonomy (GTDB): domain Bacteria; phylum Myxococcota_A; class Polyangia; order Polyangiales; family JADJMO01; genus JADJMO01. The sequence goes on along the minus strand of CAZUZY010000006.1, from coordinate 28,116 downwards.
TGGTGCGCACGTACTGGCGGTAGTAGCCGACCAGGTGGTCGACGCGGAACCGGTCGAACATGCGGCCCATGTGCGCGCCGCGCGCCCGCAGCCAGGCGAGGTCGCCCTGGTCCATCGCGTCCCAGTCGTAGGCGGGCAGGCCCCAGTCCTGGCCCTCGGGCACCCACGCGTCCCCGGGGACGCCCAGGCTGAAGTCGCGGCGGAACTCCCCCTTGTGCTGCCAGACATCGGCGCTGTCGACCCCGACGATGAACGGGAGATCGCCCATCAGCTCGACGCCCATGGCGTTGCACTCGCGGCGGGTCGCGTCCCACTGCTCGTGGGCGATCCACTGCACGTAGGTGTGGTAGAGCGCCTCGCGACCGAGCTCACGGCCGGCCACCTCGAGGGCGCGCGGATCGCGCTCGCGCACCCCGGCCGGCCAGGCGAGCCACCAGGCCTCGCCGTAGCGTCCCTTCTGCGCGCGGTAGAGCGCGTAGTCGCGGACCCACGCCGACTCGGCCTCGGCGAACGCCCGCAGCGCTTCGGCGCGCTCGGTGCGCGGCTCCCAGTGCTCGACGAAGAAGCGATCGAACGCGGCGCGCAGCAGGCGTCGCTTCACCGCGCGCACGGTCGGGTAGTCCACGCGGGCCGCGTCGCGGAGGCGGGCGAAGGTGGCCTCGCCTTCGGGGCCGAGCAGCGGCCCCCGCTCCTCGTCGCGCAGGTCCTCGAGCCGATCGACCGCGACGTAGACCGGGTCGATCGCGAACGTGGTGCACGCCGAGTAGGGGCTGCTCTCGCCGTCGGGCAGCTCGCCGAGTGGCAGCAGCTGCACGAGGCCCTGGCCGGCCTCGCGGGCCAGACGGGCGAACTCGGGCAGGTCGGCGATGTCGCCGATGCCCAGGCTCCGCCCGGTGCGGAGCGAGAACAGCGGCACGAGGATTCCGGCGGTCTTGCGCATCGCGGCGCATCCTAGCGGAAGCCGCCCCCGCTAGAAGGTCCCCTCGAGGCCCAGGCTCGGGATGGTCACCGGGCCGATCTCCTCGAGCTGGCACTGGGGCTCGAGGGAGGCGTCGACGATGCGACACTTCGAGTAGTCCGTCGCCTCCTTGGCCATGAGGCTGTTGAACCACTCGACGACGAACGCGAGCGAGTGGGTGTCGCTGTACACCCAGCGCTTCTCGAGGCGCAGGTCGAGGCGCGTGAACCCCGGCAACCGGCGCCGCAGCTTGCCGTTGAGGAGCACGTTGGGGTCGAAGCCCGGGGGCAGGGGCGTGCCGCTCACGTCCTTCACCGCGATGTCGCCGGCGGTCTGGTCGGAGAAGCCTCGCAGGCTGAGGGTGACCGGGCGGCCGCTGGTGTACGAGAACCGACCGCCGAATCGCCACCCCCGCCCGAGGTCGTAGCCGAGCACCGCCGAGAAGGCGTGGGTGCGGTCGAAGTCCGAGGGGAACGACTCGCCGCGGATCATGCGCTCGGAGCGCGACAGCGTGTACGAGAGCCACCCGCCGAGCTTCTGGGTCAGGTCGCGCTTGAGGAACAGCTCGAGGCCGTAGGCACGCCCGCGCACGCGGTCGTCGAGCCGACAGTCCTTGTTCTGATCGTCGAGCGAGATGCAGACCGAGCTGATGTCGTTCATGTTCAGGAAGCCCGTGTAGAACACGGTCGTCGTGAGCGAGACCTTCTCGGGCAGCTCGAGCTCGAGGCCCTCGGCGAACTGGAAGGCCTTCTGCAGGCCGTCGCGCAGGGTGGCGAGGTCGAAGCCCGGCACCGGCACCACGAAGGTGGGCGCCTGGTGCGCCACCCCGAGGGTGGTGATCCAGGTGGCGCGCCTCGCGAGGCGCACGCGCGCGGCGAGTCGCGGCTCGAGGGCGGCGATCCAGGTGCCCTCCTGGCCGTAGAGGTCGGCGCGCACGCCGCCCACCAGCTCGACGCGCGGGTGCGGCTTCACGACCAGATCGGCGCGGACGCCGCCACGGGTGTCCCACCGCGTGGGGAAGAAGTCGGCCTGTTCCTGCGCGTCACTGCCCTTGCTGGTCGCGACCAGCGAGTAGCGCTGCAGCACGAAGTCGGCGCCGGCGCGCAGCAGCACCTCGGGCGAGAGGCGTTGCTCCACCTCCTCGCGCAGTCCGATCCCGAACATGCGGGTCGCGAGGCGGTCGTCCTTGCTGTCCCCGCCGCCGCCGGTCTGGTCGAACATCAGCGTGAGCGCGAGCCGCGCGCGCCCGCCCGCGAGCAGCTGGCGGTCCCACCGCAGGTCCATGCGGTGGAACTGCACGTCGAAGAGGTCGTAGTCCTTCTTCTTGTCGGTGAGCTTGTCGTAGGCGCCGAACACGAACGCCGAGAGCACGTCGCGGTCGCTCACCCGGTAGCTGCTTCGCAGCTGGTAGTCCCAGTACTGGAGGCCGGCCTGGGAAGAGAGCAGCGAGAGAAGGAGGCCCGGGTACCCGTAGCGCCCCGCGACGAGCACGGTGCCCTTGCCGTCGGCCACGGGGGTCTCGAGGAGCGCGCTCGCGTCGAACAGGCGCACGTTCCACTCGCCGCGGAGGCGGGTGGCCGGGGGCTTGGTCTCGCCCGCGATGATCGCGCCGGAGAAGCGCCCATAGCGCGCCGGGTACCCCGAGGGGAAGAAGTCCACGCGATCGATCAGGCCGGGCGCGATCACGCTCGGCCCGGCGCCGAGGTGGAACAGCATCGGCACCGGCACCCCGTCGACGAGGTAGCCCGAGTTGCCGGGGGGCGCGCCGCGCACGTAGAAGAACGGCACGCCGCTGAAGATGGGCGTCACGCCGGGCAGCGCCTCGATGGCTCGGAACGGATCGCCGAACGCGCCGGGCAGCTGGCGGATCTCACCGCCTCCCATGGTGACCGTGCCGACCTCCTTCCGCTCGCCCTCGACGGTGAGGTCGACGACGTCGGGCTTCTTCGGCGGCGGGGGCTGCGGCTTGGCCTTGTCGTCGGGCTTCGGCGGGGGAGGCTCGTCGGCGACGGGCGGCGGCACGACCTCGGGCGGCGTGAAGACGACCTTGGCGCGGATGGTGGCGCGGATCGGCAGGCCATCCCGCGTCGCGGGCTCGAAGCGCCACGCCTTCGCGTTCTCGATGGCGGCGGCGGCGAACGGCTCCTCGCCCTCGACGACGGTGACGTCGGAGACGGTGCCGTCCTTCTCGACGACGACCTGCACGACGACGGTGGCTGCCCCCTCGGCGCCCGCCGGGTAGGGGACGACGGGCGCGTCGATCTGCTTCGGGGGGACCAGGACGCTCGCCGGCTTCGGCGGCGGGTCCGCGAGGGCACGCGACGTGGCGACGGTGGCGCAGGTCGCCACCAGGACAGCGACGAGCGCGCGCCTCACGCCCGCAGAGTGCCACGAACCCGCGGCTCGCGTGGAGCCAAAGCCGGCGTCAGGAGACGGTGACCTTGAACGCGAGGGTGCCCATGTAGACCTTCTTGCCCACCACGGTGGCCCGGATCACGACGTCGATGGTGCCCGCCGCGAGGCCCGTGCACACGCCCTTGTATCCGCTCGTCAGGTAGGCATCGAGGCCGAGCGTGGTCAGATCGACCTTGCCGTCCTTCGGGAGGGGCTTGAAATCCCCGCCCGTGGCGTCGGCCAGGTTCTTGAGGTTGTAGAACGGCGCCTTGCCGGCGTCCTTTCCGACCACGTGCACGACGCCCCGGCCGGAGAGCTCGCTCACCACGTCCTCGCCGAGAGGCGGGATCCAGCTCGGGCCGAAGTTGCTGCCGTCGCCCTTCTGGTGCGACGGGTTGTCGCCCACCACCACGAACACGTGGGCGGCGCCCGGGCGGTAGCCCACATGACGGTCGGCGTACTGGAGCGCGCCGAGCGTGCTCTCCGCCGCGTCGCCGCCGCCGCTGCCGAGCGCGCCGCTCACCTTGAGCTCGGCGAGGAACTTCTCGAACAGCCCGAGGTCGGTGAGCCCGACGTACGGACGCGCGACGTTGTCGAACGAGGGCGGGTCGAAGTCGCCCTTGCCGATCAGGAACTTGCCGGGCTTGCCGCGCGTCGCGAAGGCGTCGCCGTAGGTGTACATCGAGAAGCGCGCGTCGACGCCACCCGCCGAGACCTTCTGCGCGAACGTCTTGATCGAGTCGGAGATGCCGTGCACCGTGCCCGCCATCGAGCCGGTCGTGTCGTTGACGAACACGAGGTCGACCGGCGCGGGCTTGCTCGACGAGACGCCGCCGATGCTGCACGACAGCGCGAGCGAGCCGCTCAGCTGCGCGGTGATGGACACGTTGGCGAACAGCGGGTTGACCGGGACGCCCTGCAGATCGGGGTGCTTGATCGCGGCCATCGAGATCGACAGCGCGCCGGAGGCGTCGACGCCGAGGCCGGCCGAGAGCCGCAGGTCGCCCTCGGGCTTGGCCGAGGTGATCTTGGCGACCTTGCCCGACGAGGGGCCGCCCGTCGGCACGGGAAGGGGCAGGCTCGGCATGACGGTGGGGATCGGGGGGAGCCCCGGCGGCAACATGACGTCGGCCGTGGCGGGGGTGGCCAGCACCACGAGCCCAGCCACCGCGAGAACTGCCCCGAGAGAACGACCGCGCATGCCCTACCTCCATTCCAGGGACGGGGGGCCGCGCCGAGCATTCAAAGCGTAACGGATCCCCGCCGCCCCCGACGCAGTGTTGCCAGGCCCGCCGCGGGCGCGCTAGGCGGGGACCGTGGTCGATCGGTACGCGCCGCCGCAGCACGAGCCTGCCCCGCCCGCGCCGGCCGGGACGGTTCCGTGGAACGTCGCCCGACCGCTGCCGTCGGTGTGCCTGAAGTGCGGCAGCGACGAGGCCACGACGCTGCGCCACGTCCGCCTCGCCATCGGGCCGAAGAGCACTTCGCTCGGGGCGCTCGGCGGGGTGTTCGGCGCGATGATCGCGCAGCAGCTCCGCGGCAACGGCATCTTGCTCGTGCCGATCCTGGTGTTCGCCGCCGTCGCGATCGGGGCCCTCGCGTTCTTCGCGCGACGCCGCACCGTGTACGTGGAGCTGGATCTCCCGCTGTGCGAGCGGCACGACACCGAGTGGGACGACGGCGAAACGCTCGGTCGGCGCCTCGCGCTCGGCATGGTCGTCGCGGCCCTCGCCGTCGGCGCGGGAGCGCTGTTCGACACCGCGTTCCTGCTGGGGACCGGCATCGCCGGCTTCGTCGGGGCGCTCGTCGCGGCGCTGGTGTTGCGTCCGGCGCGTCGCTACGTGGCCGCCGCGTCGCTGGTCGGCGAGGTCGTGCACCTCACGGGGGTCGGGCCGGAGGCGGCCGCGGCGCTCGCGAAGGCCGGACGCAAGAAGGCCCAGAGGTCCCGCGCGAAGTCCGAGCCGGACGCGCTATAGGACCGCTCGTGCGTCTCGATCACGACCTTGTCGTCGTCGGCGGTGGGCCGGCCGGGCTCTCCACAGCGCTCTTCGCCGCGCACGCCGACCCGCAGATCGTGGCCCGCATGGTGGTGCTCGAGAAGGAGGCGTACCCGCGCGAGAAGCCGTGCGCCGGGGGCCTCGCGGGCCGCGCCGACCGGGCCCTCGCGCGCATCGGCGTCGAGGTCGACGTGCCGAGCGAGTGGGCCACCGGCATGAGCGTCTCCTTGCCCGAGGGGTCGTTCCTCCGGCGCGACCCGCGCGGGCGCCGCGTCGGTCGCGTCGTGCGCCGCGTGGAGTTCGACCACCGCCTCGCCGAGCTTGCACGGGCACGGGGCATCGCGGTCCGCGACGGCGTGAAGGTGCTCCGCATCGCGCGCGACCCCGACGGCGTCACGGTGGAGACCTCGGCCGGCACGCTCCGCACCCGCGCGCTCGTGGGCGCCGACGGCGTCGGGAGCCTCGTGCGCAAGGAACTCGCGCCCGGCGTCGCCACGTGGCGCGCGCAGGTGCTCGAGGTGGACACCGAGCCGGCGGCCCAGGATCTCCCGCGCGATCTCTGGCACTTCCACGTCGTCGACCCCGACTTCGTCGGGTACCTCTGGGACTTCCCGACGATCGTCGACGGTCGGCCGATGGTGTGCCGCGGCGTCTACCACCTGCGCATGCCGGGGGAGGGCGCGAGCACCGAGGACATCGGCGCGCGCCTCGCGACACGGCTCGCCGAGCTCGGCCTCGACCTCTCCGCGTGCAAGAAGAAGCGGTACGCCGAGCGCGGCTTCTCGCCCTCCGAGCCGGTCGCGGGCGCGCGCGTGCTGCTGGTCGGCGAGGCCGCGGGCGTCGACCCGATCACCGGCGAGGGCATCGCGCAAGCCATCCTCCACGGGGCGCTCGCCGGGCCGTATCTGGTCGACCGCTTGCGCGTCGGGGAGCTGTCGTTCGCCGATTTTCCAGCGCGATTCGCGCGCGCCGGCGTGGGCATCGACCACCGGGTCCGTCACGAGCTGGCCCACCGCTTCTTCGGCCCGAGCCGCGTGGACTACGAGCGCGCGCTGATCGCGGTGCCCGACTTCGTCACCCTCGGCGTGCAGTACTTCGGCGGCTTGCCGCTCGACAAGGCCCTCGCCGCGCGGGTCGGTCTGCAGATGGCCGGGCGTGCGTTCGTGCCGCGGCGACCCCGGTAGCCCGGCCTTGCGCGTCCGCAGACAGCGGCGTCGTGGCACCGTGACACAGAACGGCACGTGACCGAACCGTTCGCGCGCGATTCGCCGCAGTCCCAGGTGGCACGCAGGCTGCTAACGCGTACGATGCCTCGATGCAGGACATCGGTCCCCGCCCCAAGAGCCTTCCCATCGCCCCGCTCGCGCCGAAGGCCAAGCGCAACCTCCCGCTCGCCGACCAGGCGCGCGACAAGGACCACCGCTGGCGCCCCATCTACGCGGTCTGGGAGGTCACGCTGCAGTGCGACCTCTCGTGTCGGCACTGCGGCTCGCGCGCCGGCCGTGAGCGCCCCGACGAGCTCACCACCGAGGAGGCGCTCGATCTGGTCGACCAGATGGCCGACCTCGGTACCCTCGAGGTCACCCTCATCGGCGGCGAAGCCTACCTGCGCGAGGACTGGACCAAGATCGCCAAGCGCGTCCGCGAGCGCGGCATGCAGTGCACGATGACCACCGGCGGCCGCGGGCTCCACAAGGAGCGGGTCGCGCAGCTCAAGGACGCCGGCATCCAGAGCGTGAGCGTCTCCATCGACGGCTTCGAGTCGATGCACGACCAGCTGCGTGGCGTGAAGGGCAGCTTCAAGGCGGCCATGTCGGCGCTCGAGAACCTCCGCGAGGCCGGCGTCCACATCTCCTGCAACACCCAGATCTGCCGCCCGAACATGCAGGAGGTCGAGCGCCTGTTCCCGGTGCTGTGCGACCAGGGCATCCACTCCTGGCAGGTGCAGCTCACCGTCGCCATGGGCCGCGCCGCCGACGAGCCGCACCTCCTGCTCGAGCCGTACATGGTGCTCGAGACCATGCCGATGCTCGCGCGCCTCAAGAAGAACGTCGCCGACCCGCGCAAGGTGCGGGTGTGGCCCGGCAACAACGTCGGCTACTTCGGCCCCTACGAGGAGATCCTCCGCGGGACCATGCCCCGCGGCCACATGGCGAGCTGCGGCGCGGGTCGCTCCACGCTCGGCATCGAGGCCAACGGCGACATCAAGGGCTGCCCCTCGCTCACCTCCGACGAGTGGGCCGGCGGCAACATCCGCGACAACAAGCTGGTCGACATCTGGGAGCGCTCGGCGCCGCTCCGGTACACCCGCGACCGCACGGTGGCCGACCTCACCGGCTACTGCCACGACTGCTACTACGCCGACACCTGCCGCGCAGGCTGCATGTGGACCACGCAGGTGCTGTTCGGCAAGCCTGGCAACAACCCGTTCTGCCACCACCGCGCGCTCGAGTTCCTCAAGGAGGGCAAGCGCGAGCGCATCGTGCGCACCCACGCGGCGCCGGGCCTGCCGTTCGACCACGGCCTCTTCGAGATCGTCGTCGAGGACTGGCCGGCCGACGAGCTCGCGCGGGTGAAGAAGATCGTCGAGACCGGCGAGGGCTTCCTCCGCGACGAGTCCGCGGCGCCCATCGCCTTCACCACCCCAGACCCCTGAACCCACCACCAAGAAAGCGAGATCGATGTCGTTCCAGCCCTGCCTCGAGTGTCGCCGTCACGTCCGCGCGGGCGACGGCCTGTGCCCGTTCTGCGGGGCGGTCGCGCCCGCTCCTCGCGCCTCTGCTTCGCCGACGACCCGCCTCACCCGCGGGGCACTGTTCGCCTTCGCCACGACGGTGGCCGCGTGCGGCGGCACCGAGACCCCGGAGACGACGACGGACACCGGCGCGGTCTCCGACGGCACCGCGGACGGCGTGGCCGACACGGGGACGAAGGACGACGGCATCGACACCGGCGACACGGGCGGACCGGTCGCGGCCTACGGTGGCCCGCCCGACACGGGGCTCAAGCCCGACACCGCGACGGACACCGCGCCGGATGTCGGCGACGCGGCCACGGACGGCACGGCGACCGACTCGGGCGGAGGCACGCCGCTCTACGGCTCGCCTCCCCCATTCTGAATTCCCGGTGCTGTTGCGGCCGCCCATGGAGGCGGCCGCTGTTCGCTGCACTCGCCTTCGGCTCGTTCCGCTCACTTCCCGCCGCAGGTCTCGAGGTCCTTGGCGGTGTCGGCGTCGCGCATGCACTTGAGGTTCTTGACCCAGACGGCGCGGCCGAACTCGGGGGCCTTCTCGGCGTGCGCGATGCACTCGGACTTCTCCTTGTCGGACATGTCCTTGCCAATCTCCTTCTTCATGATCTTGGCGACGTTGCCGCAGACGGCCTCACCGGAGGGAGGGCTCAGCCACCCGATGTAGAGGACCGCCACGGCGAGGCCCAGGATTCCGAAGATGGCACCGATGATCTTGATCGCCTTCATGTTCTCCTCCGCGCCGCGTTCCTTGCGGCTCACCGGGGAAGACGGAGGGGGTCGCGGGTTGTCGCCCGGGGCGGGAGAATTTTCTTCGGGCGGGCGATGACGCCAAGGCCCGAGCGTCCGGTTGGGTGGTGGAGCGGGACGATGAAGCGTCGCAAGCCGAATCCGCGGAGGTGGCCGCACGGAGTGACCGAGGTCGTCGAGACGGGATAGTCTCTCCTGCCATGCAACTCGTCCCTGGTGCGATCGTCGCCAATCGCTACCGAGTCGAGCGGGCACTCAGCGCCGGCGGCATGGGTGCGGTCTACGTCGTGAGCCACCTGCGCACCCGCGCGACCATGGCCCTCAAGGTGATGCATCCCTCGATCGTCGCGGACGAGACCTTGCGCGGGCGATTCATGCAGGAAGCGCAGGTCTCCTCTCAGATCGACAGTCCGCACGTGGTGACCGTCGTGGACGCGGACGTCGACGAGGCCACCGGCGTCCCTTTTCTCGTGATGGAGTTGCTACAGGGGCGTGAGCTCGGCGACCTCTTGAGGGATCGCGGCCGGTTCACCGCCTCCGAGACGGTCCAACTCCTGGCCCAGGCCGCCCGCGCGCTCGACAAAGCGCACGCACTCGGCATCGTCCATCGCGATCTCAAGCCCGAGAACCTGTTCCTCGTGACCCGTGACGACGAGCCCTCGAGAGTCAAGATCCTCGACTTCGGCATCGCCAAGATCCTCAACTCCGCGGCGGCTGCTCAATCGACCCAGGGCGGCGGCACACCGCTGTTCATGGCCCCCGAGCAGACCAGCAAGAGCCGACAGATCGGTCCCTGGACCGACATCTTCGCGCTCGGGCTCATCGCCTACACGTTCCTGGTGGGACGTCCGTACTGGGAGGCGGACTCGGTCGGCGAGCTGTTCGGCGAGCTCTTGGCGACGACCCGCGAACCGCCTTCTCAGCGGGCTGCACGCCACGGCGTCACGTTGCCCATCGAGTTCGACGTTTGGTTCTTGAAAGCGTGTCACGCCGACCCTGCCCAGCGATTTCCAAAGGCTTCCGTGGCCGTGCAAGCGCTGGAAGCCGCCTTGGCAGGACGACCCGTGGTCGCGGCCACTGCGCCCGCCTCCGTTGCAACGGTGTCACCTGCAGACATCGGGACGGTGCCCTGGCAGCACACCCAACCAATGGCCCCCACGGCCGCGGTCGCGCCTCCGCCAACAAAGTCTCCGGCCCGCTCGAACGGAAGCGTCTGGTGGATCGTCGGCGGGGGTCTCGCGCTGGTCGGCGCGCTCAGCGCGCTCGTGGTCCAGCGTCTCTCGGTCAAGCCTGCGTCGAAGGTGGCTCCGGCAGAGAGTGAGGACACGACGACCAAGAGCGTCACGACGACGTCGGCCGCTTCCTCCAGTTCGTTGGCGGGCTCGTCGAGCGGCTCGGCGTCCACTGCCCCACCTGCCGCCAGCAGCGTGAAGGCGACGGAGCCAGCTTCTGCCAGCACTGCGACATGGCCACCGGCGGCCACCGCCAAGGCTCCCTCGGGTGACACGACCGTCAAGAGTCCGACCGTCGACGGGACCGTCAAGACGCCCTCGGCAGGGGTGGGGAAGGCCCCAGGCACTTGTCTCCCAGGAACGCTGAACGCCGCCGCGACGTGTGACTGTCCGAGCGGGTATGCGAGCGCCGGCGAACCTGGGAGCGCGTGGTGCAAGAAGCTCGGAGGATGCAAGCCAGGAACGCTCAATGCCGACGGAGTCTGCGACTGTCCTTCGGGTTGGGTGAGCAAGGGCCCTCCCGGTCAAGCGGCCTGCTACGCCGAGTAGCCTTCACCCACCGCTCACCCGGCCCGGCCGCGGCACCCTCGACCCCACGCGGAGTCCTGATAGACCCTCGATCCGATGCGGATTCGTGCGATCGACTGGGTGCGCGGGCTGGTCATGATGCTCATGACCGTCGACCACGCCGGCAACGTCTTCGACGCCGCGCACATGCACGGCGACAACGGCGCGCGCTGGGTGCCCGGCTCACCGCTGCCCGCGGGCGAGTTCCTCACGCGCTGGGTGACCCACCTCTGCGCGCCGACGTTCGTCCTCCTGGCGGGTGCTTCGCTCGCGCTGTCGGCGGAGAAGCGGAAGGACCAGCCGGGGCAGACGCGCTTCATCGTCACGCGCGGGCTCCTCGTCGCCGCGCTCGACCCGCTCTGGATGTCGCTCGGCTTCGCTGCCTATCGCCCGCTCGTGTTCCAGGTGCTGTACGCCATCGGCCTCTCGATGGTGTGCATGGCCGCGCTGCGAAGACTGCCCACGACCGTGCTCGTCGCGGGTGCGATCGCCATCCAGGTGCTGGGTGAGCTGTCGTCGCGCTGGCAACCGGCGGCGCAGCCGTGGCACGCGATCTGGTGCCTGCTCTTCGTCGGCGGTCAGGTGGTGAAGGGCCTCGTCTGCGGCTATCCGCTGGTGCCGTGGCTCTCGATCATGATGCTCGGCTGGGCGCTCGGTCGATGGCTCCTCGCACCGCGGCCGCGCGCCGTGAGGGCGCGCTCGCTCGCGCTCGTCGGCGTGACGCTGCTCGCCGTCTTCTCGCTGGTGCGCGGCTTCGACGGGTACGGCAACTGGGGGTTGCACCGTGACTCCGCGAACGTCCTCCAGTGGTTGCACGTCGCGAAGTACCCGCCGAGCCTCGCGTTCACCTGCCTGGAGCTCGGCATCGCGTTCACGCTCCTCGCCGGCTTCATGGCGCTCGACGACCCCGCGCGCCCGCGTCGCGCGTTCGCGTTGCTCTCACTCCTCGGCGGCACGGCATTCTTCTTCTACCTGCTGCACGTGCACCTCCTCGTGCTCGCGCAGCTGCTCCTGCGTTCGGATCGGAACGCGCATGGCCTCGCGAAGACGTGGCTCGCTGCGGGCGCGGCGCTCGCGCTCCTTGCGTGGCCCTGCTGGCGCTATCGCCGCTACAAGGCCGCGCACCCGGACGGGTGGACCCGGTACGTGTGAAGGTTCTTGAACCGCGGCCGAGGTCGTCGCGTGAGCTGCCCGTTGGTCAGGGGCGTGGTGCCGAGAGGTCGGGCTCGGGGGCGTCGACCGCCGCGAGCACCTGCGCGGTGAGGTCCGGCGCGGCGCCCTGGACGTCGGTGTCGATCACGATGGCGTAGCCGTTGTGCTCGGCGATGGCGGCGATCGTCGCCCGGACCCGTGCCTCGAACGGGCCGAGCAGGCGGGCCTGCAGCGCCGTGAAGACCGCCCCCTGGATGTCCCACCGGGCGAAGAGCGCACGTCGCGCGACCACCTCTTCGCGCTCCGCGACAGCGAGCGCCGGAGAAGGGCCCTTCGGCGAGAGGGCCTCGACGGCACCGAGGGTCGCGGACCAAGTGTCCAGGAGGAAGCCCGTTTCCCGCTCCCAGCGCGCCTGCTCCTTCGCGAGCCGCGCGCGGGCCGCCACGCCCGCCTCGCCCTCGCGGAGCACGCGCGCGAAATCGACGGTGGCGAACGTCGGCGTGAGCGGGACGGCACACGGCCCGAGGGCCAGCGCGAGCAGCCACGACGGCATGCCCTCGAGGGTAGCTCACCGCGCAGGGCCGCGCCGCCGGAGGGCGTGGACGAGGTCGGAGCTTCGGCGACGGACCTGTTCATCGTGACCGGCCTCTTCTCCATCGGGCGACACTTCGCAGCGTCGCTTTGATGGCGAGCGTCGGGATGCGAAGCTCGGGCCCATGCCGCGATTCGAGTACCGCAAGGCGGGGACGCCTGATCGGACGGCGATCAATCCGTTCACCAAGGAACGCATCGTCATCAAGGGGCAGCCATCGATCCACCGCTTCTGGGAGGTCGTGCTGGAGGGGAACACGGTGTGGCAGTGCCTGGGCGACGTCGGCGGGAGAGCACAGAGGTGGGCGCGATCTCAGGCCGACGAAGCGCGGGCGAGGGACACGTATGCGCACTTGCTCGAGCAGGTCGCCGCGGCCCACTACGCGCCCCGAGGCGAGGTCGTCGTCCTCGGTCAGCCGGAGCCGCTGCGAGACGTCGATCCTGTGCTCACCGTGTGGGAGCCGCGCATCGCGCAGGCGCCCGACGACGCCGACGCCTACCGCGGGTGCGCGGCCGCGCTCGGCCCGCCGAGGGCCGAGTTCGCCGGGCGACTCGCCGATCCCGACGCGTTCGTGCAACGGCACCGCGCTGCGCTGCTCGGTTCGCTCGCAGCATGGGTCGACGGTGACAAGGACCGGTCCCTCGACGTGCGCTGGCAACATGGCTTCGTTCGCCACGCGCGGCTCGCGTTCGATGGCTTCGGCAGCGGCGAGATGGCGACGGTGCTCGACGCTTCGCTGCGCGAGCCGGCAGGACGATTCCTCCGCTCGCTCACGATCGGCATGAATCGAGAGAGCGTCCTGTGCGACTACGGCCGAGTGATCGCGGCGATCGCCGCGGCGACACCGCCAGTCCTCGAGACCCTCTTCATCGGTGACTTCGAATACCCCGACCATGTCGAGATTTCGTGGACGGACCTGGGGAACGCGAGCCCTCTTTGGTCGCTGCCCGCGCTGCGGAGCCTCACGCTGCAAGCGGGCGCCATGTTCCTCGGCTACATCGACGCACCCGAGCTCGAGCACCTCGAGGTCCGTGCGGGCGGGCTGCCGAAGGCCGCGGTTCGCTCGCTGGTCGGCGCCGACGCTCCTCGGCTCCAGACTCTGCGGGTCTGGTTCGGCGACCGGCAGTACGGAGCCGACGCCGAGGTCACAGACCTGGCGCCACTCCTCCGCGGCGCCGCCTTTCCCGCACTCCGCGAGCTCGGCCTCATGAACGCGGAGTTCACGGACGATCTCTGCGGGCCCCTCCTCGCCTCGCCGTTGCTGGCTCGTCTCGAGCACCTCGACCTCTCGATGGGCACCCTCACCGACGCCGGCGCCGCCACGCTCTCTGCGAACGCCGCCAAGCTCCGACACCTCCGCCGGCTGGACGTCAGCGACAACATCCTGTCCGAGAAGGGGCGGCGCGCGCTCCGCGCCCTCGGATCCCACGTCCACCTCGGAGAGCAGCGCAAGATGCGAACCGGTGAGCGGTATGTCTCGGTGGGTGAATGACAGGGCCCGTCCTCGAGCACGTCCCCGTGGCGTCGCCCTCGACCAGACGGTGCATCGTCGTCAGTAGCCTGCAAGGGAACTACGCCATGCCCCATCGAGGTCGACGACGTGAAACCCCGTCGAGCTGTCCTCCGGTCGTCCCGCTCTTCACCTCGCGGGCAAGATCGACCGATGCGTCGCATTCTCCCGCTGTCGCTCTGGATGTCTCTGCGTGCGCGGGTCGTGACGACGCGCAAACGCCACCGACGGATACGGGTCTGCCCTCCGAAGACACGTCGGAGGCGCGAGCGGAGCGGGTTCCTCGCGACGCTGCGTCCGACGCGAGGTGGGTCAGAGGCCGATGAGCACCACCGCTGAGCCATCCCGCGGATGACGCAGAACGGTCGTGCGCGTCGGCCGACCGTGGATACAGTGGCGGGAATGACGGACTTGGAACGGCTTCGCGCGCACGCATCGCCTCGGCCCACGGGGCTCTGTCTGCGATATGGACTGCGACACGAAGGCACCTTCGGGTACATCGCCTACGCGGTGCTCTGGGCCTTCCTCGCACTGCCCGTCGCGCTGTTGCCAGCCGTCTTCCTCACCCCGACCCGGCCTGCGATCGGCTTCGTCGTGGGCAGCCTGTTGTCGTGGGCGCCGTTCTTCGCGTGGATGGCTCGAAGGAGCGCGGCAGGTCGTCATCTGATTCGCCACGGCACGTTCGTCGAAGGCCGCATCGACGAGGTGACGCCAGGCACGGGACGGGCGGGCGGAATGGCCTCCTTTCTGGTGATCTTCGAGGAGCGCGGCACGACGTACCGTGCCCAGGGAACGATGTTCACGGGGCGCGGCAACGCCGGCATCCTCCCCGTGGGCGCACGAGCCACCGTGCTGCGCGTCGAAGGCGACAACCGTTGCGGCCTGTTCGTCTACGACGACAGCCTGCGGATGGGCGTCACCGGTGCCCCCGAAGCCGGCTATCGCCTCGCCGCTGGCTGAACGCTGACGGCGCGAGGACGGTGTCGGCCCGAGCGGCGGTATCTCGGGGCCGGCGGGCGATTTCGTGATCGTCACGAGCGCCGCCGCGGATCATGGAGACATGGCTCGAACGACCTTGGCCCTGACGTTCACGGGGGCGGTCCTGCTCTCTTCGGCGGACGCGTCTGCGGGGACGGTGACCTTCGCCTACGAGGCGCCCCCGAGCTGTCCGCCCGCCGAGGACTTCGCCGCCGCGGTCGCGAAGCGTGGGCGCACCGTCGTCGCGGCGACCAAGGACGCGACGCTGCGAATCTCGGTCACGAAACCCGGCGCGAAGTACAAGGGCCTGGTGGCTTTCGAGGGTGGCACCCGCGAGGTCGAGGCGGCGACCTGCGCCGACGTGGTCACCGCGCTCGCCGTGGTGACGGTCGGCGCGATCGGCCCCGACGAGGCCGAGACGACCGCTGCCCCGCCGAGCGTGGTCGAGCCCCCCACGACGAGTCCTGCGGCCCCGGACGCCCCGCCGCCGACGCCCGCGCCACCAGCACCGCCCACACCCACGCTCGTCGCGAAGGGCCCGATCCACGAGGCGCCGCCCGAGCTCGCGGTCGGCGCCGGCAAGGTCGGCGTCGGCAAGGACGTCTCGCTCACCGCGCAGGCTGGGTTCGCGTGGGGACTCCTGCCGTCGGTGACGATGCCCCGCTACGACCTCCTGCTCAGCGTCGCGAACTTCCTCACGCCGCCCGACGGTCGCACCTACCGCGTCGGCGCGCTCGTCCGGGTGCGGGCGACACTGTTCGGCGAAGGGACGTTCACGTCGAGCTACGGGGTCACGCGCGCCGAAGGGTTCGCCGTCGGCCTCGACGTCTGCGCGCCGCTCCACTTCGACCGCGAGGGCTTGGTGGTCCAGCTCTGCCCGACGTTCTCCGGCGGCCAGCTGGTCCTGCGCACGCGCGACACGGCCCAGGTCGAGACCCAGCGCAAGGTCGCCGGGTTCGGCACCGCAGGACTGGGCCTCGGCCTCGCGTACAACGTCGTGCGCCACTTCCACGTCGGCCTCGAGGTCGGCGGCGACGCGGTGCTCGGCGATCGCACCGCGGAGGACGCGAGCGGCAAGGCCCTCTTCGAGTCGACGCGGTGGACGTTCCGCGGCGCGCTCGCCCTCGGCGCGACGTTCTGATGTCCGTCGTCGAGCGCGCCGCGCCGATGCCCGGGGCCGCCGACGCGGCACCCGTCGTCGCTGCCACGGCGGGCGCCGATCCGCGCGTTCGTGTGCTCTTCGATACGCACCACGACGGCGTTCATCGCCTCCTTCGTCGACTCGGCGTCGGCGCGGCGCAGGTCGACGACGCCGTCCAGGACGTGTTCGTCGTCGCCGCGCGACGCATCGAAGAGATCCGCGAAGGCGCCGCGCGCGCATTCCTCTACGGCGTCGCGGTGCGGGTGGCGTCGCACGTGCACCGCCAGGCCAAGGTCCGGCAGCAAGTCGACCTCGAGGCGATCGACGAGCTCGTGGCGCACGATCCGAGCCCAGAAGACGCCCTCGCCGAGCGCCGCGCCCGCGCGATCCTCGACGTGGTCCTCCAGCGGATGCCTCCCGATCTGCGCGAGGTGTTCGTCCTGGTCGAGATCGAGGAGCTCGAGGTGCGCGAGGTCGCCGAGATGCTCCGCGTACCGGTCGGCACGGCGGCATCGCGCCTGCGCCGAGCCCGCGACGAATTCACGGCCGCCGCGCGCCGGACCCGCGCAGCGCTCGAACGAGGAGGTCGATGATGGTTGGCGCTGACGACGACTTCGAGCAAGCGCTGATCCGTGCCGGGCGTCGCGCCGTGCCCCCGAGCGGGGCCAAGGAGCGCGGGTGGTCGCGTCTCGAGGCTTCGCTGGTGGGGATCGCCGCTGGGCTCGTCGGGCACTCGCTGGCGCGGACCGCGGCGGGGCGCGCGCTCGCCGCGAAGTCCATGGCCGTCGGGGTGCTCCTCGGGTGCGCGGCGACCTACGCGTTCCTGAGACCGCGATCGGCGCCGATTCCTCGCGCCGCACCGACCCTCTCCGCCCCCTCGACGAGCGTTTCCGCGACCACCGTCGCGTCCGTAGCAGCACCTGCGAACGTCACGCCGACCATCGTCTCGGCCGTCACGAGCGCTGCGTCGACGGTGACCGCCCTCGCGTCGGCGCCGGCCTCGGCCGCGGGTCCCTCGCTCGCCGCGGAGATCGCGGCCATCGACGAGGCGCGCGCCGCACTCGTGGCGGGTGCGCCCGACGACGCTCTCGCGAGGGTCACTCGCTATCGACGCGATCACCCGCACGGCGTGCTCGCGCCGGAGGCGACCGTGGTCGCGATCGAGGCGTACGCAGCGAAGGGCGACCACGCGAAGACCCTCGCCGAGGCCGCCGCCTTCCTCGCGCGTCATCCGCACGCGCCGCAGGCTGCGCGGGTGAAGGCGCTGCGCGCCACCGCAATGCCGTGACCGTCCGGCGACGCCGCGTGAGCCGGCCCACCGGGGCGGACGTTTGGTCTCCGCTGCGTGGGGAGTTCCGGCCGCACCCGATCGCTCGTACGTTGCCCAGGTGCGCTACGTCCGACGGACTGCGATGGCGCTCGCGGCTCCGGCCTGCCTGTTGCTGCTCCAGTGCTCGCGACGCTCGCGGACGATCGAGGCACGGCCCGACCCGTCCGCCTCGGCGAGCAGCGATGCGACCCCCGAGGTCGCGGACACCAGCGACGCGACCGAGGTCAGCACGCCGCTCTCGCCGACGAGCTGGTTCGACGAGAAGCTGCACTGCGTGGTGCTGCGGGAGCTCCTCGCGGACCTCGACACCACCTTCATCCACGTGGCGCCCGAGGATGGCAAGGGCCCTGTCCCCTCGGGCTTCGCGCACTGCGCCCCCTGGCGCCCGATCTCGATTCACCCGAAGGGATCGTACAGCTGCAAGAGCGCGCCCTTCGCCTCGATAGCCGACGCGGAGCTCGCGCGCGCGGGGCTACCGAGGCGTGGGCGCGCTGCTTGCCGAGAGGCTGGTCCCGCGACCCCGCCACCCCCAACCGCTGGAAGCGCGCGCCGCCCTCCTTCGCCAAGGGCGCCGATTGCGAGCTCGAGGTGCACCACGAACCCCACGTGACCCTGACCTGCGGCTGGTGGGGTCTCCGCAAGTAGAGGTGCCACGCCCGAGCCCCGAGGACCCAGTCACGGCAGCTTGGCTGCGGCGAGGTGGGCGCGCAGTCGGCTGCACGGGACGACGTGGTCGTAGATGGCGAGCTCGTCGAGGGTGCCCTCGAACGGCGAGCCCCCGACCGCGCCGTCGGCGCCGAAGGTGAACGGCGCCGAGGAGCTGACGTCACCCGGCCCGAGGTCACCGTTCTCGGCGGCGAGCTTGCCGTCGACGATCAGCGAGGAGAGGCGCGCCGGGCCGTCGTAGCGCACGACGACGTGGTGGAACTTGCCGAGGGTGAGGGGCCCCGTGCCCGCGTTGCCCACGGGCGCCCCGTTGTGCATGCGGATGTAGTTGGTCTCCGTGCTGCGCAAGTAGAGGTGGATGCCCTGGCGCTTCGAGGGTGGCTCGAGGCGCTCGTTGCCCCACGGGAAGCGGTAGAGCTCGTCGAGCTGCGCGGGCTTGATGAAGGCCTCCACCGTGAAGGACTTGGCGGGCCCGACGTCGAAGGTGCGTCCGACGGACAGGTAGCTGAACCCCTCGGTCCGGGCGGCGCCGGCACCCGCCTTGGCGAGGGCGCCGGACTCTCCGAAATGAACCGTGCCGAAGGCGACGGCGGGGTGCCCGTGACCCGAGAGATCCTCCCCCTGCTCGGCGCCCGGTGCCTCGTCGAGGGGCCAGTACCCGAGGGGTGCATCGGCGAGCACCGTTGCACCGTACGTTGCACCCACAGCGCCCGCGGGCGTGTCCGGGTCGCAGGTGTCGATCGGCGAAGGCGCCTCGGAGTCCTCTGCGCCGTCGTCGGCGGGGCGCGTGTCGGGCGGCGCGTCCCCGATCTCGGCGCCGAGGTCTTCGACGGAGCTCGCGTCGCGCAGGGTGACCGGCTCCACGCCGAGGACCTTGCCGCAGCCGAGCACCAGGAAGAGGAGGCTGGGCCACCACCGCATGCTGGGCTCGCCAAGCAAACGCGGGGCCATCAGAAGGTCCCCGCGAGACCCAGGCCCGCCGTCGTCGGGCCGACGAGCGGAACGATCCGAGCGACCGCGCGATCGCCGCGCGGGGCCGCGAAGTAGACGACGATGCCGGCCACGAGAGAGACGGCCCCCACCACGAGGCCGATGTCGGCGAGGGTCGCCGAGCGGTTCGCGGCGTCGGCGAGCGTCACGCCTCGAGGCCCGCACACCGTACCCTCACAGTCGCTCTGGGCGTCCTTCCACTGCGCGCGGGCGCGGAGACCGAAGCCCGCAGCGACCCCGAGCGCCGCGACGCCCACGCCTCCGAGGACCAGGCCGACGATGCGCTGGGACCGGCCTGGGTGCGCGACCCCGAGCGTCACGGCCGGTGGGCGTACGACCACCCGGGCGGTCTCGCCCTCGCTCTGGACGTCGATCGTGACCTCGAAGACAGGGACGGCCGGCCCCGTCGCGCGGACGACGTGCGGACCAGGATCGACCGGGACGGCCACCCCGAACGTCGCCGGCTCCATCACGAACGCGTCCCGCCGCACCTCCGTGTACCCGACGCCCTCGACGACGATGACGAGGCGGCAGAGCCGGGGCTCCAGGGCCTTGGCGTGGTCGCGCGCCTTCTTGGCCCTCGGGAGCTGTCCGGCGCGTTCGGCGAGGGTCGCCGCGTCCAGGTAGCGGGCCCAGGCGCTCGCCAGACGACCGACGTGCTCGTAGCAGTCGGCGAGGTTGATCAGCGTGCCGATGGCGGGTTCGAGGTGCTGGCTCGCGGCGAACTTCGGGCACGCCTGCGCATAGTCTCCGGCCGCGACGAGCTTCTGCCCCTCGTCGAACAGCGCCTGGGCGCCCGCCGGATCGGTGTCCGCCCGCGCGAGCGAGGCCCATCCGACGAACCCGAGGGCCGAGAGCCCGCGCCTCCCCATGGCCTCCGCAGCTTACTGCCTCGACTCGAGCCAGCCCACCCCAGTCTCGCCGCTCGTGACGGGGGCCGCCGACGCAGACGGCGTCGGGGGGGCCGATGCAGCGACGGAGGGCTGGGTGGAGGGCGGCGTCGAGGTCGCGGCCGCGCTCGGTGGCGAGGCCGTGGACGTCGGGAGGGCCTTCGAGACCGCCGTGGAGGAGACCGACGAGGGGCTCTGCAGGCTCGAAGGGGGCGTGAGGAGGGCCGACGTGGGGAGCACCGGCGTCGTGGCGCTCGAGGCTCGCGTCGGGGAAGAAGCCGGATCCACCCGCGGCGCCCCGGCCTCCCGGGTCGACGACGGACGACCACGGACCACGAGCGCGACGACGAACGCCACCGTGAGGAGCATCGCCGTGACGACGACCCGGCGCCTGCGGGGCCGGTCGGACTCGAAGGGGCCACCCTTCACGCCGAGGCTCTCGGCCAAGGCCTCGACGCTCTCGCGGGCCGAAGGGAAGCGATCGTCGGGGCGCGGGGCGGTCGCGCGGGCGAACCAGGCGGTGAAGGGCGCGGGAAGATCCGCGACGAGCTCCCGCGGGCGACCGGCGAGGATCTCCACGAACGTCCCCGGCACGTCTCGCGCACGCCACGGCAGGCTTCCTTCGAGGCATTGGTAGGCGACCACGCCGAGCGCGAACCGATCGGCCGCGGGCCCGACCCCTTCGCCGCGGATCTGCTCGGGCGCCATGTACGCGGGCGTTCCCAGACCGGCGCGCGTCACGGCGGTGTCGCCCGCGTCGCCGTCGTCGCGCGCGTCGGCGAGGCCGCCGACGATCTTCGCGATCCCGAAGTCGACCAGCTTGGCCACCTCGCGCCCGTCCTCGTCGTGGGTGACGAGCACGTTGTGGGGCTTCAGATCGCGGTGCACGATGCCGAGTGCGTGGGCGCGGTCGATGGCCCGCGCGGCCTGGCCGAGCAGCGCCAGCGTCCGCAGCGGAGGGAGCGGCCCGCGGGCGATGCACTCGGAGAGCGGCTCGCCGTCGATGTGCTCCATCGCGAGGAACGGGCGCCCACCCGGCGTCACGCCGAAGTCGTACACGCGGACCGCGTGCGCGCTGTCGAGGCGCGCCGTGATGCGCGCCTCCTCGAGGAAGCGGCGACGGAGGTCAGGGTGCTCGGCGAGCGAGCCGTGCAGGAGCTTCACCGCGACCCGCGAGCCGAGCGCCTGGTGGCGCGCGCTCCAGACCTCGCCCATGCCGCCGCTGCCGAGCGGCGCCTCGAGGACGTACCGGTCGGCGAGCACGGCACCCGGCCGCACGTCGGCGTCGCGCGGTCCGAGCAGGGTCACCGCGCCCGCGTCGGAGCGGGTCACGAAGGTCGCCCGCACGGCCGCCTCGGTGGTGGCGTCCAGGCGGGGCGCGTCGTCACCGAGCGCGTCGACGCGATCGCTCGCGGCACCGGCGCCCTCGGCCCCCGCGAGCGCCATGTGCGAACCCGGCACCGTCCGCTGGACAGCGAGGGCGGCCTCGGCGGCCCGGGCCGCGTGCGCCGGGTCGTGGCTCCAGGCGACGAGCGTGCGATCGGGGAGCAATGCCCACTCGAGGTCGTCGAGCGCTTCGGCCAGGGCTGCCTCCGGCCACACCGGGGCCGACGCCACGAGGAGCGTCCCGGCCACCCGTTCGGGCGCGCGCCGCGGTGGGTCACCGCCGAGCGCGTCCAGCGCCGCGAGCACGTGGGTCGCATCGGCGGGACGCTCCTCCCGAGCTCGGGCCAGCAGCCGCTGGGCGAGCGCTGCGACGCGTGGGGGCACGTCCGCGCGCGCGTCGCCGAGCCACGGGGGATCCTCGAACAGCACGCGCGCGAGCAACGTGGTCGTCGTCCGGCCGGGGAGGGGCGGCGTCCCCACGAGGCAGAAGTACAGCAGCGCCCCGAGGGCCCAGACATCGATCCGTGCGTCCAGATCCGCACCCCCGCGCACCTGCTCCGGAGCGACGTACCCAGGGGTGCCGACGAACACCCCCGCTGCCGTCTCGCCGCCGTGGGCCTCACGCGCCGCGCCGAGATCGAGGACCACCGGCCGCCGCGGGTCGCCGTCCGCGAGCAGCACGTTGTCCGGCGACAGGTCGCGGTGGACGACGCCGGCGTCGTGGAGCACGACCAGCGTGGTCGAGAGCGCGCGGACGAGGGCGAGGGCCGTCGCGACCTCCAGCGTGCCGGCGGTCGTCACGTGCTCCGCCAGCGTCACGCCCTCGACGAAACGGGTCGCGAGGTAAGGTCGGCCCGCGATCGTCCCGTCGTCGACGTGGGCGACGAGCCCGTCGGTCCTGTGCTTCGCGAGCAATCGCGCCTCGCGCCGCAGGCGCTCGCCCGCGGCAGGGCTCGCGTCGACCTCCAGCACCTTGAGCGCGACCCGCGCGCCACCTCGGCGGTCGCGGGCGGACAGCAGACGCGCGTGTGCCCCGACGCGCACGACGTGCTCGACGGCGAAGCGGTCCGCCACGAGCTCGCCGACCTCCACGCCGGCAGTATCGCAGATCGCAACGTCGCGCGGCGGTATGCTGGGGTCGTGTCCCGCGAGCACGAGACCCTCGAGTCGCCGGCCGACGAGGTCGCTCTCCGGCGTCGGGCCTTGCTCCCACGGCTGGTCGGTGTGCTCCGCTACGACCGGCTCGACGCACCACCCTCGCTGGTCGAAGGGCTCGACGACCTGGACGAGGTGATACTCGGGGGAGGGGGCCCCGCCACCGAGCGCGTCGGGCGCACCCTCCACGTCGCGCTCGACGATCCGTACGCCTCGCGCCGCCACGCGCGGCTGCGGCTCGCTTCCGAAGTGACCCTCGAGGACCTCGGCAGCCGCAACGGGACCTTCCTCGACGGACGGGCGCTCTCCGGCCGCAGTGTCGTCGAGGACGGCGCGGTGTTCGAGGTCGGGCACACGGTCCTCCTCCTGCGGCAGGGACCACGGGGCGCCGCGCTGACGACCACGCTCGGGCCCACGACGAGCGCCTCGCCGCTCCTCGCCTCGCTCGCCGAACGGCTCCGTCGGCTCGCGCCGACCGACGTGTCGCTGCTCCTCGAGGGGGAGACGGGCACAGGCAAAGAGGTGCTCGCGCGGCACGTGCACCAGCTCTCGGGTCGGACGGGGCCGTTCGTCGCGGTGCACTGCGGCGCCCTCGTCGACAGCCTCGTGGAGAGCGAGCTCTTCGGCCACCGCCGCGGGGCCTTCACCGGCGCGAACGCCGATCGCCGGGGCTACGTCGAGGCCGCCCACCAGGGCACCCTGTTCCTCGACGAGATCGGCGAGCTCCCACCCCCTGCCCAGACCCGGCTCCTCCGCGTCCTCGACGCGCGGGAGGTCGTGCCCGTCGGCTCCGTGCAACCGGTCCGCGTCGACGTCCGCGTCGTTGCCGCCACGCACCGCGATCTCGAGCGCCTCGTGGCCGAGCAGCGCTTCCGCGCCGATCTGTTCGCGCGGCTGGCCGGATGGGTCGGCACTCTCCCTCCGCTCCGCGCCCGTCGGGAGGACCTCGGCGCGCTCGTGGCGCACGCACTCGTCGGGCGGGGCCCCCAAGGGTGCACCGTCGCGGCCGGTCGGGCCCTCGTCGCCCACGACTGGCCGCTGAACGTGCGCGGACTGGTCAAGGCCGTCGAGGCCGCGGCCGTCCTCGCAGAGGGCCGACCGATCGAGCTCGCCGACCTCCCCGCGGCGATCCGCGCCGAGGAGGACGAAGGACCCCTCGACGACGCGGACCCGGCCGACGAGGCGCTGCGTGCCCGGATCGTCGCCGCCCTCGACGCGCACGAGGGGAACGTGACGCAGGCCGCGACGACCCTCGGCAAGCACCGCCAGCAGTTGCAGCGCTGGATGCGGCGCCTGCGGATCGAGCCGCGGACCCGCCGGCGCTGACGCGTGCAACCGCCTCCGGCGTTGCACCCCCGTTGCGCCACGCAGCCCTGCGCCTCGGGAGTCGTCGATTCACGGCGTTTCTCGAGCGGCGGAGGCCGTGCCGGGTGGTCCGGCGCTTGCGGTGGGGCCGACCGATGCTTCGCCCCCCCGGTCTCCACCTCCACGCCGCAAGCCTCCTCCTCCTCTTGTCGCCTTCGGGTTGCGAGGTCGACCGATCGCCTTCGCCGTCCACGTCGGCCTCCACCGCCTCGAACGCGGCCTCGGTGGTCTCCGCGCTCGCTTTCGTGCCCGAGTTCGGCGTCCACCTGCGGGCGAGCTCCCCTCGGCGCGTGGCGGCGGGCTTCGAGAACGCCGTGCCGCGCCCGGCCGCTGGCTTCTCGGAGGCGGGCGCAGCCGCGCTGCAGGTCACGGTCCCGACCACCGCCGACGCTCCGACGCGCATCGGTCACCGAGGAGACCCCGACTTCTGGATCGAGCTCTTGCCGCTCGACGTCACCCCGCGGCCCGCCGCGACGGTCGACGGCGCGGTGGTGTTCGTGCGGGCCCTGCCGGAGGTCGACGTGGTGCACGTGCTCGAGCCCCAGCGCTACGAGGAGATCCGACGGGTCCACGCGGGGAGCGCCGGCCCGACCCGCTGGCGTGTGCGGCGGGGGCCCCACGTCGCCGCGGTGCGCGTCGAGGACGGGCTGGTGCGGGCGGTGAGCGAGGACGGTCACGTACGTCTCGAGACCGAGCCCGCCTTCGCCGTCGACGCCCGCGGCGCGAGGGTCCCGCTCACCCCGTCCCTGCGTGACGACGAGCTCGCGCTCCCGTTGCCGACCGGTCTCGCCTTTCCGGTGGCGGTCGACCCGGCGTGGAAGGCCGTCGCGTCGATGTCCGCGAAGCGTCGCGCGCCGAACGTCGTCGCGCTGACCGACGGTCGGGTGCTCGTCGCGGGTGGCACCGACGGTACGTTCACCTTCTCGACCGCCGAGATCTTCGACCCCACGACGGGGCTCTGGACCACGACCGGCACCATGAAGTCGCCGCGCTGGCACGGATCGACGACCCGGCTCAAGAGCGGCCTCGTCCTGGTCGCGGGCGGTTACGGCGGCGAAACCAAGAGCGAGACCTTCGACCCGGCGACCGGCACGTGGACGGCGGCCGGCGACCTTATCACCGGGCGAGCCCAGCACGTCGCTGCCCTCCACCCGACGACCGGCGCGGTCTACCTCGCGGGCAACGCCGGCGGGACCGACCACATGCAGGTCTTCGATCCCGCGGCGCGCACGTGGAGCAAGACGGCGAACCACGCCTTCGTCCACGATCACCCTGGCCTCCTCGTGCTGCCGGCGGGCGGCAAGGTGCTCCTCGCGGCGGGCAGCGGGTCCGCCGCCGAGCTGTACGACATCGCGACGAACACGTGGGCCACGACCGGCGCGATGGTCGCGGGGCACAGGAAGCCCGCGATGCACCTGCTCCCGTCGGGGGACGCCCTCTGCATCGGTGGGGACACGACGATCGTCGAGCGCTACGACGCGACGGCCAAGACGTGGTCCACCTCTGGCACGCTGGTCGCGGCCCGCAACACGGGCTTCTCGGCCTCGCCGATGGCCGACGGTCGACTCCTCCTCGCCGGGGGCTACGACGGCATCAGCGCCGTGGAGCTGCTCTCGCCGGCGGCCACCTCGACCTCGATCGCGACCAGCCCCCTCGCCGCGGGTCGCTTCGAACACGCGGCCGCCGCGCTCGGCACGGGCGGCAGCGTCCTGGTTGCCGGCGGGCAGTCGGGAGGAGTGGCGGTCTCGACGGCCGAGGTGTTCCAGCCCATGGCGGCGGGCCAGAGCTGCACCCTCGGTAGCGACTGCGCCTCCGGGCTGTGCGTCGACGGCGTGTGCTGCAACAGCGCCTGCAACACGAAGGCGTGCCAGGCCTGCGACGTGCCGGGCTCGGTCGGCAGTTGCGTCGACGTGCCGAGCGGAGCGCCGCACAGTGCCCGGACCTGCAGCCCGTACGGCCGCTGCTCGGCGGGGGCGTGCGTCACGACCTGCGGCGCGGCGAGCGACTGCGCTGCCGGCTACACCTGCATCGGGACTGCTTGCGTGCCGCGCAAGGCCGACGGGCAGACGTGCAGCAAGGACGACGACTGCTCGAGCAACGCCTGCACCGACGGCGTGTGCTGCAACGTGGCCTGCAAGGGCCAGTGCGAAACCTGCGCGGCCGGCGGATCCGTCGGCACCTGCAAGGCGGTGACGGGCGTGCCGGTCGGTCGGCCGGCCTGCACCGGGGTCGGCGTCGGGACGCTCTGCGGCCAGGCCTGCGACGGCGTGGACGGCACCAAGTGCAACTACCCGAAGTCGACCACCCCGTGCAGCGGCAACGCCTGCGCGTCCGGGGTGGAGACGCACGCGAGCTTCTGCGACGGAGTGGGCAAGTGCCTCGACGTGGCCAAGGCGTGCGGCGCCTACGTGTGCGACACCGCGAGCTGCAAGTCGAAGTGCACGACCAAGGACGACTGCGCACCAGGCTTCTACTGCGCGGCCTCGGCGTGCGTGCCCGCCGCGGATCTCGGACGCGAGTGCAAGTCGGGCGCCGAGTGCTCGACGGGCGCGTGCACCGACGGTGTGTGCTGTGGGGTCGCCGCCTGCGATGCGGGCAGCTCCTGCGGGAACCCCGGCAAGAAGGGCGTCTGCAGCCGCTCGAGCGGCACCAGCTGCAAGTTGGGTGCGGAGTGCGGCAGCGGTGCGTGCGTGGACGGCGTGTGCTGCTCCTCCGCGTGCGACGGGCAGTGCGAGGCCTGCGACGTCCCGGGCAAGGTCGGCACGTGCTTCCCGGTGAAGGGTGCCCCCCATGGTGATCGCGCGAAGTGTGACGGCGGTGCCGGGGACGTCTGCAAGGCGCTCTCCTGCGACGGTGCGGTCGACACGACCAAGTGCACCGCCTTCGCGCCGGCGACGACCGAGTGCGCGCCAGCGTCCTGCGTCACCGGGACGGCCATCGCGGTGTCCTACTGCGACGGCGTCGGCGGGTGCCGCGCCGCAGAGCCGCGGACCTGCGCCCCCTACGCCTGCGCCGACAAGGGTTGCCGCACGAGCTGTGGCGCCGACGCGGAGTGCGCGGCGGGCAACGTGTGCCGGAGCGGAGCCTGCGTCCCCAACGTCGCGAAGTGCTCGACCGACGGGCTGTCCTCGATCGTCGACGGGACCGAGCATCCGTGCGGCTCCTACCGATGTCGCGGCGACGGGACCTGCGGGACGATCTGCGCGACCACCTCGGACTGCGCACCCGGGAGCGCGTGCGACACCACCAACAAGTGCGTGCCCTCCGCGACCGAGACGAGCTCGGACGGCGGCTGCACCTATGGTGGTGGCGGCGGGGCGCACTTCGGCGCCTTCCCGCTCGGCCTGGCCTGGCTCGCGCGGAGGCGACGCACGCGGAGGTCGAAGGTCTGAGTCAGATCGCCGCCGCGGACCTCGCCGAACGTCCAGGCCGATCGCTGGCACGACCCGCAACTCCGTGCGAGAGATCGTCCCATGAACCGCCTCGCGCTCCTCGTCGTCCTGTTCGCTGGCTGTGGCGTGCGCAACTGGGAGCTGCTCGAGGGCAAGCCGGCGAGCAGCCCGACCGCCGGCGCCGGCGTGATCCTCTACGGCGTCGAGGACGCGGGCGATCCGCCGCCGTCGTGCCACAAGCTCGGCGTGGTGCGCGCGTGGTCGAGCGGCGAGAAGACCTTCCCGTACGATGGCCTGCGCGGCGCGGCCGCCGAGCTCGGCGGCGATTCGGTGATCGACCTGCACCCTGATCCGGCCGGCCCGCCGAAACGTCCTACCTGGCTCGGCACCGTCGCGCGCTGTCGCTGAGGCGGCTACGATCCATCGGGTGATCGGCGCCGTGTCTCTCCGCTGCGAGGCGTGCGCCCACGTGCCGGCGCGCCTCGTTGACCGCCCCTATCCGTTCGTCTGCGAACGCGCCGGCGACGGCGGGGACCATCTCGTCGCGCCGTGGCTCGACCCGCACCGCGCGGTCTTCCCTGGCGGCGACGAGCGTCCGTTCGTGCGCTACCGCCACCTCTTGCACGCGCACTCCGCGGCGCTGGCCCTCGGGCTCGGCGACGAGGGCTATCTCGCGATCGAGGCCCGCCTGCATCGCGCGTTGATCGACGTCGACGGGCGCGGCTTCGTGACCACCCCGCTGGTGCGCGGCGACTTCGAGCTCCCCCACGAGGTGTGGATCAAGGACGAGACCCACAACGTCGGGGGCTCGCACAAGGGGCGCCACCTGTTCGGCGTGTTGCTCCACCTGGAGGCCGTGCGCGCCGCGGGGCTCGAGCCCTCGCCGCCCCCGCCGCTCGCCATCGCGAGCTGCGGCAACGCG
>CAZUZY010000005.1:0-65635 GCA_964624885.1 uncultured Polyangiales bacterium | reverse complement strand
CCGCACCGACGAGGCCCGCGCCCGCCGCGACGCCCACGCCTGGGCCAGAAGCGAGCGGCGCCTTCTGCTCGATCACCGCGCGCGCTTCTTCGACGGAGGTCCCGGCATCCTCGCGCTCGCCGCGCGCATCCAGTCGCGCGCCTCGTACTACGGCCACGCGCGACCCGAAGTGGCCGCGCTCGTCCCGGCCGAGGCGCGCCAGGTGATCGACTTCGGGTGTGGCGGCGGCGCGTTCGGTCGCGCCCTCAAGGCCGCGCGGCCCGCGGTCGAGGTGCGCGGCGTCGAGCCGGTCCCCACGGCCGCCGCCCTCGCCCGAGAAGGCCTCGACGACGTGCACGTCGGCGGCGCGGACGATCCCCTCCCCGAGGGCTGGCCGCGCCCGGACTGCGTGGTGTTCGCTGACGTGCTCGAGCACCTCGTGGACCCGTGGGCCACGCTGCGGCGGGTGCGCACGCTCCTCGCGCCCGGAGGGGCGCTGGTCGTCAGCATCCCCAACGTGCTCCACCACTCGGTGGTCGCCGACCTCGCCCGCGGCCGCTTCGACTACCAGGACGCCGGGGTCCTCGACCGCACCCACCTGCGCTTCTTCACCGCCGCCACGGCGCGCGAGCTCGTCGAGCAGGCCGGCTTTCGCGTGGAGCGGATGGAGCGCGTGATCGAGCCTCCACGGAAGCTCCGCGGGGCGTTCGCCGCGGTGGCGCGGGGCGCATCCCCCACCTCGCGCCGCACCCCCCGCGCGGTCGTCGCCGACCTCTGCACCGTGCAATACCTGATCCTCGCCCGATGAGCGCACCCCTCGTCTCGATCGTCGTCGCCAGCCAC
Organism: uncultured Polyangiales bacterium; assembly: GCA_964624885.1. Taxonomy (GTDB): domain Bacteria; phylum Myxococcota_A; class Polyangia; order Polyangiales; family JADJMO01; genus JADJMO01. Next base: position 64,813 of record CAZUZY010000005.1, on the reverse strand, counting down.
GACTACGGCCGCTTCCTCGGCGAGGCGATCCAGTCGGCGCTCGACCAGACCCACCCCGCGATCGAGGTCATCGTGGTGGACGACGGCTCGCACGACGACAGCGTCGAGGTGGCGCGCCGCTATCCGGTTCGCGTGATCGAGCAGGCGAACTCCGGCGTCGCGCGGGCCCGCAACCGTGGCGCGGCCGCCGCCACCGGGCCGCTGATCGTGTTCCTCGACGCCGACGATCGCCTCGCCCCGACCTTCGTCGAGCGCTGCTGGGAGGCCCTGTGCACCGAGGGCCCCGAGGTCGGCTACGCGTACACCCAGATGCAGGCGTTCGGCGAGAAGACCGACCTCTTCGCCTCCCGCCCGTTCGACGGGCCCGCGCTGTTCGAGGGCAACTTCGTGCCGGTCACCACGCTGCTGCGGCGGCGCGCGTTCGAGGCCGTCGGCGGGTTCGACCCGAGCTGGCCGGCCCACGAGGACCACGAGCTCTGGGCCCGCCTGTTCGTCCGGGGATTCTCGGGCAAGTTCGTGCCGGCGCCGCTCCTCCACTACCGGTTCCACGGCGTCAGCCGCAACCGGCTCAGCGATCGCCGACGCGAGGAGCTGCACGCGCGGCTCGTCCTCGAGCACCCGCGGTACGGCTGGCGGTGGATGCTGCGCCACCCCCTCACCACCGCGCGCGTGCTCAGCGGCGGCGCAGGCGGTCCTTGAGCCCGCGGACCGCGTCGATCCCGACGGCCGGGACCTTGGCGGCGAGCTTGGCGCGGAGCGACTCGTCGCCGCGCACCTGTCCGAAGGCGTGGGGGTCGAGCGCGAGCAGATCGATCGACGGCCGACGATCCCCCTCGAGCGCCGCCATCACCACCACCTGGTAGACCTGCGCGAAGGGCTGCTTGCCGAGGAAGCGCCGCGCCTCCTCGGGCAGCGCCTCCCACTTGTCCTTGAACTCGGTGGCCTCGGGCGCGCGCACCACGAACTCGCCGCGCACGAGCCGGAGCCCCGCCTTGCCGAACATCGCGGCCAGGTTCTTGAGGCCGAAGAACCGGATGTGGGTGCGATCGAGGAGCCCCCAGTCGCGGTACTCGACGTCCTCGTGCAGCAGGCAGGCGAGGATGCACGCGTGCGAGGCGTGGGGCACCGACACGATCAGCGCACCGCCGTCGGCGACCAGGGTCTTCATGCGGGCGAGCGTGGCCCACGGGTCGGTCAGGTGCTCGAGCACGTCGGCCGCGATCACCGCGTCGAACCGCTCGCCCTCGAAGATGGCCGGCCACTCCGGCTGGTTGAGATCGGCCGACACCACCCGCTTGCAGTGACGCCGCAGGAACGGGATGGCCGTCTCGTCGACCTCGAGGGCGGTGACCTCGTTGCCTTGCTGGGTGAGGACGCGCGTGATCGACCCGGGGCCGGCGCCGATCTCGAGCACGCGCTTGCCGCTGCCGACCATGCGACACACGCGTGCGGGTGCGGTGTCGCTCGTGGGATCGACCGGGTAGTCGTAGAGGTGCCGCTCCTCCGCGGGAGGGTCGTTGGTCGGGGAAGATGCTGCCGCCATCCCCTCTTCCTTAGCCGCGGACCTGGGCGGGTGCCACTCGCGCCCGTCGCCGAGAACGGCTACGAGGGGCCGCGAAACCGCCCATGTCGAACGACTCGAACGAAACACGCGCCGCCTCGTCGAAGGTCCGCGTCGTCGCCCAGTACTTCCCGCAGCTCCACCGCATCGCCGAGAACGACGAGTGGTGGGGGCAGGGCTTCACCGACTGGGACAACGTCAAGCGCGGCACCCCGCAGTACCCGGGCCACTACGCGCCGCGGGTGCCGCAGGGTCGCAACTACTACGATCAGGCGACCGAGAAGGTCGTGCGCTGGCAGGCCGAGCTCGCGCGCGCCCACGGCGTCGACGCGTTCTGCCACTACCACTACTGGTTCGACGGCAAGCAGCTCCTGCAGCGGCCCACCGACATCCTCCTCGCCAACAAGGACATCGACATCCAGTTCTGCCTCACCTGGGCGAACGAGACGTGGTCCCGGCGGTGGGACGGCATGGACCACCACATCCTCATCGCGCAGACCCACCCGCCCACCGTGGAGAGCTGGGGTCGCCACTTCGACTGCCTGATCAAGTACTGGCTCGACGAGCGCGCGCTCCGCGTCGACGGCAAGCCCGTGTTCCTGATCTACCGGGCCCTCAAGATCCCGCAGATCGAGTGGATGTTCGACTACTTCCAGACCCGCGCCACCCGCGAGTACGGCCTGCCCGGCCTCTACTTCGCCAACGTCGTGCAGTACGACTTCCCCCCCTGGGAGACCCTGCGCCACTTCGACGCGACGATGCTGTTCCAGCCGTTCGCCGCCACCCGCGCCGGACAGATCCCGGGGCGGCCGGCGCCGACGGAGTGGTGGAACCCGCTCGCCGACCGTGCGGCCAGCCTCGTCCCTGGCAAGCAGCGGCGCGAGCTCGCCCACCGCGCCTTGGCCCGCCCCACCCTGCTCGACTACGACGCGGTGTGGTCCGAGATCCTGCGCTTCCGCACGAGCCGGCACCTGCCCACGTTCCAGGGGGCGTTCGTCGACTGGGACAACACCGCGCGCTACCGCAACCGCGCCACGATCTACGAGGGCGCCTCGCCGGAGAAGTTCGGCCGCTACATGAAGCGCCTCCTCGACAAGGTGCAGAAGGGCCCGGAAAACGAGCGCTTCGTGTTCATCAACGCGTGGAACGAGTGGTCGGAGTCCGCCTATCTCGAGCCCGACGAGCGGTTCGGGATGCAGTATCTCGACGCGCTCGCCGCGGCCACCGGAGCTGCGGGCCGCTGATCGCCGGGGCGCCATGGCCGACCTGATCCCCACCGGCCTCGCGCGCCCGGGCGCGCGCCCCCGCGCCCTCGTCACCGAGCTCGCGTGGAACGACTTCCGGGTCCGCTACACGGGCTCGCTGCTCGGCGCCGTGTGGGCGTTCGCCCAGCCCGTGCTCACCATCCTGCTCTACCTGTTCGTCTACCAGGTGGGGTTCCGCAGCGCGCCGCCCGAGAAGGTGCCGTTCGTGCTGTGGCTGATCGTCGGCATCGCGCCCTGGTTCTACTTCGTCGAGGCCCTCGCCACGACCACGCCGTCGTTCCTCGAGTACAGCTTCCTGGTCAAGAAGGTGATGTTCGACGTGTCGATCGTCCCCTGGATCAAGGTCGTCTCGTCGTCGTTCATCCACGTGGTGGTCTGGTGCGTGGTGCTCGTGGCGCTCCTGGTCTCGGGCTTCTCGCCGCGCGTGACCTGGCTGTTCCTGCCCTACTACTTCCTCGCGATGTTCGCGCTGGTCGCCGGCCTCGGCTGGATCGCCGCGGCGCTGACCCCGTTCTTCCGCGATCTCGGGCAGATCGTCGCGGTCGGCCTGCAGTTCGGCTTCTGGCTCACGCCGGTGGTGTGGCCGATCGCCAATGCGCCCGACCGGTTCCGCTTCCTCCTGCAGCTCAACCCGGTGTTCTACGTCGTCGACGGCCTGCGCGACGCCCTGCTGTTCGGCCGCCCGCCCTGGGCCCACCCCTACCTCACGGCCTACTTCTGGGGCTTCGTCGTGGGCGCGCACGCTCTCCGCGCGCTCCTGTTCCGCCGCCTGCGCCCGCACCTCGCCGACGTGCTCTGACGCGACGTTCAGGTGTGCTCGGAGAGGTCGGCCTGTTCGACCACGAACCAGCACCCGAGCTTGTGCTTGAGGCTGCCGTTGGCGATCTGGAGCAGCAGCGCGTCGTGCACCCAGTGGTGCTCGACGTGGGCGTCCTGCGTGCCCTCCGCGATCGCGGCCGACATCGTGTACTCGCCGTTGCGCAGCATCGGCATCGCGAAGGCGAACCGGAAGACCACCCGCTCGCCGGCCTTGCGCGGCACGGTGGGGAACTCGTAGACCGCCGTGTTGATGCTCAGGATCTGGTTGCCGTAGCTGTCCTTGAGCAGGAGGCCGTAGAGCGGCACCTCCATGTCCCGCTTGAACACGGTCTCCATGCGGAACACGACCCGCTCGCCCCCCGAGAGCACCTCGGCCCGCACCCGCTCGTCCTCGCCGGTGAGCGAGACGCGGGTGATCTCGGCGCCGCCGTCCCCGAACGACGCGCATCCCGCCACGTCCTGCCACTCGGAGCCCGCCGGCGGCAGCGCCTTCTGTGCCACGACCTCGTCCGCGGTCGCGGTGTCGTAGTTCATGTAGGCGGTGTACGCGCGCACCACCTTGGCGGGGACGTCGTCGTCCTCGATCTTGCCGTCCTTCAGCCACAGCGCGCGATCGCAGAAGCTGAGGACCGCGCCCATGTCGTGCGAGACGAACAGGATGGTGACTCCGGCGTCCTTGAAGTCGCGGATCCGGCGGTAGCACTTCTGCTGGAAGCGCATGTCTCCCACCGAGAGGGCCTCGTCGATGATGAGGATCTCCGGGTCCACGTGCACCGCGACCGCGAACGCGAGGCGCACGAACATGCCGCTCGAGTACCGCTTGACCGGCTGGTGGATGTACTCGCCGATGTCCGCGAAGGCGAGGATGTCGTCCACCTTGGCCGCCATCTCCTTGCGGGAGATGCCCATGATGGCGCCGGTGAAGAAGATGTTCTCCACCCCGTCGAGCTCCGGGTTGAAGCCGGTCCCGAGCTCGAGCAGCGCCGAGATGCGGCCACGGACCGCCACCGCGCCGGCGGTCGGGGTGATGATGCCGGTGATGGCCTTCAGGAGCGTGGACTTGCCGGAGCCGTTCTTCCCGATGAAGGCGACGGTCTCGCCCGGGGCGATGGTGAACGACACCCCGTCGAGGGCCGCGAAATCCTGGTGATAGAGCTTGCCGAACGGGTGCACCGCCTCGAGCAGGCGCTCGCGGGGGCCTGGATAGAGGCGGTAGACCTTGCGGAGGTCCTGGACCTCGATCGACGGCGCGGGGCTCATGGGGGGTCTGGCGAGCGCGCCATAGCATGACGGGCCGGCTGCGGCGGTTTTCCCGGTCGCCCCGAGGCTCCGGCAGAGCTAAGAAGCGGCCGATGCAACCCAGGGTGACCCATCTCGTCACGGGCGGCGCCGGCTTCATCGGCAGCAACCTCGTGCGCACGCTGCTGGCCCGCGCCGAGGCCCGGGTCGTCGTGCTCGACAGCCTCACCTACGCCGGCAACCTCGACAACCTCGAGGGGCTCCCCGAGGGGCGGTTCCGCTTCGTCCAGGGCGACATCTGCGACGCCGCCCTGGTGCGCAAGCTGTACGCCGAGGAGCGCCCCGACGTGGTGTTCAACCTCGCCGCCGAGTCGCACGTCGATCGCTCGATCGACGGCCCGCGCGCGTTCGTCGAGACCAACGTGCGGGGCACGTTCGAGCTGCTCGAGGGGGCGCGCTGCTTCCTCAAGGACGGTGGCCCGGAGACCTTCCGGTTCGTGCACGTGTCGACCGACGAGGTGTTCGGGTCGCTCGGCGAGGCGGGGTTCTTCACCGAGCGCACCGCCTACCAGCCCTCGTCGCCGTACTCGGCCACCAAGGCCGCGGCCGACCACCTCGCGCGGGCCTACCAGCACACCTTCGGCGTCCCCACGCTCGTGACCAACTGCTCGAACAACTACGGCCCGCGGCAGTTCCCCGAGAAGCTCATCCCGCTGATGATCCTCAACGCGCTCGAGGGCAAGCCCCTGCCCGTCTACGGCGACGGCCTCAACATCCGCGACTGGCTCTACGTGGAGGATCACTGCGCGGCGCTCGCGCTGGTCGCCGAGCGCGGGCAGCCGGGCGAGACCTACGTGATCGGCGGCCGCAACGAGTGGACGAACATCGACATCGTCCGCCACGTCTGCAAGGTGCTCGACGAGCTGCGCCCCGACCCGAAGGGCCCCCGCGAGCGGCTGATCACCTACGTGAAGGACCGGCCCGGCCACGACCGGCGCTACGCCATCGACCCGAGTAAGATCGCCGCGGAGCTCGGGTTCTCGCCCGCGGTGGACTTCGCGGCCGGCATCCGCCGCACCATCGAGTGGTACCTCGAGAACAGACCGTGGTGCGAACGCATCGCCAGCGGCGGGTACCGGCGCGAGCGCCTCGGCCTCGAGGTGAAGCCGTGAAGGGCCTGGTCCTCGCCGGCGGCTCCGGCACGCGCCTCCGCCCGCTCACGTACACCGGCGCCAAGCAGCTCGTCCCGGTGGCCAACCGGCCCGTGCTCTTCTACGTCATCGACAACCTGGTGAACGCCGGGGTCACCGAGATCGCGGTCATCATCTCCCCGGAGACCGGCGGCGAGATCAAGCGCGCGCTCGGCGACGGCAGCGCGTTCGGCGCCCAGCTGCACTACATCCTGCAGGACCGCCCGGCGGGACTCGCCCACGCGGTGGCCACCGCCAAGCCGTTCCTCGAGGGCAGCGACTTCGTGATGTACCTCGGCGACAACCTCATCGGCATGAAGATCCGCGAGCCGGTGGAGACGTTCAAGGCCGACCCGTCCCTCGCCGCCTCCGTGATGCTCAAGGAGGTGCCGAACCCCTCGTCGTTCGGCGTGGCCGAGGTGGACGCGGCCGGCAACGTGGTCGGCCTCGTCGAGAAGCCGCGCGAGCCCAAGTCGAACCTGGCCCTCGTCGGGATCTACCTGTTCCGCCCGTCGATCTTCGACGCCATCGCCCAGATCAAGCCCTCGCCCCGCGGCGAGCTCGAGATCACCGACGCCATCAGCAAGGTCATCGAGCTCGGCGGCACGGTGAAGTTCACCCGCCTCACCTCGTGGTGGCTCGACACCGGCAAGAAGGACGACATGCTCCTCGCCAACGACACGGTGCTCGACGACTGGCTGGTGTCGGGCATGGAGGGCCACGTGGACGGCGAGAGCAAGATCTCAGGCCGCGTGCGCATCGGGAAGGGTGCGCGCATCGTGCGCTCGGTGATCCGCGGGCCCACGATCGTCGGCGAGGGCGTCGAGATCGTGGACTCGAAGATCGGCCCCTTCACGGCGATCGGCGACGGCGTGCGCGTGATCCGGTCCACCGTGGAGCACTCGGTGCTGATGGCCGAGAGCAGCATCACGGACATCCCGCGCCTCGAGGACTCGCTGCTCGGCAAGCGCGTGCTCGTGCGGCCGGGCCCGGCCAAGCACGGGGCGCTCAGCCTGATGGTCGGCGACGACTGCGTGGTGGAGCTGTCGCAGCCGTAGCCGGTGGCCAGGTGCAGAGGCGGCGGGTAGAGTCGGGGGCGATGACGCCGCCTCTCACGCAGCTGGAGATCGAGAACTACGGGTGCATCAAGAACCTGCAGCTCTCGCTCACACCGCTGCACGCCCTGATCGGCCCGAACGACAGCGGGAAGAGCACGATCCTCCGCGCCCTGCGCACGCTGATGCAGTTCGGCGGCGGCACGTTCGAGCGCTCGGACGGTCAGTGGCGACCTTTCCACCCGCGCATGGATACCGAGACCCGTATCGAGGGAACCTACTCGGACGGCCTCGGATATGCGGTGGCGATCCTGCCCATCGAAGAGCGTGTTCTCAATGGAGGTCGCCTGGTCAATCGGGCCAAGCGCGCCAGCTGGACCACCCGAGGGCTGCTTGCTAGCCCCGACGAGCCAACGACCGTCACGATGGCTGGCCGCATCGGTCCCGCCCGTCTCGTTCGCCTGGACCCGGACGCCATGCGCGTCGCGACGGGCCTCATTCCCAACAGCGAGCGTGTCGATCTCGACGAACGCGGCTACGGTCTCGGCTCCGTCTACGATGCCCTGGTGAGCCGCGACCTCGATGGCTTCATCGCGCTCCGCAGCGAGTTCCTCAGGCACTTCGAGTCGGTCGCCAAGCTCGGCTGGGTGAACGTGACCGTGCCTAGCGGCGCGGTCGCGAAGACGCTGCAGATAGAGCTCAAGGACGGCACTGTGGTGCCCGCTGAGGCGATGAGTGAGGGGCTCCTCTACTACCTCGGCTACGCCGCGCAGCCGTACCTGGCGCCGACCTCGCTGCTCCTCGTCGAGGAGCCCGAGAACGGCCTGCATCCGGCACGCGTCGCGGACGTGGTGCGCATCCTCCGCGAGGTGTCCAAGACCACACAGGTCCTGCTGGCCACGCACAGCCCGCTTGTGATCAACGAGCTCGAAGCGAATGAGGTGTCAGTCATCACCCGTGACGAAGGTGGCACGCACGCCCGCCTGCTCAGCGAGACGTACAACTACGCGGAGCGGTCGAAGATCTACGCGAACGGCGAGCTCTGGCTCAGCCACGCCGATGGACGCGACGAGCACGATCTCCTGCAGGCACCCACCAAGGTGTCGTGATGCTGCGGGTACTGGTCGCGGGCGAAGGAAGCAACGACATCGGGCGCTGGGCGCACACGCCGCCGTATCGCGAGACCTTAGGATCCCAGGGGGTCGTCGTCGCCCTGCTGCGGAAGCGTTTCCCGAACGGGTGGGAGGTAGCGGACGGCGTCCGTTGGAAGGACGTCGCCAAGTACGTCGGCAAGAAGATCGGCGCCGCGGCGCACCGCGCCCGGGAACAGCAGACGATCCTACGGCTCACGCTGCGAGCGAAGGAACACGGCTTCGACGCGGTCGTTCTTGTCCGGGACCGCGACAACGACACCGACCGCGAAAGAGAGATCGAGACCCTCCTGCGCGACACCTCAGTCATCAACCAGGTCATCGAGAACGCTCCCCCAGTCGTCGGCGCGGTCGCGGTGGAACGGCTCGAGTCGTGGGTGCTGGCCCTGACCGGCCGACACCAGACCGAGGAGCTCGGTGACGCCGCAGTGGACCGCGAGCTCCGTGAGCACGACGTCGCACCCAAGGACGGGCCTGCGATGGAGCGACTCGTCGACGAGCACGGGCTCGAGAAGGCCCCGAAGGACGCGGCCTCCCTGCATCGCTGGCTCGAGCGCGCCGCGAAGGTGCTCGGGTAGTTACAAGCGATCGACGTCGGTGACGTGCAGCGCGTCGTCGGTGCGCACGAGCAGCCGGTGGCCATCGGGGTGGAGGTGGACGCGCACCGCGTCGGCCTCCGTCGCGAACGCGCGCTGCGACAGGGATCTTCCCGTGTGATCCAGCACCTCGAGGGTCCCGAGACGCGCCGCGACGATGCGGTCCGCGGTCTGCACGACGGAGAAGTGCGCCTTGGGTTTGTGGGGGCTCTTTCCAATCCGCTTCCCGTCGCCGCTCCAGGTCACGAGGCCACCGCCCACCAGAACCAGGGAGACCTCGTCGCCCCGCACGAACAGGCCTCCGGTCGTCGGAGTGGCGTCGGCCCAGCGTCGCGCGCCCGTGGAGCGGTCGACACACGCGATCTCGTCGTCGCCGGCGAGCACGAGCCCCTCGGAGAACGCGACGACCCCGATCACGTTCTTGGGGACGGCGAACTCGCACCGCACCCGGCCGGCGAAGTCGACGAGCCATCCGCGCGCGTCGCCGACCACGAGCACCTCGTCGCCCAGCACTCGCAGCGCGGCGGCCCCTTGCGCCAGCCACGGCAGGCGCGCGGAGAACGCGCCGTCGACCGGGAGGACGAACACCCCGAAGGCCTCGCTCGACACGAGGAGCCGGCCATCCGGCAGCCGCGCCATCGTGCGCAAGGCCGGCAGGCCGGCCTGCGTCGAGAGGAGCGCGTGGCTCGCGAGATCGAAGACCAGCACCTCGCCCTCGTAGGTGGAGACGAAGAGGCGATCGCCGTCGAAGTCCACGCCACCGATGCAGCGCTCGGCCGGGAACGGCAGGGTGACGAACCCCGCAGGCGCTGGCTTCCTCTCGGGCCACGGCTGCGCCTTCTCCGGCCACACGAGCTCGAGGACCGGGTCGACGTCGAGCGGCTCGGTCTCGGTGTTGACGAACAGCACCTCGGCCCACGCCGCGAAGAGCGCCTCGAGGGTCTTCTCCTTGCGTGGCGTGAGCTTCTCCTCGTCGTGGTCGAAGAAGACGAGCTTGGGCGCGCCCTTCTTGCGGTAGTCGAGCGCGAAGCCGTTGCCGTAGCCGTCGTTGGTGAAGCGCAACACGCGCGGCGGATGCAGAGCGAGCTGGTCGGTCGCGACGATCTCGAGCTGGCCGCTGGGTGAGTCGTCCGCGTCGAGCTTCCCCCCCTCGCGGACCTGCCAGTAGAAGCCGAACGGCGCACCGACCTCGAGGTGGAGGGCCCGCAGCATCGGCGGGAGCGACACGCCGAGCCGCGCCTCGACAGCGGCGAGATCGGCCGCGGTCGCGCGCGTGCCCGAGAGGTGCTGGAGGCTGAAGGTCTCGGGGTGAGCCTCGAGGCGCGCCCGGACGTCGGCCACGAGGGCCAGGAACGCGGCGGCGGTCGACATGCCGCGAGGGTACACCTCGTATCCACGAATCGTAGCCAGCGGTGCGACGGGAGGGACTCGAACCCTCAAGCCTTGCGGCGCAGGAACCTAAACCCTGTGCGTATGCCAGTTCCGCCACCGTCGCGAGCCACGAAGACCGAGCGCACTTAAGCACCACAGGCCGCACCCGTCACGAGGACGTCGCGGCCTGGGGGTTGGAGGAGCGAGCTCAGGAAGCGGGCTGGGCAGGCTCGGCGCCGGCCTTGCGATCCATGGCATCCTGAAGACCGATACGAAGGCGCCCGGAGCGCTTCATCTTCTTCGGCTTCTGCGGGGTGGCCAGCCACTCGTGGCGGCGGCGAACATTCCAGATGGCGCGGTTGGCCATTACGTACAGTCTCCTCGCGGTTTCGGAAAAGGGGGGCGAACGCTAGCGAACTTCGCGCCTCCGCGCAAGGTGCCCTCGATGACAGCGCGGGGCCGTTGCGGCCCGGACCGTCCGCCGCCTATCGTGCTCGACCATTCTCGGAACCCTCGATGCACCCTGAATCTTCCCTCCGGATCGACGGCCGCGTCCTCTACCTCACCGAAGATCCCGAGCTCCTCCGGCAGCAGCTGGGCGGGCAGGATCTCGCGTGGGACGGCGCTGCGCCCCTCGTCTCCAACATCTCCACCGACGAGATCACGCCGGGGTGGGTCTGTTACTACTACGACGAGACCCTCGCCCGGTACGCGTTCGTCGGCCTGCGCGGCAACGTGTTCCCGCGGGACGGGCTCAAGGACGGCAAGTTCCAGGTCGTGGTGAGCGGCGCCTCCAAGGGGTGCGGCAGCTCCCGCGAGACCGCGCCGTTCGCCGAGCTCGCCGCCGGCGTGAAGCTGGTCGTCGCCCGGAGCATCGAGAAGATCTACGGCCAGAACGCCCAGAACATCGGCCTCCTCACCACCACCGACTTCGGCATCCTCGACCGCATCAAGCGCGGCGAGTCCATCCCGCTCTCCGAGTTCACCAAGGGGCTCGACCCGATCAGCGCCGCCATCGTCGAGTGCGGCGGGCTGTTCGCCTACAACAAGCGCCGGATGGCCGGCGAGGTGTCGCCCCCCGCCATCACCACCGCCGCGCGGCCGATGACCCTGGTCGAGAAGATCCTCGCGCGCCACGCCGTGGTCGACGCCAAGACCGGCCAGCTCGGCGTGACCGCCGTCGCCCCCGGCGACGCCACCTTCGTGCGCGCCGACGTGCGCTTCTCCCACGAGTACGTCACGCCGATGGCCGCGGCGCTGTTCGCCGCCGGCTTCGACAAGGGCACCCGGGTGCAGGATCCGGCCTCGGTGTTCGCCTTCCGCGACCACCTCACGTTCCTCGACCTCATCATGCCGCGCGCCCACCGCGAGATGGGGCTCGACGAGCAGGCCAAGAAGCTCGCCGTCGTGCAGCAGGACTTCGCCACCGAGATGGGCCTCAAGCTCTACGGCGAGGTGCACCGCGACGGCAAGCTCGTGGGCAGCGAGGCCATCTGCCACAACATGGTCATCGAGGAGCTCGGCATGCCGGGCGACGTCATCGCCGGGACCGACAGCCACACCTGCATGGGCGGCGCGCTCGGCGCGTTCGCGTTCGGCGTCGGGTCGACCGACATGGCCAACGCGTGGTTCACCCGCGACGTGCGGGTCAAGGTCCCCGAGACCGTGCGCTTCCGTCTCACGGGGCGCATGCAGCCCGGCGTCTGCGCCAAGGACGTGATGCTGCACATCCTCGCGCAGCCGTTCTTCCGCGGCGGCGACGGCATCGGCAAGGTGCTCGAGTTCCAGGGCGAGGGCGTCACCGCCATGACCCTCGACGAGCGCGCCACGCTCACCAACATGGCCGTCGAGGCCGGCGGGTTCACCGGGGTCGTCGCGGCCGACGAGGTCGTCGTCGACTACCTCCACGAGATGCGCGGCCTCGACAAGGCCGCCGTCCGGGCCCGCATCGTCGAGGGCGACCCCGACGCGCAGTACTTCGCCACGTTCGACATCGACCTCTCGACCATCGAGCCGATGGTCGCGACGCCGGGCGATCCCCGCAACGGCATTGCGCTCCGCGAGCTCCTCCAGAAGGGCGAGGCCCCCGCGGTCACCATCGCCTACGGCGGGTCGTGCACGGGCGGCAAGAAGGCCGACATGGACATGTACGCCGCCGTCCTCGCGCGCGCCGTGAAGGACGGCCGCAAGGTGAAGGAGGGCGTGCAGCTCTACATCCAGTTCGGGTCGCAGCGCATCCGCAAGTACGCCGAGGAGCGTGGCTACCTGCAGGTGTTCGAGCAGGCCGGCGCCCACCTGGTCGATCCCTCCTGCGGCGCGTGCATCAAGGCCGGCCCCGGCGTCTCCGACCGCCCCGACCAGGTCACCGTCAGCGCCATCAACCGCAACTTCCCGGGCCGCAGCGGGCCGGGCCAGGTCTACCTCGCGAGCCCGCTCGTCGTGGCGGCCTCCGCGCTCGAGGGTCACCTCGCCGCGCCCAAGGTGTGAACTTGGCAGAGAAGCCCTCGCAGGGGGCGGGCCCCAAGCCCGACCCGATGATCGGCGAGCTCATCGCCGATCGTTACCGCGTGGACGCGCGGCTCGGCGAGGGCGGCATGGGCTCGGTCTACCGCGCGGAGCACTTGCACATGCGCAAGCGCTTCGCGATCAAGGTGCTGCACTCCGACCTGTGCACGCACCAGGAGATCGTCGCCCGCTTCGAGCGCGAGGCGATGGCCGCCGCCAACATCGACCACCCCAACGTCGCGCAGGCGCACGACTTCGGCAAGCTGCCCGACGGCTCGTTCTACCTGGTGCTCGAGTACGTCGAGGGCACCGACCTGCGCACGCTGCTCGGCAAGGGGCCGCTCTCGCCCGCCACCGCGGTGCACATCACCCTGCAGATGCTCGGGGCGCTGCAGCGCGCCCACGAGCTCGGGATCGTCCACCGCGACCTCAAGCCCGAGAACATCCTGGTCTTCGAGAAGGACGGCGACACCGAGTTCGTGAAGGTGCTCGATTTCGGCATCGCGCGGGTGCCGGTGTCCGAGCTCGGCTCGCCCGAGTCGCGCACCAACGACACCCGCCCGCTCACCCAGGCCGGCACGGTCTACGGCACCCCCGAGTACATGGCCCCCGAGCAGGCGCTCGGCGCGGTGGTCGACGGCCGGGCCGACATCTACGCGGTCGGCGTCCTCCTGTTCGAGATGCTCGTCGGCAAGCGGCCCTACGACAACAAGGACAAGGTGGCGCTCCTCGGCTCGCACGTGCGCGACCCGATCCCGAGCGTGCGCGAGCGGGCGCCCAAGGGCCAGTGGGTCACCCACGAGCTCGAGCAGGTCGTCACGATGATGCTCGCCAAGGACAAGAACGAGCGCTACCAGACCGCGAACGACGCGGCCGAGGCGCTCCTCAAGCTCGGGTTCGACGCGCCCGTCCCGGCGACGCGCAGCCCCTCGGTCCACGCGGGCGGCGCCAAGATCATCGAGGTCCCGCTCGACACGCCGATGGTGGGCCTCGAGCGCACCTCCGACCGGCGCATCCGCGTCCACACCGGCGAGCGCACCGACCAGGAGGCGACCACCATCGCCAGCAAGGAGGCCACCGTCCCGGCCCCCGAGAGCCGCCGCCGCAGCACCATCGGCCCGTGGCTGTTCGCGACCGCGGCGCTGGTGGTGGCCGGCGTCCTCGCCTTCTCCTGGGTCAAGCACCGCGGCGCCGAGGGCGCGAACCCGGTCGGGAGCGTGAGCTCTTCGGCCGGCGCCGCCTCGTCCTCCGCGCCGGCCGCGCCCGTCGACAGCAAGGCCGCGGCCCTCACGGCGCTCGGTCGCGTGGCCTCCGGCGAGATCGAGGGCGGCCTCGCCGACCTGATGCAGCTCGTCGACAAGAACCCCAAGGACCCGGCGCTCCTGCGTGCGCTCGCCCAGGGGCAGAGCAAGGCCAAGCGGCACGAGGACGCGATGAAGACCATCCGCAAGCTCCTCGAGCTCGACGCCACGCAGACCAAGGATCCCTTGCTCGGCCCGCTGTTCGAGGAGGCCCTCGCGGTGAACCCCGCGAGCGACGAGGCGGTGGCGGTGCTCGTCGGGCCGATGGGCGCCGACGGCGCCAAGTTCCTCTACGACCTCGCCTGGAGCGATCGCGGCACCAACGCGGCGCGCCTCCGGGCCATGCGCGCCCTCCGCGACCCGAAGACCGCCAAGGGCCTGCCGGCTTCCATCCACGCCGCGGTCGAGCTCAAGACCGCGCCCTGGGGGTGCAAGGAGCGCAAGGCGCTGCTCGAGAAGCACCGCGCCGAGCTCGGCGCCGAGGCCCTGCCCATCCTGCTGGAGTGGCAGAAGCCGGCCTGCGGCGTCGGCAAGAAGCAGGATTGTTTCCCGTGTCTGAAGGACGGCAACCTCTTGCCCAACGTGATCAAGGAGCTCGAGGCCAAGTCCAAGGCCTCGCCGGCTCCTTCCTCCTCCAAGCCATGAGCATGCGCATCGCCAAGGACTGCTGGGTGGTCCTCGACTATGTCCTCTACGACGACGAGGGCGAGGTCATCGAGACCACCGAGCCGCCGGACCCCGAGGGCAACGAGGACGCGAGCGCCGCGGCCGAGACCCCGACCGGCGGCAGGCCCCTCGGCTTCGTGTTCGGCTACGGCGCGCTCGTGCCCGGCCTCGAGCGCGGCCTCGTCGGCATGGCCGCGGGCGAGACGCGCGCGTTCGAGGTGGCTCCCGAGGACGCCTACGGCCCGCGCGACGAGGGGCTCGAGCAGTGGTTCGACCGCGACGAGTTCCCCCCCGACGTGGCTGCCGAGGACGAGCTCGCAGCGACCGACGACCAGGGGCGCGACCTCACCCTCCGCGTGATCGAGGTCACCGACGACGCGGTCCTCGTCGACGGGAACCACCCGCTCGCCGGCGAGCCCCTCACCTTCGACGTCGTCGTGCGCGCCGTGCGCGCGGCGACCGCGCAGGAGCTCGCGCTCGCTCGCAAGGACGCGCCGAAGGCCCGGCTCGCCGTCGTCAAGCACCCCGAGCTCGACGACGAGCAATAGGCGGCCTCGACCTCTTGGTCCGGCGTGCTCATTCGAGCCAGATCGCCCGAGGAGGTCGGTGAGAATCGTGGCACTTCGTGCGATGGCGCCGTTGTGGCCCTCGCGCGCGGTGCCTACTGTTGCCACGTGAACCACGACCTCCCAGCGCTCGTCGGTCGTCACGGAGGAGACGGCACGAGATTGGTGCAGATCCTCCGCGAGGTGATGGCGGTCGAGGGGTGGATCTCGCCGCCCACCATCACCGAGCTCGCGCGTTTGCTCCACCTGCCGCGCGCCCACGTCGAGGGCGTCGCCGGCTTCTACGCCTTCTTCGCCACCACGCCGCGCGGCCGCTTTCGCGTGCTGTTCAGCGACAACGTCACCGACGTGATGGCGGGCAGCCACGAGCTGCAGAAGCGCATGCTCGACTCGTTCCGCATCGAGCTCGGCGAGGTGAGCCGCGACGGGCTCGTCAGCGTCGCCCGCACCTCGTGCACCGGCCTCTGCGACCAGGGACCGGCGCTGCTGGTGAACGGCCACGCCATCGCGCGGCTCACCCCGGCGCGCATCGGCGCCATCACCTCGCTCATCCGCGCCGGCTCGCCCGTCGAGCAGTGGCCCGACAACCTGTTCACCATCGACCACCACGTCGAGCGCAAGGATCTCCTCCTCGGCACCGAGCTCGCGCCCGGCGCCGGCATCGACGCCGCCATCGCCCGCGGTCCCTCCGCCACCGTCGCGGAGATCGAGGCCTCGCTGCTGCGCGGCCGCGGGGGTGCGGGCTTCTCCACCGGCGCCAAGTGGAAGGCGTGCGCCGCCGCCCCCGGCGCGCAGCGCTACGTCGTGTGCAACGCCGACGAGGGCGAGCCGGGCACGTTCAAGGATCGCGAGCTCCTCCGTGCGTGGGCGCCGCTGGTCGTCGAGGGCATGACCGTCGCGGGGTTCGCGATCGGCGCGCAGAAGGGCCTGATCTACCTGCGCGGCGAGTACCTGTTCCTCCTGCCCGCGCTCGAGGCGCTGCTCGAGGAGCGGCGGCGTGCCGGCCTCCTCGGCACGGCCATCCGCGGCGTGCCCGGGTTCGACTTCGACGTCGAGATCCACCTCGGGGCCGGCGCCTACGTGTGCGGCGAGGAGTCCGCCCTGCTCGAGTCGCTCGAGGGCAAGCGCGGCATCCCGCGCAACCGCCCGCCCTACCCGGTCACCCACGGCTACCGGCAAGAGCCCACCGTCGTGAACAACGTGGAGACCCTGGCCGCGGCGGCGCTGATCGCCGCGCGTGGCGCCGAGTGGTTCCGCGCCGTCGGCACGCCCAAGTCGGCGGGCACCAAGATCCACTCCGTGTCGGGCGACGTGGCGCGCCCGGGCATCTACGAGTTCCCGTTCGGCACCTCGATCCGCGCCATCCTCGCGGCGGCCGGCGCCACGCGCACCCAGGCCGTCATGGTCGGTGGGCCGTCGGGCGTGCTCGTCTCCTCGAGCGAGCTCGACCGCCGCGTCGCCTTCGAGGACGTGCCGAGCGCGGGCGCGTTCATGGTGTTCGACGACACCCGCGACGTGCTCGCCGTGCTCGACAACTTCGCCCACTTCTTCGCCCACGAGAGCTGCGGGTTCTGCACCCCGTGCCGCGTCGGCACCACGGTGCAGCACCAGATCCTCGGCCGCGTCGTGCGCGGCAAGGGCTCCCGCCGCGACGTCGACGAGCTCGTGCAGGTGTCGCGCCTGCTCAAGGCCACCAGTCACTGCGGGCTCGGGCACACCGCCGGCAACGCCGTGCTCGACGGCCTCGCCAAGTTCCGACCGGCGTTCGACCGCCGGCTGTCTTCGCTCGACGTGCCCACGTTCGACCTCGACGCGGCCCTCGCCCCCGCCCGCGAGGCCACCGCACGCGACGACGCGGGCGCTCACCTCGAGGAGGAGGGACCGTGACCGAAAGAACCGAGTCCCGTGGCACGTTCCAGCTCGACGGGCACGACGTCCCGTTCGAGCCCGGCCAGACCATCCTGCAGGCCGCCCTCGCCGCCGGGAAATACATTCCTTATCTATGCTTCCACCGCGAGTTCCACCCGCACGGGAGCTGCAAGGTGTGCACGGTGAAGGTCAACGGCCGGACCGGCGCGAGCTGCACCACGCCCGCCCACCCGGGCGACGTCGTCGAGTCGGAGACCGAGGAGCTCCGCGACCTGCGCCGTCACCTCGTGCAGTTCCTGTTCACCGAGGGCAACCACTTCTGCCCCTCGTGCGAGCAGAGCGGCAACTGCACGCTGCAGGCGGTGGGCTACGACCTCGGCGTCACCACCGGCCACTACGTCCCGCTGTTCCCGAACCGCCCGGTCGACGCGTCGCACCCCGAGGTCTTGCTCGACTTCAACCGCTGCATCCTCTGCGAGCTGTGCGTCCGCGCGAGCGCGCTGGTCGACAAGAAGAGCGTCTTCGCCCTCTCCGGGCGCGGCATCGACAAGCACCTCGTGGTCGACGCCGAGTCGGGGCGGCTCGCCGACACGGACCTCGCGGTCGACGACAAGGCCATGAGCGTGTGCCCGGTCGGCGTCATCCAGCGCAAGCGCCGCGGGTTCCTCGTGCCGATCGGCAAGCGCACCTACGACGAGCGCCCGATCCGCGAAGTCGCCGTCGATCGCGAGGAGGAGGCCTGAGATGGCCAAGAAGCTCCGCGTCGCCACCACCTCGCTCGCCGGCTGCTTCGGCTGCCACATGTCGTTCCTCGACATCGACGAGCGCCTCGTCGCGCTCCTCGACCACATCGAGCTCGACGCGAGCCCGCTCACCGACCTCAAGCACCCCGGGCCGTGCGACCTCGGCATCGTCGAGGGCGGCCTGTGCAACGCCGAGAACGTGCACGTGCTCCGCGAGTTCCGCAAGCAGTGCAAGATCCTGGTCGCGATGGGCGCCTGCGCGATCAACGGCGGCCTGCCCGCGCAGCGCAACCACCTCGACATCCGCGACTGCCTGCAGACCGTGTACCTCACCGGCCTCGGCGTCGAGCGCGGCTTCATCCCCAACGACCCGGAGCTCCCCCTGCCCCTCGCCCAGGTGCACCCGCTCCACGACGTCGTGAAGGTCGACTACTTCCTCCCCGGCTGCCCGCCCTCGGCCGACGCCATCTGGCAGTTCCTCACCGACCTCATCGCCGGTCGCACGCCGCAGCTGGGCCACGGCCTCATCCACTACGACTGAGCCGGCGAAGTAGCGAGAACCCCATGACCTCACCCCTCGAGAAAGCCAAGGATCCGACCGGCCTCCGCCGCGTGGTCATCGAGCCCGTGTCCCGGGTCGAGGGTCACGGCAAGGTCACCATCCTGCTCGACGCCGAGCACAAGGTGCACCAGGTGCGGCTGCACATCGTCGAGTTCCGCGGCTTCGAGCGCTTCATCCAGGGCCGCCCCTACTGGGAGGTGCCGGTGATGGTGCAGCGGCTGTGCGGCATCTGCCCGGTGAGCCACCACCTCGCCGCGAGCAAAGCGCTCGACCGCGTGGTGGGCGCGCACACCCTCACGCCCACCGCCGACCGCGTGCGGCGCCTCATGCACTACGGGCAGATCCTGCAGTCGCACGCGCTGCATTTCTACCACCTGTCCTCGCCCGACCTCTTGCTCGGCTTCGACAGCGAGGTCGCGCGGCGCAACGTGGTCGGCGTGCTCGCGGCGTACCCGGAGCTCGCCAAGCAGGGGGTGATGCTGCGCAAGTTCGGGCAGGAGGTGATCCGGGTCACCGCCGGCAAGCGCGTGCACGGCACGGGCTCGATCCCCGGCGGCGTGAACAAGGCCGTGTCGGAGGCCGAGCGCGAAGAGCTCCAGCGCGCGCTCCCCGACGTGCTCGCCTGGGCCCGCACGGGCGTGGCGCTCGTCGGCGAGCTGTTCGCCAAGGACCGCGCCACCTACGAGCGCTTCGGCACCGTCCGCTCCAACATCCTCTCGCTCGTCGGCCGCGACGGGAAGCTCGATCTCTACGACGGCGTGCTCCGCGCCCGCGACGCCGACGGCAAGGTCCTCTTCGACGGCGTCGACGTGCAGGGCTACGACGCGCTCATCAAGGAGAACGTGCGCTCCTGGAGCTACATGAAGTTCCCGTTCCTCGCCGCGCTCGGCGCCGAGGAAGGCTGGTACAAGGTCGGGCCGCTCGCGCGGATCCAGAACTGCGACTCGCTCGGGACCCCGCTCGCCGACGCGGCCCGCGACGCGCTGCTCGCGACCTCGCCCGGCAAGCTCGTGCACGCGCCGCTCGCCTTCCACTGGGCGCGCATGATCGAGCTGCTCCACGCGGCCGAGGTCATCGAGCGCCTGCTCGCCGATCCGGCCTTGCTCGGCCAGGACCTGGTCGCGAGCGGCCCGCGGGGCACCATGGGCGTCGGTGTGATCGAGGCGCCGCGCGGCACGCTGATCCACCACTACGAGGTCGACGCCCAGGACCTCGTCACCATGTGCAACCTCATCGTCTCGACGACCCACAACAACCAGGCGATGAACGAGGCCATCCGCGAGGTGGCGCGCCAGTACCTCGACGGCCACGCGCCGACCGAGGGGCTGCTCAACCACATCGAGGTGGCCATCCGCGCCTTCGATCCGTGCCTCTCGTGCGCGACCCACGCGCTCGGCAAGATGCCGCTCGAGGTCGAGATCCTCGACGCCGAGGGGGTGCTCGTCGAGCGTCTGGTCCGCGAGGGCGAGCGGCTCGGATGACCGCCCCGCTGCTCGTGATCGGCGTCGGCAACCCCTCCCGGGGGGACGACGCCCTCGGGCCAGCCTTCGTGGAGCGGGTCGAGGCGCTGCTGGCCGCGGAGATCCGGGCCGGGGTGATCGAGGTGCTCACCGATTTCCAGCTGCAGATCGAGCACGCGCTCGATCTCACCGGGCGGGCACGAGTGGTGTTCGTCGACGCGAGCGTCCGCGCCCAGCCACCGTTCGAGCTCCGCCGCGTGACGCCGAGCGAAGCCCTTGAGCCGACGACCCACAGCCTGTCGCCGGCGGCCGTGCTCGCGACCCACGCCCGCGTCGTCGGCGCCCCGCCGCCCGCCCACGTGGTCGCCATCCGCGGCGAGCGCTTCGAGCTCGGCGAGCCGCTCTCCGCCGCCGCGACCGAGAACCTCGCGACGGCCCTCCGCGAGCTCGTGCCCTGGCTGCGAGCCCCGGAGACCGCGCCCTAGACCAGCGCGGCGCGCACGAGCACACCCACCGCGGCGAGCACGAGCACGAACAGGCTGACGAGGAAGAAGAACCCGACGAACGGGCGGCGATCGACGAGGCGCCCGGCCTCGCGGAAGACGCGCTTGGTGAACGTGATCTGGCACTGCACGCGGACCTTGCCCTCGAGCATCTCGTAGAGGCGCTCCACCACCTCGCTCGCGCTCTGGAAGCGCTGGGCCGGGTCCTTGGTGAGGCCCTTGTACACGAGGTGGGCGAGCTCGGCGGGCATCGGCCCCTGTGCCGGGCTCCGCCCGCCCGCGATGGCGATGAACGAGGGGTTCTCGTAGACCACGGCCTGCAGCAGCCCGGGCAGCGTGGTCGCGTGGGCGAGGTAGTGCCGCAGCGACATCAGCTCGTCGAGGAGTACGATCGCGCTGTAGACGTCGCTCCGCTCGTCGATGGGCTTGCCCTGGGCCTGCTCCGGCGACATGTACGCGGGCGTGCCGACCAGGGCGCCCTGCCGGGTGTGGAACATGCGGGCCTTCTCGCTCGCGGGCTCGGCGCTCTCGACCATCGGCAGGTCGCGCGCGGCCGTGGGCTTGGCCACGCCCCAGTCCATGAGCACGACCTCGCCGTAGCGACCGATCATGACGTTGGCCGGCTTGATGTCGCGGTGGATGATGCCGCGATCGTGGGCGAACTGCAGCGCGCGCAAGAGGCCGATGCAGAGCTCGATCCGCACCTCGAACGGGTAGCGGCGGTGGTAGTCCGGGTCGCCCGCCGCGAGGCGCTCGATCACGTGCTCGAGGGTCTCCCCCTCGACGTACTTCATGACGAAGAAGTAGCGGCCCTGGTCGTCGACGCCGACGTCGTGGATCGGCACGATGTTCGGGTGCTCGAGGCGGCCGATGGTGCGCACCTCCTCGACGAAGCGCGCGAGGCCGGCGGCGTCGGTCGTGTTGGGGAGCAGCTGCTTGACGGCCACGGTGCGGTCGATGTCCTCGTCGCGCGCCAGCAGCACCTCGCCCATGCCGCCCTGCCCGAGCACCTTCAGGCGCACGTAGCGGTCGCGCTGGGCGTGGACGATGCGGAGGCTCTCGCCGTCGCCCTCGACGCGCGGCAGCACGGTGCTGCGGCCGAGGGTCGTGGCGCCCGGGACCCCGACCACGGTCGCGCTCGCAGGGAGGTCGCCGGCCCCCACGCTGGCAATGGTCGCGTCGAGGGAGCCATCGGCCGCCACGGTCGCGTCGAATGCACTGGCCATCGCTGCCCCCAAGCCTACCCGATGCCCCCCGCCGGCGGGGGGTCGCGGCGAAAACCCCGACCTGGCCACCTGGGGAGGGGGGAACAAACGCCCGCCAGGGCCGGTTGTGCTATCCGACCGGCCGCATGACCGCCAAGCTCCCGCACAAGCCCACCTCCGGGGTCAAGTTCCTCCCCTGGAAGTTCGACACCCGCGTCGTCGCCCGCAACCTCGACGCCGGCATCATCAGCGAGGCCGACCTCGCGGCCCACCTCAAGGCGCTCCCCGACGTCGCCGAGAAGGGCGAGACGCACTTCACCCCGCGTCCGGGCGAGCAGGTCGCCGACGACGACGAGAGCGACGACGAGGGCTGAGATGGCCGAGCCCCTCCCGTCGATCGACTTCAGCACCCTCATCCTGTCGCTGTCGCAGACGGCGCTGGTCCACCTCGGCGTCGCGCCGCCGCCGGACGGCACCCCGTCCGCGCCCGATCTCGCGCTCGCCCGGCAGACCATCGACATGGTCGGGATGCTGCAGGAGAAGACCAAGGGCAACCTCACCGGCGCCGAGGAGCATCTCATCGACCAGGTGCTCTACGACCTGCGCATGCAGTTCGTGGAGCGCTCCAAGGAGCCCCAGGGATGAACCTCCGTCGCCTCGCCGCCGTCCTCGCCACCACCCTCACCCTGGGCGTGCTCGGCACCCTCGGTCCGGGCTGCCGACGAGACCGCGACGACGAGGCGAAGGACGGCAAGGACGGCAAGGACGGCAAGGGCCTGCCCACCAACGCGGTGAGCGTCTCCACCCCGACCGTCGGGCTGCCCACCGGCGGCAAGCCGGTGCAGATCCCCGGGGGAATCCCGCCGATCGGCACGCCCACGAGCTTCGCGCCGCTCGCCAAGGCCACGGCGCCGGCCGTCGTCACGGTGCTCCTCAAGATCAAGAAGGGGCACATGGTCGGCAAGGGCATCGGCTCCGGGTTCTTGATCGACAAGTCCGGCACGATCCTCACCAACAACCACGTCGTGCAGGACGCGAGCGACCTGGCGGTCCAGCTCTACAACGACAAGCGGGTCGACGCGAAGGTGCTCGGCACCGACCCGATGACCGACGTGGCCGTCATCAAGATCGACCCGCCGGCCGGCATCGAGCCCATCGCCCTCGGCGACAGCGACGCGGTGGCGGTCGGCGACTGGCTGGTGGCCATCGGCAGCCCGCACGGCCTCCGGCAGACGGTCACCACCGGCATCCTCTCGGCGCGCGGCCGCACCATCAACGAGGTGCCGCTCCCCGGGCAGCACTACTTCGACTTCCTCCAGACCGACGCCGCCATCAACCAGGGCAACAGCGGCGGCCCGCTCCTCAACCTCAAGGGCGAGGTCATCGGGATCAACACGGCCATCAACGCCAAGGCCCAGGGCCTCGCGTTCGCCATCCCGATCAACATGGTCAAGCAGATGCTGCCCTCGCTCGTGAAGGACGGGCGGGTGGTGCGCAGCTACCTGGGCGTCGGCATCGAGGACTCCGAGTTCGACGAGAAGCTCGGCACCAAGGGCGCCCTGGTGGTGTCGGTCAAGAAGGGCACCCCCGCCTCCAAGGCCGGCATCAAGGTCGACGACGTGATCCTCGCGGTCGACGGCACCCCGGTGAAGAACTCGAGCCAGATGCGGTGGCTCGTCTCCATCGCGGGCGTGGGCCGCAAGGTGACCCTGCGCGTGGTCCGCGACAGCAAGGCGTTCGACCTCACCGTGAAGCTCGAGAAGCTCCCCGAGCAGAAGCCGGCCCCGGCCAAGCCGAGCGACGACGAAGAAGACGAAGAGGAAGACCCGCACTGACCTCGGCGGATCCCGACCTCCATGCCGCTCCCTTACCTCGACATCAAGCCAATCGCCCTGCCGGTGATCGGGCTCAAGCTGCACGCGTTCGGCGCGCTGGTGGCCACCGGCGTGATGGTCGGCTCGGCGCTCGCCGTGCGCCGCGCCGTCGCGCGCGGGCTCTCGCGCCAGAAGTTCGAGTCGCTGGTCACCTACTGTCTCGTGTTCGGGTTCGTGCTGTCGCACGTGCTCGACGAGCTGATGTACCGGCCCAAGGAGGTGCTCGCGAACCCGATCACCCTCCTCTACGTGTGGAAGGGCATCTCGAGCTACGGCGGCTTCATCGGCGGCCTCGTCGGCGCCCTCGTGTGGCGCCAGAAGTTCAAGGAGAAGCTCCTCCCCTACGCCGACCAGATCACCGCGGTGTTCGCCGTGAGCTGGATCTTCGGCCGCGCCGGGTGCGCCTCGGCCCACGACCACATCGGGCGCCTCTCGAGCTCACCGCTCGCGGTCGCGTTCCCCGGGGGCGCGCGCTTCGACCTCGGCCTGCTCGAGATGTTCATCACCATCCCAATCGCCGCCTTCATGTGGTGGTACGCGCGGGCGCCGCGCCGCGCCGGGCAGATCACCGGCGTGCTCTGCATGATCTACGCGCCCGTTCGCTACCCCCTCGATGCCCTCCGCGCCACCGACATCAGCGGCGCCGACGCGCGCTACGTCGGCCTCACGCCCGGGCAGTGGCTCTCGCTCGCGCTGTTCGGCGTGGGCCTCGCCCTCTACCTGCACGCCCGCACGCAGCCGGTGATCGCGATCGTGCCGGTCAGCGAGCGGGGGTCGCCAGAAGAGCCTGCCAGCGTGTGAGCGCCGGCCCGAGGGCGCGCTCGATCTGCGACTGCTCGAGGGCGAGCGAGGTGAGCGGCGCGCCGGCCGAGAGCGCCTTGCGCAGGCAGGCGTGCGCGGACACGTACTTGCCGCGACGCAGGTAGGCCCGGCAGAGGAGCGGCAGGATCTCCGCAGGCGCGGCGCCGTAGTGCATGGCGCGGCGGAACGGGGCGATGGCCTCGCCGGGGCGGCCGTCGGTCAGGTAGGCCTCGCCGAGGCGTCGGAACAGATCGCCCGCGAGCGGCCCCTCGCCGGCCCACTGGATGCCGAGGCGGAGGATCTCCTCGGCCTGCGGCGACTCGCCGAGGCGGGCGCACGCCGAGCCGAGCAGGCCGAGGCCCTTGGCGATGAGCTGACGCGCATCGGCGGCGAGCGCCTGGCCCTCGGGCGTGCGCAAGAAGATGGCGAGCGGCGCCGGCCAGCTGCCGAGCAGCGTGACGACCCGCGCCGGATCGCCCGCCTGCGCGGCCTCCTCGGCCTCGGCCACCTTCGCGAGATCGATCGCGCCCCGCGCGCCACTCGAGACCCGCTCGAGATCCTGGCGCACCAGCGCCGAGATGGCGGTGCGCAGCTCCTCGAGGCCGATCGACTCCTCGAAGCCGTCGCGGAGCACCGCGACCACCGAGCGATCGGCGTCCACCACCAGGCGCCGGAGCGAGAGCCCGAACAGCGGCGCCAGCAAGAGGTGACGGACCCCGATGTGCGCCTGCAGCGCCTCGACGTCGGTCTCCCGCGCCGGCGGCGGGCCGTGCTTGTCCTCGGTGAGCAGCGCGCCGACCAGCTGGCGCCGGAACTCGGGCAGCGACGCGCGGCGCGTGGGCTCCTCGTCACCCGCGACGAACTCGACGATGGTGGCGTCGGGGTTGCGTCGATCGACGGTGAGCGCGGTGATGCGCACGCCCGCGACCAGCGAGAAGGCGAAGAACCGCTCGCCGACGATCTCGCACAGCGCCTGGAAGCTGCCGATGCTCTCGCCGATGCGCTCGAACCAGCCGTCCGTGCGGACGGCGTCGAGCGGAAAGACGTTGGCGGCCATGCTCCGGCCGAACGGTATCAAATCGCCGGACCGCGACGCCCTGAGAATTCGCATCCTCGATGAAATCTCGTCGGGCGGAATGGTGGGCGCCGACCCGGCGTTGTCTCCGCCCGGCGCCGGCGCCTCCGCCGTTCCGCCGTCCCTCGCCTACACGCGCATACAGGCTTTGCCTGCGATCGTCCGTCCGTGGTACCCTTTCGGTCCACTTTTCCACAGGCCCTCCACAGTCCGCTCGTTTCCTTCTCGGAGGGCCTCTTCGGAGGCCCGGAGGGCCCCTGCTCCGGGGGCAGGCCTGACGCGCGTTCACTCCGATGGCACGGGGAACCCCATGATCTTCGACTGGCTCTACGGCCTCTTCTCCAACGATCTGGCCATCGACCTCGGCACGGCCAACACCCTCATCTACGTGAAGGGCAAGGGCATCGTGTCGTGCGAGCCGTCGGTCGTCGCGGTCAAGCGGGACGAGCGCGGCCAGAAGAAGGTCGTCGCGGTCGGCCGCGAGGCCAAGGAGATGCTCGGCCGTACCCCTGGCAACATCGAGGCCATCCGGCCCCTCCGGGACGGGGTCATCGCCGACTTCGAGGTCACCGAGGCCATGCTGCGCCACTTCATCGAGCGCGCCCACGACCGGCGCACCCTCGTGAAGCCCCGCATCGTCATCTGCGTGCCGTTCGGCATCACCGAGGTGGAGAAGCGGGCGGTGAAGGAGAGCGCCGAGAGCGCCGGCGCCCGCGAGGTCTACCTCATCGAGGAGCCCATGGCCGCGGCCATCGGGGCGGGCCTGCCCATCACCGAGCCCAGCGGCAACATGATCGTGGACATCGGCGGTGGCACCACCGAGGTGGCGATCATCTCGCTGACCGGCATCGTGTACTCGCAGTCGGTCCGCGTCGGCGGCGACAAGATGGACGAGGCGATCATCGCGTACGTCAAGCGCAAGTACAACCTCGCCATCGGCGAGCAGACCGCCGAGCGCGTGAAGATGACCATCGGCAACGCCTACGCGCCCGAGGTCCCGAGCACGATGGAGGTCAAGGGGCGCGACATGGTGGCGGGCGTCCCCAAGACCGTCGTCGTCAACAGCGACGAGATCCGCGAGGCGCTCCAGGAGCCGCTCAACGCCATCGTCGACGCCGTGCGCGTGGCCCTCGAGAAGTGCCCGCCCGAGCTCGCCGCCGACATCGTGGACAAGGGCGTCGTGCTCACGGGCGGCGGTGTCCTGCTCAAGAACCTCGACGTGCTCCTGCGCGAGGAGACCGGGCTCCCGGTGATGCTCAGCGACGACCCGCTCTCGGCCGTGGTGCTCGGCTCCGGCAAGGTCCTCGACCACATGGACCTCCTCTCGCAGGTCGCGGTGGGGTAGCGGGTCTCGGGCATGACCGCTCAACTCGGTAGCTGGCGGCGGCTGCGTGACGCCGTGGTCGTCGCGCTCCTGCTCGCCCTGCCGTTCTTCGTGCTGCGGTCGCACGTGCGACAGCCCCGCGATCTGAACGCCCTCGACCGCATCGTGCTGCGCGCGCTCAAGCCGCTCCAGTACGTGGGGGCGGTGCTCGGCAAGGGGGTCTCGGCGCTGTTCGGGTCCTATGTGTACCTGGTCGACGTGAAGGCGGAGAACGACAAGCTCGGCCACGAGAACATCGCCCTCAAGGAGAAGGTGCGCCGGCTCGAGGCCATGGAGGCCGAGAACCGTCGCCTCAAGAAGGCGCTCGGCCTCAAGGAGCAGCTCGGGCCCGAGGCGCTCACCGCCCAGGTGGTGGCCAAGGACGCGAGCGACTTCCGCGTGACCAACCTCCTGCTCGACAAGGTGAGCTCCGAGGTGAAGCCCGGGTGGGCGGTGCTCTCCGAGGAGGGCGTGGTCGGCGTGGTGCTCCGCGCCGAGGGCGCCACCCTCGAGGTGCAGCTCGCCGTCGACCCGCAGCTCGCCATCGACGTGGTGGACGAGCGCACCGGCGCGCGCGGCCTCGTGCGCGGGACCGGCGATCTCACCAAGTACACCTGCAAGGTCGAGTACATGAAGCGCGCCGACGAGGTGGCCGTCGGCGACCTCCTGGTCACGAGCGGCATCGGCGCGCGGTTCCCCAAGGGCGTCTCGGTCGCCCGCATCACCAAGATCCACAACCGTGGCTTCGGCGAGTTCCAAGAGGTGGAGGCCGAGCCGGTGGTCTCGTTCTCGCGGCTCGAGGAGGCGCTCGTGGTCCCGCCGGCCGGCGCCCCCAAGGAGCCCGAGCCCAAGCCTGCCCCGAAGAAGTAGGCGATGCGGTACACGCTGTTCCTCCTGCTCGGGCTCGTGCTCGTGGTGCTGCAAGGCGAGACCTGGATCGTCCTCGGGCCCCTCGCGGCGCGCGGGTTCCGGCCGTCGCTGCTCGTGCCGCTGCTCGTCTACGTGGCCGTCAGCGAGTCCAACCTGGCCCTCGCGGCGAGCGTGGGGTTCCTGCTCGGGTACGTGCTCGACGTCATCGGCGGCGCGCCGATCGGGCTCTACGCGTTCACGTCGGTCGCCACCGTGGCCCTCGCGCGGCTCGCGGGTCTGCGCATCGTCACCCAGTCGGGGTGGGCGCGCGCGGTGCTCGCCGGGGCGTTCGCCGGGCTCGGCACCCTGATGGTCATCGTGCTGCTCGCCATCTTCGGCAAGGGGGCCTATGTGCCCCGGGCCATGTTCCGCCTGATCCTGCCCCACGCCGCCGCGACCATCGTGTTCGCGCCGCTCGTGTTCCGCGCGGCGGCGCGGGTCTCGGCGATCGCCTCGGGGCTGGTCGAGCCCCGGGAGGGCAAGGGCAGCCTCTCGGCCTCGTTGCCGCCGCGGCGTGTGCCGACGGGCCGCGACGAGCGGAGGAGCGTCTCGTGAACCTGCTCGGTCAACGCCCCGACGTCGGCGAGTTCCGCAAGCGGTACAAGTGGCTGGCCCTCGCCGTGGTGGCCCTCAACCTGGTGCTCGTCGGCAAGCTCGCCCACCTGCAGCTCATCAAGGCCTCGGAGAACGCCGCCATCGCGCACGACAACATCGTGCACAAGGTCACGCTGGCCACGAGCCGCGGCGTCATCCGCGACCGCCACGGCGTGGTGCTCGCCGCGAGCCGCGAGTCCTGGAACGTGTACGTGGTCCCCGCGCGCCTCGACCTCGACAAGACCTACCCGCGCCTCGCCGAGCTGCTGGGCCTCGGCCCGGTCGAGCGCGCCACCCTCGAGCAGCGCCTGCGCGAGGCCCGCGCCAAGGACCTCGCGGCGCTCAAGCTCGACCCGAAGCACCGCATCCGCGAGATCATCGTCCGCGAGGACATCTCGCGCGACACGGTGGGCGCGCTCGAGACCCACCGCGCCGAGCTCTCGGCGGTGAGCTGGATCAGCGTGCCGCTGCGCTACTACCCGCAGAAGGAGCTCACGTTCCACCTGCTCGGGTACGTCAACGAGGTCAACAAGGAGGACCTCGACGCCCTCCCCGAGGGCCAGAAGAAGGACCTGCAGCCCGGCGACCGTGTGGGGCGGAGCGGCGTCGAGAAGGCGTGGGAGGCGTTCCTCCGCGGGCAACGCGGCTGGAAGAAGGTGGTCATGGACGCGCGCGGCAACCGCCGCACCGCCAAGGAAGACCTGGCGCTGATCGACAACCCCGCCGAGAACCCGCCGGTGCCGGGGCGTGACCTGCGGCTCTCCATCGACGCCGATCTCGTCTCCACCGCCCGCAAGGCCTTCGCGGGGCAGCTCGCCGGCGCGGTGGTGGCCATCGAGGTCAAGACGGGGCGCGTGCTCGCCGTCTACAGCAAGCCCGGCATCGACCCCAACGACTTCGTCACCGGCCTCTCGCAGAAGCAAGCCGAGGCGATCCTCACCAACCCGCTCTCACCGCTCACCGACAAGACCCTCTACGAGGCGTACTTCCCCGGGTCGACGATGAAGCCGTTCCACGCCCTCGCCGCGCTCGGCGCCGGCGCCGTCACCCGCGACAGCCACGAGCTCTGCGAGCACGTGCTGCAGGTGAGCCGCACGCGGTTCAAGTGCGAGGGCTTCCACGGCCAGATCTCGATGCACGACGCGATCGTGCGCAGCTGCAACGTCTACTTCTACCAGCTCGGCAAGAAGACCACGCTCGACAAGATGTCGGCGATGGACGCCGAGTTCGGGTTCGGTCAGCGCTCGGGGGTCGGCTTCAACCACGAGTCGCCGGGGCTCATCCCCACCACCGCCTGGTACATGCAGCACTACGGCGGGTTCCGCACCGGCTTCGCCCTCAACGCGGCCATCGGTCAGGGCAACACCAAGGTGACCGTGCTGCAGCTCGCCATGGCCTACGCCGCGCTCGCCAACGGCGGCACGCTCTACGCACCGCAGGTGGTGCAGGCCATCGAGACCCCGCTGACCGACGCCGGCGGCGGTGGCATCGAGCAGGATTTTCCGCCCCGGATCCGCCGCAAGATCGGCGTCGATCCCGGGCAGCTCAAGTTCGTGAAGGAGGCCATGGCCGGCGTCGTCAACGAGGAGGGTGGCACCGCCTACCGCGAGCGCACGACCAAGGTGATGGTGGCGGGCAAGACCGGCACCGCGCAGGTCTCCCGCGTCGGGCAGAAGCCCGGCATCGACCCCCACCTCATCTGGTACTTCAACCGCGACCACGCCTGGTTCGCCGGCTTCGCGCCCTACGACGACCCGGAGATCGCCATCGCGGTCCTGGTCGAGCACGGCGGCGGCGGTGGTCACAACGCGGCCCCGATCGCCATGCGCATGTTCGACGAGTGGTTCACTCGCATCAAGCCGGCCCACGAGGGCGCGGCCACGGCGCCGGACGGCAAGCCCCTGCCCTCCGCCAGCAAAGGGCCCGCCAAGTGAACCGGCCGTCGGCGCTCGGACGCGTGGCCCGCGCCCGCGAGGGCATCGACTGGGCGCTGCTGGTCGGCGTGCTGATCATCGCGGTGATCGGCGTCATCAACCTGTACAGCGCGACCAGCGTGGCCAAGGCCGGGCGGGCCGACCTCTACGTCACGCAGATCTACTGGCTGGTGGCCGGCGGCATCGCGGCCACGCTGGCGGCGGCCATCGACTACCGGCACTTCGAGCGCCTCGCGTACGTCATCTACGCCGGCGGCATCGTCCTGCTGCTGCTCGTGTTCATCCTCGGACGCGACATCCACGGCGCCTCCCGGTGGATCGACATCGGTGGCAAGGAGCGCGGCTTCCGCTTCCAGCCCTCCGAGTTCATGAAGCTCATCCTGGCGATCTCGCTCGCCAAGTACCTGCACGACGACCCCAAGATCCCGGTCGGTCCGGGCGGCGGCGGGCGGCGGCTCGGCGACTACGTCGTGCCGGCAGTGCTGGCGGGGATCCCGTTCGCCCTGGTCGCCAAGCAGCCCGACCTGGGCACGGCGCTGATCCTGATGGGCATCTTCGTGGCCGTGATGGCACTCACGCGCATCCGCTGGCAGTCGCTCGCCCTCCTGGTCGCGGGCGTGACGGCCACGAGCCTCGTCGCGTGGAACTACCTGCTGCACGACTACCAGAAGCGGCGCATCACCTCGTTCATCAACCCCGAGCTCGACATCCGTGGCGCCAACTGGCACTCGCACCACGCCCGCGTCGCCATCGGCAACGGCGGCGTGTTCGGCCAGGGGTACATGCACGGCACGCAGAACCACTACCTGTTCATCCCCGAGCAACACACCGACTTCCCGTTCCCGGTCTACGCCGAGGACTGGGGCTTCACCGGGGGGCTCGTGCTGATCGCGGCGTACACGTTCGTGGTGCTGTGGGGCATCGGCATCGCCGCGCGCGCGCGGGACCGGTTCGGAGCGGCGCTCGCCGTCGGCGTCACGGCGATGATCTTCTGGCACGCGTTCTTCAACATCGGCATGGTGACCGGCGTGCTCCCCGTCGTCGGCGTGACCCTGCCACTGTTCAGCTACGGCGGCTCGAGCGTCACCACGGTGCTCGTGGGCATCGGCCTGCTCATGAACGTCAGCATGCGGCGAAACACGTTCGGCTAGAGTGCGGGGATGCGCGCGCGCTTCCTCCCTGCGCTCTTGCTGCTCGGCTGCGGCAAGGACGACCCGGTCGCCCCGCCCACGTCGACCTACGCGCCGCCGCCCGCGGTCGCCGTCGTCGAGAGCGGCATCGTGCGCGACCTGTTCCTCGTCCCGGGGGTGCACCCCGGCCCGAACCCCACGCTCGGCGTCGAGACCCCGAAGGAGCGGGACTTCGTCCGCGTGGTCCGGTACCGCCTCGAGAAGAGCACGCCCGCGCGCGCGATCGTGGTGATGATGCCCGGCTTCCTCGGTGGCGCGGGCTCGTTCGACGGCGTCGCGCGTGCGCTCGTGCGGCGTGGTCGCGAAGACCCCGCCGCCGTCGTCGAGGTGTGGGCCGTCGACCGGCGCGCCAACCTGCTCGAGGACACCCACGGCAGCGACGTGGCCGAGGTGAAGAAGGACCCGAGCCTCGCGCGCCGGTACTACTACGACGGCGAGGCGGTCGAGGGGAAGACCTTCGCCGGCTTCTACGACCAGAGCGACCTCGGCTACGTGAGCGAGTGGGGCCTGCCGGTCACCCTCGGAGACCTCCGCAACGTGATCGCCCGCGTGCCGGCGACCGAGCGCAAGCAGCGCGTGGTGCTGCTCGGCCACTCGCTCGGCGGCACGATCGTCGAGGCCTACGCGGCCTGGGACTTCGACGGTCAGCGCGGCCTCGACGACCTCGCCGGGCTCGTCCTCGTGGACGGGGTCGCGGGCAACGAGCTCGCCGCGACGAGCACGTTCTCCGAGAAGGACTACCTGGAGGGCTCGGCCACCGGCACGGGCAGCCCGTTCTCGGCACCGGGGCTGAACGTGATCCGCAAGGTGCAGCCGTACGTGGCGCTGCCGTTCTTCGGCGTGAAGGGCCTCGAGCACGCCGAGCGCCTCGCGATGGCCACGCGGTTCTCGCCGACCGCGCCCCGCATCCCCGACGACGACGTGACCGCCTCGCTCGCGCTGATCCTGGGCCTCAAGTCGTCGACGGTGCCGAAGACCACGAGCCGGGGTGCCTTCGGCCTCGCGTTCGACGACGCCTCGAGCACGATCACCATCGGCGCGGTGAGCTGCGGCAAGGCCGTCGGTGGCCCCCTCGCCTCGTACAAGTCGCTGCTCGGCGGCACGCTGCTGCAGCCGAGCGACCCGACCGCCACCTACGACTGGGAGGACGGTGAGCTCACCGCCCTCTCCGACCTCGCCGACGCCTGGTTCTCGGGCCCCGGGCTCAACTTCGGCGAGTGGTACTTCCCGGCGCGGCTCTCGCTCGACGCCTCGCTCGCGGGCTCGCTCGTGATGGAGGCCGGCGATTTTCGCGAGAAGTACGGCCTGCGCACCCGGCACGGCGCGGCGATCGACCTGCCGGTGCTGGCGATGGCCGCGGCGCTCACCGCCGACGCGGACGGCAGCGGCACCGCGAAGTCCTACGACAAGCTGCGCGCGATGCTGGGCGACAAGCCGGTCGGCGAAGGGCGCGCGCTCGCGGGCGTGCCTCGCAGCGATCCCCGCGCCTTTCAGCTGATCGTGCGGCCGAAGTTCACCCACATCGACCCGCTGATGGCGAGGGACGCGGGCGAGGGCAAGGCCTGGTACGACGCGCTCGCGTCGTTCGTGAAGAGCGCCACCAAGGACGGCGGCGTGGTGGTGCCCTAGCGGCCCTGCCGCCCGAACAGGAGCCGGACGTCGCGCGGGCCGAGCCCGATCGCACGGTCGAACGCCCGCTTCATGCGCGCCGGGTCGCCGAACCCGGTGGTGGCGGCCACCTCCTTGAGGGAGGCCTCGGTGGTGGACAGGAGCGTGCGTGCCTCCTCGACCCGCAGCTTCTCGAGCAGCTTGGCCGGCGTGGTCCCGAGGTCCTCGAGGCATCGACGGTGGAACGTGCGGAGCGAGAGACCGGAGCGTCGCGCCAGCGCCTCGAGCGTCGCGCTGCGGAGGTGGGCGCGGGCCCACGCGATCCCCGCCGCGAGGGGGTCGGAGGCGTCGGACTGCGCGACGAGCGCCGCGGAGAACTGGGATTGATACCCCGGTCTCCGCGCATAGAGCACGAGGTGCGCCGCGACGAGGTCGGCCACCTTGCGCCCCACGTCGTCCTCCACCATGGCGAGCGCCATGTCGATCCCGGTGGTGACGCCGGCCGAGGTCCACACCGCCCCGTCCCGCACCCAGATCGCCGTGCGATCGACGTCGATCGCACCCTCCCGCGCGCGGGCGAGTGCGTCGAGCGCCGACCAGTGCGTCGTCGCCCGCCGACCGTCGAGGAGGCCGGCCGCCGCGAGGAGGAACGCCCCGGAGCACACCGAGGTCATGCGGCGTACCTTGGCCCGCGAGAGCCAGCGGAGGAGACCGGCATCGGCGGCGGCCGCCCGGAGCGGCCCGTCCTCACCGCCGGCGACGACCACGGTGTCGACCGTGCGGGCGCGGATCCGCGTGAGATCGGCGGTCTCGACCCGCAGCCCCGAGGAGGTCGTGATCGCGAGGCCCCCGACGGTGGCGAAGACGACCTCGTAGCGCGGGCGACCGAGGCGGCGGCCGACGGCGGCGAAGACCTCGGCCGGTCCGGTCAGGTCGAGGGTCTGGACGCCGTCGAAGGCGACCATGACCACGCGCAGAGGCCGGGGCGCCACTGGCAGAGAATAGCGGTTCGTTGTCATGGCTGCCACGCCGCCGACACGGCATCCTCTGTCGATGGCGCTCGAACTCGGCATGCTGCTGTTCCCGGATCTCACCCAGCTCGACCTCACCGGCCCCTACGAGGTGTTCCACCGGATCCCCGACGCGCGGGTCCACCTCTTGTGGAAGGACCTCTCCCCCGTGCGCGCGCAGGGCGGGATGTCGATCGTCCCCACCACCACCCTCGCCGAGTGCCCTCCGCTCGATCTCGTGTTCGTGCCGGGCGGCTTCGGCCAGCAGGCGCTGCAGGACGACGCGGTGGTGCTCGAGTTCCTGCGCCGGCAGGGCGCGGCCGCGCGCTGGGTCACTTCGGTCTGCACCGGCTCGCTGCTCCTCGGCGCGGCGGGGCTGCTCGAGGGCTACGCGGCCACCTCGCACTGGGCGTACGTGGAGTTCCTCGAACGGTTCGGCGCGCGGTTCGAGAAGCAGCGGGTGGTCGTCGACCGCAACCGCATCACCGCGGGCGGCGTCACCTCGGGCATCGACTTCGGGCTGCGCGTCGCGGCGGAGATCGGTGGCGAGGGGCTCGCCAAGGCGCTGCAGCTCGGCCTCGAGTACGACCCGGCGCCGCCGTTCCACAGCGGGCACCCCGACGTCGCCGAGCCCGAGGTGCTCGCCGCCGTGCGCGCGCGCCTCGCGCCGTCGATCGCGGCGCAACGAGCCCGAGTTGGCTCTGTCGCTCCCGGACCGTCCCCGTCCGGTCCTCCGCTCCGAGTTGGCTAGGTCGCTCCCGGACCGTCCCAGTCGTCACCGCGGGCGCCGTCGCGCGAGTCCCAGCGTGGCGACGAACACGAAAGCCGCGCCGAGGAGCCCGGGGCCCCGACCCGGCCCCGTCGGCTGTAGAGAGCAGTCCGGGCCCGCGGGGGCGGCTGCCTCGCAGCGGTTCCCCGCGCACGCGGAGCCACCGACGCAGTCGTCCGAGGTCGTGCAGCGCTGGACGCAGGTGCCGTTGCTCCGACAGCGATACGGCGCGCAGTCCCGGGTCAGGCTGCTCGCCTTGTCGGTCACGGTCGAGAGCCCGTCGCAGGTGGCCTTGGGCTCGACGCAGGCGTGGGTCGCGACATCGCAGACGTGGTCCGTCGAGCAGTCCGCGTCCGAGGCACAGACGCCCACGCAGCCGCCGCCGCTGCAGGTCCCGTAGGGCGCGCACGTCTCGTGCCCCGCGAGGGGCCGCCCCTCTATCGGCGAGCAGGTCCCCTCCTTGCCAGCGACGTTGCAGGCACTGCACGCCTCGGTGCATCCGCGATCGCAGCACCGCCCGTCGGTGCAGAACCCGCTGGCGCACTGACTGGCCTCGGTGCACGGGTGGCCCTTCATGAGCTCGAGCACCTCGGGCACGGCGAGCACCGGGTCGGAGAGGTCGAAGATGGTGACCCCACCGACCAGCAGCACGCGCCCCTCGGGCAAGAGCGCCGCGCGATGGCTACTGCGAGGCGAGAGCAGGCGGGTGAACGGCGTGACGGTGCCGGCCGTGGGATCGACCAGCGCGGTCGCCGCGGTCGGGAAGGACTCGGTGGCGTCGGTGCCGCCCGCGACGAACACGCGGCCGTCGAGGAGGGGCGTGATGGTCAGCCCGAGGCGCACGTCGGCGAGCGCGCCGAGCTTGCCGAACGTGTCGGACGTCGGGTCCCAGCGCAGCACGTCGGGATCCTGCCCGCCGACGACGAGGACCCCACCGTCGGCGAGGAGCGCCCCCGCGTGGGTGTCGCGCGCCTTCGGCAGCGGCTTGGTCTTGGTCCAGGTGTCGGTCGTCGGATCGTAGAGCTCCGCCGCGGAGACGCCGAGGCCACCGTTCACGTAGACCCGACCGTCCTTCAGGCGCACGGCGAGGAACGTGGAGCGCGCGGTCGCCATGCTCGCCGCCGCCGTGAAAGCACCCGTGGCGGGATCGAAGATCTCGACCTTGGCGGTGGGGGATCCGCCCGCCGGACGCCCGCCGATCACGAGCACCCGCCCGTCGGCGAGCAGGACGCTCTCGTGCTCCTCGCGGCGGGTCGCCGGCGACGCGAGCTTGCTCCAGCCGTTCGCCACCGGGTCGTAGATCTCGGTCGCCGCGGTGGCCGACTGCCCGCCGATCACCACGACGCGCCCGTCGGCGAGCTTGGTCGCGGTGTGGTTGGCGTGGGCCGTCGCGGTGGCGCTCGCGAGCGACCAGGTGCCGGGCTTCGGGTCGTAGAGCTCCGCGACGGTGCCCGCCTTGGTGAGCCCGCCGACGACGAGAACGCGCCCGTCGTCGAGCGCGGTCATCGAGTGGTAGATGCGGGCGTTGTTCTGCATGAGGCCGCCGGGCACGTAGGTGGCCGCCTCGCTGCGTTGCTCGACGGGCGGGGCGCTCTCGACGTGGCACCCGACCACGCCCCCGAAGAGGAAGCCCAGGCGTCGTAGCGCCCTCCGTCCGAGCAGGGCGCCGAGCACGAGGAGGAAGAGCGGCTGCGCGCCGCCCGGGCGACGGGAGGTGCTGCAGCCTGGGTCGACCGGCTCCGGCGCCGCGACCGCGACGCAGGTCGTGCCCTCGCACGCGAACCCGCGGGCGCAGTCGAGCGTGGTCCCGCACGTCTTGTTGCACTCGCCGGCCGGCGTGCAGGCGTAGGCGCCGCAGTCGGCGGCGACGGTCCCGTCGGCGTGGAGCACCTTTCGATCCCCGTCGCAGAGGCCCTTCTCCGGCGCGCATCGCTTGGTGGGGGTGAAGCAGAGATTGCCCTTGGTGCAGTCGGCGTCACTCGCGCAGCTCGCGCCGCAAGCGCCCGCCACGCACTGGGTGTAGGGCGTGCAGCTCGCGTGGGCCGCGCGGGGGGCGCCGTCGATCGGCGAGCAGGTCCCCTCCTTGCCCTTCACGTCACAGGCCTCGCACGCGCCGTTGCAAGCCGTGTCGCAGCAACGGCCGTCCCGACACAGCCCCGAGGCGCACACGTCGTTGGTGGCGCAGGACACGCCGTTCGGCGCGTTGAACAGCTCGGGAGGCGGGATGGTGACGCCGCTCGCCCCACCGACGACGAGCACGCGCCCGTCGTCCAGCAGGGTCGCAGTGTGACCGAGGCGCTCGGCGCGCATGGGCTCGATCGTCGTCCACGCGCCAGTGACCGGATCGAAAAGCTCGGCGTCGGGGAGGAGCTTGCTCGGGGGCTGCAGGCCTCCGAGCGCGAGCACCTGTCCGTTCGAGAGCCGCGTACCGGTCAGGCCGGCCCGCGCCTTGGCCATCGGCTTGGTCGACTTCCAGGCGCTCGTGGAGGGGTCGAAGACCACCGAGGTCCCCGCGCCGTAGCCGGCGACCAGCACCCGCCCGTCGCTCAGCGCCACGGCCGCGGAGCCCTCCGGAATCGCGCTCGGCGCCGCGGTCCACACGCTGGTCTTGGGGTCGTACACGTCGGCAGTCTTGGCGCCGGCCGCGACGACGCGTCCGTCGCCGGCGAGCGCGAGCTGCGGCGCCTGTCGCACGGCGTTCATCGGGGCCAGGGTCTTCCACGCGCTGGCCCCGACCTCGAGGAGCTCGGCCGACGCGAGGGCCGTGGTGGTGGCGTCCTCGCCCCCGACGACGAGGACGGCCCCGCTCGCGAGCGCCACGCAGGCGTGGCGACGGCGACCGACGGCGAGCGAGGGCAGCTTCGAGAACGTGGCTGTGGCGGGATCGAAGAGATCGGCGCTCGCAGTCACCGTGGTGGCACTGCTCGTGATTCCGCCCACCACGACGACCGAGCCGTCCGGGCGGCGCGCGGCGCAGTGGAGCCCCCGCCGCTCGGCCATCGGCTTGGTCGGCGCCCACTCGTTGGTCGCCGGGTCGAAGACCGTCGCGCTGTCGCGACCGGTCGTGCCGTCGGTGCCCCCCGTCACCAGCACCTTCCCGCCAGCGAGGAGCGTCGCGGTGTGGCCCGAGCGGACCACCCCGGGTGGGCTCGCCACCGTCCACTGCACCTCGTCGACGCTGCGTCGCAGCGTGCCACTCGGCGAAGGGTCGACCGAGCAGCCGACCAGCACGCACCCGACGAGGCAACCCCTCCGCAGCCTTGCGACCCCACCCATGGGGCCGATGCTCTGCCTCCTCGGCGCCCCGGTCAACGACCGAGGCTGCTGCCACGTGGGCAGACCTTCAGGGCTTCTTCATCGCCGTGCAATCGGCCCACATCACGTTCTTGTCGTCGTACTCGAGGAAGGCGAAGTGTCCGTAGATCTCCTTGACCTTGGCGCCGAACAGGGTCTGGTTGGTCGCGTACGGCGCCTTGACCTTGTCCTTCACCTCGAACCCGCAGTCGTCCTTCGGGTCGAGATCCGCTTCCTGCGGCGGCTCCATCTGGTCGAGCTTCTGCCAGGCCTTGCTGCCGTCGTTGTACTCCACGAAGCCGAGCTTGCCGTAGATGCGGGTCACCTTGCCCGGCCACGGGGCCTTGTCGTTGCTCCACGGCGCCTTGACCTTCTCGGGCGTGCTCACGAAGCGCAGGCCGATGGGGTACTTCTTCTTGAGCACCTTGATGGGCACGAAGCACGTGAGATTGCCGGCCGTGCGCTCCTCGCCCTTCGGCGCGCCGCCGATGCACTGGTGCTTCTCGCCCTCCTTGGCGATCTGGAACATGGCGCTCCCCGTCTCGAGGCGCTTCCACTCGTCGACCTTCCAGTCGTTCTCCGCAAGCAGTGCGAGGAAGCCCACCAACGCCTTGTCGCGTGAGGTCTTGTACTGGTAGGTGACGAGACCAGCGTCGCCGAGGGCGTCGATCTTGCGCGTGGCCCCGCCGGGCACCTGCAGCTCGGCCACGCCGGCGAAAGCGACGGGCTTCTCGCTGTCGAGCAGCTCCATGCCACCATCGATCGACTTCTGGTCGAACTGGTCGTCAGGGAGCTTCGGTGCCTTGCGCTTCTTCTTCTTCGGCTTGTCGTCCTCGTCGTCGCTCGACTTCTTCTTCGTGTCGGCGTCGCTCTTGCTGCAGGCGATGCTCGGCACGAGCGAGAGCGAGGCGACGAGGAAACCGACGACCCGGAGACCGATGGCGGACGACTTGTTCAATGGACCCTCCCTGCGCGAGGCGCTCGACGACGCTACCAGCGCGCCCCCACCCTCCACCGTGGGGGGACCGCGAAATTGGCCAAATCAGACCGAAAACCGCGATCTCCCCCGGGACCCATCGCGACGAATCTTGACCAAAGACAGCCCATGACGCGCCCATTCGTCGCGCGCAGGCGGGCTTCGGGGCGTCGCGCCTTGAAGTCCCCCCGCGGAGCTTCCACCGTCTCGCCGTTTCCAGGACCGAAGTCGAGGAGGCTCCCGTGGCGATTCCCGAATCCGTGACCGTCTGTGAGTGCTGGGCCCGTGACGGCCTGCAGTCGATGCCGATCCTCGTCCCCACCGAGCGCAAGATCGAGATGATCGATCGCATCACCGGCGCGGGCTTCAAGAAGGTCGAGGTCACCTCGTTCTCGCATCCGAAGCTGCTGCCGCAGTTCGCCGACTGCGTCGAGGTGCTCAAGGGCATCCAGCGTCGACCGGGTGTCTCGCACCTCGTGCTGATGCCGAACGAGAAGGGCTTCGATCGCCTCGAGGTGTGCCAGAAGGAGGGCTACGGCTGCGACGAGATCATCCTGATGATCTCCTCCAGCGAGCGGCACAACCTGCTCAACTTCCGCATGAGCCACGAACAGGCCATGGCCGAGCACGCGCGCATCATGAAGCGCGCCCACGCCCTCGGCATCCGCGTCGTCGGCTGCGCCGGCACGGTGTTCGGCTGCCCCGTGGGCGGCGACGTGCCCGTCGAGGACGTCGAGAAGATCACGCGCTTCTACCTCGAGGAGGGCGCCCAGACGATCATGCTCGGCGACACCACCGGCGTCGCGAACCCGGTGCTGGTGCGGCAGCGCATCGGCCACCTCAAGGCGCTGTTCCCGAAGGTCGAGTTCATCGCCCACTTCCACGACACGCGCGGCACCGGCGTCGTGAACTCGGTCGCCATGCTCGAGATGGGGGTGCGCTACGTCGACACCTCGCTCGGCGCCATCGGTGGTCAGCCCGCCACCGGCGCGTCGAAGTACTCGGCCGGCTTCACCGGCAACACCTGCACCGAGGACCTGGTCGCGCTGCTCGACGAGATGGGGACCAAGACGGGCGTCGATCTCGCCGCCATGATCGCCGCCGGGCGTCGGGCCGAGGAGGTCCTCGACCAGCGGCTGCGCTCGAACGTGGTGCGCAGCGGCCCGGTGATCCACACGCCGTCGTCTCCCGACAAGGAGCCGGGCAAGGCGGCGTCGTAGTCGGGTCCGAAACGAAAGCACGGCCGCGGCGACTCAGGCTCGATGAAGCCTGGACTCGCCGTCGGTCTGGTCGCTCTCCTCGCGGCGACGCCCGCCGTCGCCCAAGAAGCTCACCGCAAGCTGGGCGTCGACCTCCACGTCGGCGGTGTCTACGGGCTCTTCGGGCAAGGCAGCGACCAGGACGCCTCCTGTGGTGGCCCGGCGACCTGCTCGTCGCGCAAGAAGCCGAGCGGGCTGCTCTACGGCGTCGGCGTGGACTACGAGGTGTACCCGCGGGTGCGGCTCGCGGTGGGCTTCGGCTCCGTCGGCTGGAAGGCGAGCGTGGCGCGCCGCGTGAACCTCATCGGAGAGAACGCCTCGGTGGCGGTGAACGCGACCGACGAGACGGAGTTCCACGCGTACCTGCTCACGGCCGGGGCCCACTTCGACGTGATCACGCAGCCGGTCGTGCTGCGGGTCGGGCTCGGGCTCGGTGGGCTGATGGGTGGCGAGCTGGCCATGCGGAGGGCCGGGACGACCCCGTGCCTGCGGCAGGACACTCGGCCGGACGGGCCGCTCGTCCCGACCGGCCAGACGGACTGCTCGTCGGCGACGGTGAAGAACGCGCCCACCGAGCGCCCGATGGGGCCCGCCGACGACACCGCATCGCTCGGGTTCACGTTCGTGATCGTCCCCGAGGTCCGGCTCGCGGTGCCGCTCGGCTCGATGTTCCAGGTGGGCCTCGGGCTCGGTGCCTTGATCGGCTTCGCCGACGTCACCCCGACCAAGGCCCTGCGGCAGACCCCGGTCAACGGGCCGGACGACTACACGTTGGATGCGTCGGGCAACAAGGTCTACGGCCAGCCGGTGACGCCCGACGGCAAGACGATCGGGTTCGTCACGAGCAACGAGCACTGGCTCGGCGACTTCGTGATCCCCCGCGCCTCGCTGTTCGTCCGCGCCGAGTTCTGAGCATTGATTCGGCCCCCCACGTCGTGATGGATGCCGCACGACGGCAACGATGATTGACGGAACGTTCTTCGCGCGTCGCGTCGACCGCGACGCGTCACGATCGCGGGGTGCAACCTCGCGTACGCACCGAGAAAACAAGGGTCGCGCGCTTGCGAGCGCGGCTCCACCGCTGTACCTCCTCGACCCGGAGGCACGGCGATGACCGCACACGACTCGCTCGAGGCAGTGCCCAAGAACACCCCTGACGAGCGCCTGCGCGAGGTGCTCGATCTCGTCGAGCGCAGCAGCGCCCTCGAGCACGGGCTCGCTTTCGTGCGCCGCGCCCCCGTGGAGTCCGTGGCCATCACCCTCGGCGTCCACCCTCGCGTCGTCGAGCACGCCTGCGACTGCCTCGACCGCGTCGAGGAGCGGGCGATGATGATCCGCTACTTCGCGCGGGCCCGCGCGCGGCGACGCACGCTGCCCCCGCCCGTCGCGCGCGTCGCGCCGGTCGCCACCCCGCGCACCGCGGAGCAGCTGATCGCCGAGGCCACGCGCTCTCCGAGTGGTCGTGGTCACTCCCTGGGCGTGCAGTTCCTGCTCTGCGCGCCGCTCGAGACCGCCGCCATCCTGTTCCGCGCACACCCGGATCTCGTGGCAGAGGCCCGCGAGCTCCTCGCCGCGCGCGGCGTCGTCGCCGAGGAGTAGCGCGCTACCTCAGCTCCCGCCGAGCGGCTTGCCCGCGGCGTCGGTGACCACGAAGGAGGTGGCGCGGTTGCGTACGCGGTTCTCACTCGCACCGCTGGTCGGCGGGGTCGACGCCGCCTCAACGGTAAGGCGCTTCGGGTCGATGCCCTGGGCGACCACCGCCGCCACGACCGCCTCGGCGCGCTTCTTCGCGAGGGCCAGGCGCGCGGCGGCGTCCTTGCCCTCGACGACCTCGGCGTGGCCCACGACGCGCAGATAGAGCTCCGGGTGGTCGCGCAGCGTGACCGCCACGGCGTCGACGATCGGCTCGCTTGCCTTCTCGATCTTCGCGCTGCCGACCGGGTGCTGGACGATGACCAGGACGACGATCTGGTTCGAGCCGTAGATGGGCACCGCGCTCGCCATCGGCGAGACCGACGCGCTGGCGGAGCCGCTGGCACTGGCCGAGGCGCTCGGCGAGGCGGAAGGCGCGGTCGAGGCGCTCGCCGAGCCGACCGCGGCCGGGTCCCGGGTGACGACCTCGGTGCTCGCGGTCGCGCAGGCGAACGGCAGCGCCGCACCGAATGCCAGCTGCATCGCGGTCTGCGCCGCCCGGGAGAGGCGCGGCAGGGCGTACGGGGCCGCCGAGCGCGACGGCAGCGTCGCCTCGCAGAACGGGCAGCAGGGCTCGTCGGTGCGGACGTGACGCCGGCAACGGAGACACGGTGACAGGCCGGGGTCGCCCATGGGCACAGCCTACACGCCCTCGTGCCTCGAGCCACCGGCGCGCCGTCACTCGCGCGGCGACGGCTCTTGCCAGCGGATGCGCCCCGCGAGCCGGATCGCCCAGCCTTCCACCGTCCGATGGAGCCCCCACGCGACGAGCAGCGTCACGCCGATCTGCGCGGTGAG
Organism: uncultured Polyangiales bacterium; assembly: GCA_964624885.1. Taxonomy (GTDB): domain Bacteria; phylum Myxococcota_A; class Polyangia; order Polyangiales; family JADJMO01; genus JADJMO01. The sequence goes on along the minus strand of CAZUZY010000005.1, from coordinate 22,040 downwards.
GATGACGAGCGCCCCCCGCAGCGTGGCCGGCGAGACGAGCCGCGCGAGCCCCATGTGCAGCGAGCCCGCGAACGGCGTGTGGAACAGATAGATCCCGTACGAGACCACGCCGAGGAACTGCAGCGGCCGCGCCGCGAACCATCGTCCGAGCGTGCCGCGAGCGCCCGCGAACAGCAAGAGCGCGGCGACGACACCTCCCGCCACCGGCTCGAGCCGATCGTGGCGAACCCCGGCCACCACGAACGCGAGCCCGAGCGCGAGCGGCAACGTCGCGTGCGTGCGCCGGTCGAGCGTCCAGCTCACGAGCGCGCCGAGCGCGAACAGGTACCAGTGCTGGGTGAACCACGCGTGCGGGTAGCGCCAGGTCAGGGCCCAGTACAGCGAGGCGATCGCGCTCGCGAGCACGAACCACGGCACGAGGCGCGGCCACGACTGCAGGAGCCAGAGGATCAGCACGAACAGGAGGTAGAACTGCACCTCGATGGCCAGCGACCAGAACACCGCCGAGATTCCCGGTCGACCGAGCAGGTCGTAGACGTAGAACACGTGCGCGAGGACGTCGGTGGGCCCTGGGACGAAGCGGGGCACGGAGGGACGGAGCGCCCGCGCCCCGAGCGCGAAGGCAACGCCGACGGCGATCGCGCACCAGTAGGGTGGATCGAGGCGCACCTGTCGACGCAGGACGAAGCGGAACGCGCTCCGCGCAGTCATGCGGCTCCGCCCGATGCTGTGCGCGATGACGAACCCGCTCAGCACGAAGAACACGTGGACCCCGAGCCAGCCGTAGCCCAGGGCCGCGGGGAGGCGCGGGGTCAGCCCGTCCGCGAGCGGCCTCCGGAGGTCACCCGTGCCGAGGTGGAACAGCATCACCGACACAGCGGCAAGACCGCGCAGGCCGTCGACGAAGGCGTACCGAGCCGAGCCTCTCTGGTTCCTCATCGGCGGCGGCCACCATAGACCACCCTCGCGGGGCAAGCTCGCGCGCGCTCAACCGGTCTTCGCGAGGTCCAGCAGGATCCCGGCCGCGCGCAACTCGGCGGCGAGCTCCGCCGGTCGGCGATCGAGCGACCACGCGAGACGCCCGAGGAGGCCCTGCAGGTCTTCGTGCACCGAGAAGCGACCTCGCTCCTTCCCGAAGAGGATGAACCCGGCGAGCACGCTGCGCATCACGCTGTGCCGGAAGCCCTGGCCCTCGACCACGAAGTGGAGGTGCTCGGTGGCCGCGAGGATGCGTGGCATGCCCTTGGACATGGCCGCGCGCACCTCTTCGCTCGGCGGATCGGCGTCGGCGGAGACGACGGCGACGCAGATCAGCGGCTGCTTGACCTCGTGGAACGCCAGGCCGACCTCGTAGGCGACCCGGTCCACGTCGGGGAGCTCGGGCGTCTGCCAGCGGACCACGTGGAGTCGCCCCACGCGGAGCGATTGGTAGGCCATGCCGAACAGAACGGCCGGATCCGGCAAAACTTTCAGGGCGGCGCCCAGTACGCGAACACCGGGTGGTGCGAGAGCTCTGCGGTGGTGACGGAGGCGAGCGCACACGGACGGCGGGCTCGAGCCCAGGGCAAGTGCCGCGACCAGCGGGATCGCCCGAAGTGCGCCTCGATCCCCACGATCGCCATCATCAGCGGGAACTGGTGGGACACGACGATGACCTCGGCGCCACCGCTGTCCCGGAGGGCGTCGGTGATGGCAGCGGTCATGCGATCGCGGACCCGCTGCGGTGACTCGGCGGCCCGCCAGCTCGAGCGTGAGAGCAAGCGGCGCAGATACGCGGAGGCGACGAACCCGCGGGGCAGCCCCTCGAACGGTGACCCCGCCTCGACGAGCCGCGGATCGGTCACGATGGCTGGATGCCCGGGCAGGACGCCGGCGATGAGCGCCGCGGTCTCCTGGGCGCGCGCGAGCGGGCTGGCGACGAGATGCACCGCGGCCGGCACGCCTCGAGCGAGGTGGGCCGCCGCCGAGAGGGCCTGGGCGCGACCGCGCGCCGAGAGCGGGAACCCAGGGAGGCAGCCGTAGACCACCCCCCTCGGGTTCTCGACCTCCCCGTGACGGACGAGGTGGACCCGCGTCACTTGAGCGGAGGGACGACGGGCTCCTTGGTGTCGTCCTGGAGGCAGGCGCCGACGTCGAACAAGAAGAACGCGAACGCCTGCTCGCCCGCCGTGAGCGGCGAGGTGCACCCCTTGGGGAAGGTCGTGTCCAGGACGTCTTTCTGGTTGATGTGCGCGTCGAGGTGGACCGCCTTGCCGCACTGCGAGCCGACCGGCCGACCGGCCGGGGCGTTCACGCTGATGAAGCGGGGATACGAGAGCCCGGAGGGTGGGGTGGAGCCCGACGTCGCATAGACCTGGGCGACCGACTTGTCGGGCACGTCGCTGAAGTTGCCGAACACGTAGTCGCAAGAGACCTTGCCATAGGGGTAGCTCTTGTCCACCGCGATCATCCACGCCGCGAGCGCCTTGCCCTTGGCGAAGCCGAGCTCCAGCGTGACCGGGTTCTCGGCCGTGGGCGCGCCACCAGGGATGGTGGCCATGGCCTGCATCTTGGAGTCCGGGCTTTGTTTGTACCAATTGTACTGGAAGTCGGTCGTGAAGATGCGGCCCCCCGCGCCGAGGTAGGCGGTGACGGCGGCATACGACGTGGCGCTCTTGGAGTCCGGCGCCTCGCTGCACTCGCAGCTGAACAGCGCGAGGTCGTAGTCCATGAGCTTCGGCGTGCTGTCCCAGAGGGTCTTGGCCGGCTTCATGCCGGCGGGGCCGCCGGTGCCGCCGCTGCCGGCGTAGAAGTGCACGGCCGCGTCGGCGCCGTCGACGCCGTACTCGGTGGCGTCGATGCCGATCTTGGGGAGGATGCAGGCGAGCTTGTCGCAGCCACCGGTGGTCACCGCGATCTTGGGCAGGTTGCCCTCCTTGCGGTTGCGCGGCAGGCGGGTGAGCTCCGGGTCGGTGAGCACGTTGGCCACGCAGGGCTTGATCTCCACCTCCGTCTGGCGACGCCACTTGCCGATCTGCACGACGAGCGGGATCTTGGCGCCGGCCGGCACGTTGTTCAGGGTGAACTTGCCGTCGGTCTTGGTGAGGTCGATGGCCAGCGGGCTGCCCCCCGGCGGGGCGCCGCAGCGGTCGCACGTGGCGCCGACGGGCATGGCCGGGAGCGGCGCGTTCGGGATGAACACCATCGCGTTGTAGAGCGGCACCTTGCCGTTCGGCATGTACACGGTGCCGCTGAGCGAGGTGGTCGCGCCCGCGCTGCACGTGGGCCGCAGGCACTCGAGACCACCCTCGCAGGGCTTGGTGTCGGCGGGCGTGTCGGGGGTCGCGTCGACGTCGGCCGTGCTGGTGTCGGGCAGGGTCTCGGTCGGCGCATCGCCTGTGGTGTCCGGGGCCTCCGGGACCCGTTCGGGGCTGCTGCAGCCATACAGGGTGGCGAGCGAGACGACCAAGGCAAGGTGACGACGCATGGGCACTCCACGGGAAGAAGACAGCAAGACGGATCCTAGACCGAAGTCCGGGACCCGTCCCGCCGTTTCTAGAGGCACCGCGACGTGGCGGCGCGCTCACTTGACGTCGTAGACCTCGACCACGTCGCCCATGAAGCGAGGCACGAGCACGCGCGAGCGCTTGCTGTCCCAGCCGATGTCGGCCGGCGCGGCGAGCTGCTCGAGGATCGGCTCGAAGGTGCCGCCGACCTTGCCCTTGTACACCGTGGCCGACTCCCAGCTCGTGACCAGGAGCACGTCGCCGCCGATCTTCACGATGCCGTCGAGCCCACCCTTGGGGAGCTTGGTGGCGTCGGACTTCTTGCCCTTGTCGTCGACGCGGTAGATCTCGGCGGCGCCGAACGGCGCGACGAGCACGGTCTTGCCGTCGACGAGCAAGCCGTTGGGGCGGCTCAGCTCGGTCGACTTGGCGAACACCTTGGCCTTGCCCTTCTCGATGACCCACACCGCGTCGGTGCCGGTGCCCTCGAACTTGCCGTCGACCATCTTGAGGCCGCTGTCGGACACGTAGACCTTGCCGTCCTCCGAGGCCGCGACGTCGTTGGCGAACGTGGCACCGGGGAGCTTGATCTCTCCCTTGGGCGCGCCGGTCTTCACGTCGAACATGCGCACCGTGTCGAGATCGGCGACGTAGAGCACGTCCTTGACCAGGGCCATGCCCTTGGGCGCGTTCAGCGTGACCTTGTTCTTGCCGGCCTCGATGAACTTGAGGTTGGTGACCTTGCCGTCGGGCGAGAGGTCGCTGATGAAGCCGTTGTTGTCGGCGTCGACGGGCTTGCCGTTGACGTTGCTGACGAGGTAGCGGTCGCGCGCGGCGTCGTAGAGCACGCTCTCCGGGGTGGAGAAGCCGGCGTACTTCACGGCGGGCGTGGGCGGCGGCGGCTTGGCCGGCTCGGCCGAGACCGACGGCGTGGCGGACACGGACGGGGTGGCCGACGCGGGGGGCTCGGCGGAGGTGGACGCCGGCGTGGAGGCAGCGGCGGCCGTCTTGGGCTCGGGCTGCTTGTCGCCGCCGCACGCGGCGGGGAAGACCAGAGCAGCGAGCGGAGCGAGGGCAGCGAGGACGATGCGGCGATTCATGGCGCGGCACGTTAGGAGCCGGGAGAGGCCTCCGCAAGGGGCGCGCTAGAGGGCGACGGCCAGCTTCTTCTTGTCGCTGTCGGCGATCACGACGGAGACCTTCTTCGACTTCGGGCCCTTGCGCACCGTGACCACCCGCGTGCCCGGGTCGACCGGCACCGCGACGTTGCTCGCCACGGCCGCGCCGTCGATCTCCACCACGGCGTCCGAAGGCGTGACCGTGACGGTCAGGTAGGGCACCTTGGGCTCGAGCTTGGTCGCGGCCTCGGTGGCCTGGGTCTCGACCTTGGCCTTGCCCTCGGTCTGCGCGTCGGCCGCGGTGGCCTTGTACTCGGCCCAGGCGGTCGCGGTGCGCCCGAGCTTCTCCTGACAACGCGCGATGTTGAGGCGGACCGGCGACACCGGGACCAGCACCCACGCCTCGCTGAACTTGGTGAGGGCCGCCGCGTAGTCGCCCGCCTCGTAGAGCTGGACGCCCGCCACGAAGAGCTCCCGGGCCTGCTCCTTGGCGTTCGGGCTGGCTGCGGTGCTGGTCGGCGCCGGTCCAGGCACGCCCGCGGACGCGCGCGGGATCGACGCAGAGAGCGGCACCAGCACGAGGGCAAAGAGGGCACGACGGAGCATGGGCTGCGCGAAGAACGCTCGAGCCACCACTCGTATGCCTGCCAAGGCTACAGCCCGAAGCGCAGACCGAGCTCGGGGGCGAGGGTGAAGTTGAACGTGGGCAGCGGGAACACCATCTTCATGGCGAGGTTCACGGCGAACTTGTTGCCGACCATGATCCAGGTGCCGATGCCCGCGTCGAGGAAGCCGATGCCCGCGAGCTTGTAGGCCGTGACGTTCTTGAGCACCGGATCGGTCCCGTCCGCGCACTTGTCGGCCGATGGCGTGCTGTTGTCGAGGCAGGTGACGCCGGGGACCGTCTTGTCGGAGGGCGTGACCACCGCGTTCGGCACCGGCGCGTCGAACTGCGCGATGCCGCCGCCGAGGATGAAGTAGGGGCGCAGCGTGGACTCGGTGATGAAGTACTGCATGCGCACCTCGCCGTGGAACGGGAGGAACTTGGCCTGGTCGGTGGGGTTGCCGCCGAACGCATAGCCGAGGCGCAGACCGAGCGAGAAGCGCGGCACCACGAAGTAGTCCAGCGAGACGAACACGCGCTTGGTGGCGAGCGCCGACCCGCCGTCGGTGCGGCCGCCGGCCTTGTCGCTCGAGGCGAGGGTGATGCCCGGCGCGTTGCCGATGTCCTTGCGGCCGTCGGGGCCGTCCCACGAGCAGGTCCAGGTGGTCTGCTTGCAGATGTTCCGCTCGGCGCCGAGGAACACGAGATCGAGCTGGCCCTCCACCCCGAGCCACACCTTGGGGCTCGTGCCGGTCGGCGTGGCCTTGTCCGGTCGGTCGCCGGGCTTGCACCACTTCTTGCCGGTCTCGGCGTTCTCCATGCAGACGAGGCCCTTCTCGCACTCGTCGTCGTCGTGGCACCCCGAGCCCTCGGGCTTGCCGGCGCTGCCGTCGGCCCCGCACAGCGCGGGCTCCTTGTCGCCGGGCAGCACGGGCTGCTCCTGGTCGTCGGGCATGGTGGTGACGAGCTTGATGGTCGCCGGCTTCTTGATGGTGCCGTAGTGCTCGACCTCGGCGCTCGCCTCGTCGTAGGCCTTCACGAAGAACTTCAGCGAGCCCGCCTTGAGGGTGCCGTCGCACGGGATGATCGCGAGCCACTTGCCGCCGGTCTTCTTGGCGTCGATGGGCTTGTACTTCTCCATCCCCTCGCCCTTGAACTGCACCTTGACCGAGACGACGCCGTCGAGCCCCTTCGGGATCTCGATCCACAGCGGGAGCTCGGAACCGGCGGGGGCGACCTTGGTCTTGACGGTGAGCGCGCCGTCGGCGTCGCCGGCCGGGGTCGGGTCCTCGGTGCCGCCGCCGTTGGTGGTGGTGGTGGTGCCACCCGTGCCGCCCTTCTTCTTCTTGGCGGCCTCCCAGGCCTTCTTCACGTCGCCGTTCGCGAGGTAGTCCTTGGCGATCTCCACCGCCGGGTCGGCGGCAAAGGCCTCGGCGAACTCGCCCTCGCCCTCGGTGCTGTCCCCGTTGTTGATCGCGACGATGCCGAGGTCACGGTGGAGCGAAGCGAGCAGGGGCTTGCTGCACTTGTCCTTGCCGCACTTCTTGATCGCGGACTGCAGCTTGGTCTTGGCCTTCTTCAGCTCGAGGCCGAGGAAGTCGACGTCCATCGCCTCGCTCTGCAGCTTCTTGGCTTCACCCTCGACCTTGGTGTCGTTGGCGTGGAGCGCAGGCGCGAGCGCGAACGAAGCGAAGAGCAAGCCGAGAGCGAAAACAGAGGAGGAGCGCACGGGGCGTCGATTGTACTCACCTCTGCCTGCAAGAAGCTTCTTTTTCGCGGCGAGCGGGTGCGCGCGGGTGTCACACCGACGCGACGCAGCAAAGAGAAACGGCCGCCCCACCGAGGTGGAAGCGGCCGTCGTCCGCGCAGGAACGCGCGCTCAGACGCCGAACTTGAAGCCGACCTCGAGGGAGAAGCCGGGCGAGAAGGTCGGCAGCGGCAGGAGGAACTTGCCGCCGATGTTGAGGATGAACTTGGGCGACAGGTGGATCCAGACGCCGCCACCGGGAGCCAGGAAGCCCTGTCCCGCGAGGCGGTAGGCCTTCACGCCCTTGATCTGGCAGGAGGGCGCCGGGCCGCTGCCGTCGATGAGGACCTGCTTACGCTCGGCCTGGCAGGCGGCGACGTGATCCGCTGCGGACCGCGGCGTGCCGTCGGGGAGGACGTCGTCCCCCAGCCGATCGAAGCTCGTCTCGTCGGCCTCGACCACCACGTTGCTGACGGCCGCGTCGAACTGACCGAGACCGGCGCCGACCATGAGGTAGGGGCGCGCGCCCGAGCCCTTGTCGGGGCTCAAGAAGTACTGCGCGCGGACCTCGGCGTGGAACGGCATGAACTTGGCGGTCGAGGTCGGGTTGCCGTTGAAGCCGTACCCGAGGCGACCACCGAGCGTGATGCTCGGGGTGACGAAGTAGTCGAGGCCGAGCAGCACGCGCATGGTGCCGAGGCCGAAGCCGGTGCCGGTGTTGCCGCCGCGCGGCGCGACCGAGCCGTCGGCCGCGCCGGGCCAGGTCTGGATGCCCTTGTCGGAGGCGACGCCGACGTCGGTGCTGCCGGTGGTGCAGGCCCAGGCGTTGGAGCGACAGACGTTCTTGTCGCCGAGGAGCACGAGCGTGTCGAGCTGGAAGTCGGCGCTGATCCAGAGCTTGGTGCCCGTGGCGCCCGCCTTCTTGCCGCCCTCGCCCGCCTTCTCGTAGCACCACTTCTTGCCGTTCTCGTTGTCGACGCACGCGAGGCCCGACTGGCACTCGTCGTCGGTGTCGCAGCCCGAGCCCTGCGGCTTCTTGTTGGCGTCCGCGTCGCACGGGAAGCCCGGCTGGCAGTTGCCCTTGTCGACGCACTTCTGGGGCTCCTTGCCGCCCGGGTACGCGGGGGCCTCGACGTCGTCGGGGAGCTTCTCGACGAGCTTGAGGATGCCCGGCTTCTTGAGGGTGCCGAAGTGCTCGATCTCGTTCTTGTCGCTGTCGTACGCGCGCACGTAGAACTTGATGTCGCCGACGAACTGGGTGTCCTCGCAGGGGATCGTGGCGACGTACTTGCCGGAGTCCTTCTTGACCTCGACGGTCTTGTACTTCTCCATCGCGGCCGTCTTGTAGGACAGCTTGACGTTGTCGACGTCGAGGCCCTCGGGCAGATCGACGAGCACGGGGAGCGGGTAGCCCGTGGGCGCGAGCTTCACCTTCACGGTGAGGTTGCCCTCGGCGTCGGGCGCGGTGGTCGGCGGCTTGCCGGTGCCCGTGCCGCTCGGGGCGGTGGTGGTGACGGGCGGCGGCGCGGAGCCGGCGTTCTTCTTCGAGGCTTCCCAGGCCGACTTGACGTCCTTGTTGGCGAGGTAGTCGTTGCTGATGCTGATGGTCGCATCGGCCGCGAACGCCGCGTCGAACTCCTTCTGCCCGTCCTTGACCTTCTTGTCGTTGATCAGGACGACGCCGAGGTCGCGGTGCAGACCGGCCACGACGGCGCTGCCGCAGTTGTCGGCGCCGCACTTCTTGATGGCGTCGTCGAGCTTCTTCTTGGCCGCCTTGTAGTCGAGCGACAGGAAGTCGACGTCCATCGCGTCGCCCTGGAGCTTCTTGGCCTCCTTCTCCACGGCCGGGTTCGCGCCCGAGGCCATGCTGGCGAAGGTGCCGATGCCGAGGGCGCTGACGAGCAGGACGACGGTGCGGAAGTGGCGACGACGCATCGGAGTGGCTCCTCAGGAGAGGCGAACAAAGAAGTTCAGGGCGGAAGTGCTTACGGAAGTCCGCGACGGACGCCCGGGGCGCCCGTATGTACTACACACACGAAGGACTGGGAACCTTCTCGGTGGGCCGGGCTTGGCCGAGTCGGTCACCCAAGGCCTGGATGCTGGGGCCTGGATGCTGGGGCCTGGATGCTGGGGCCTGGATGCTGGGGCGCGGCATGGGGTGGATACACCCCACCCCTCGCCGGTGATCTGTCGCCCTGCTCCGACGCCCAGCTCCGACCCCTGCGCTCCGACCCCTGCGCTCCGACCCCTGCGCTACTCAGGGGCCGCGCTGCTACTTGGCATCCGTGCGGACGAACTCGACGCGGCGGTTCTTGGCGCGGCCGGCCTCGTTCGAGTTGGTGTCGATCGGGACATCCATGCCGTAGCCCTTGGCCGTGAGGCGCGAGCCCGAGATGCCCTTGTCGATGAGGTACTTGCGCACCGAGTCAGAGCGGTCCTGGGACAGCTTCTTGTTGTACTCGGGCTTGCCGACGTTGTCGGTGTGGCCGCCGATCTCGAGCGTGATGTCCGGGTTGTCCTTGAGGACCTGGGCCACGGCGTTGAGGATCGGGAAGCTGTCGGCCTTGATGACCGACTTGTTGAACTCGAAGTGGATCTGCTGGGTGATCTTGATCTGCGAGGAGGTCACGACCACGAGGGCGGGCTTCTTCGGGCAGCCCTTGTTGTCGGCCGGGCCCGGGTCGATCGGGCAGGCGTCGTCGAGGTCGAGCACGCCGTCCTTGTCGTTGTCGGGCTCGGGGCAGCCGTCGTTGTCCTCGAAGCCGTCCGGGTCCTCGGGCTGATCGGGGCACTTGTCGAGCTTGTCGGGGATGCCGTCGCCGTCGTTGTCCGGGTCGGGGCAGCCGTCGTCGTCGAGGTAGCCGTCCTTGTCCTCGGGCAGGTTCGGGCAGGCGTCCTTGCTGTCCGGGATGCCGTCGCCGTCGGTATCGGGATCGTCGGGGCAGCCGTCCTCGTCCTGGAACCCGTTGAAGTTCTCGGGGACGTCCGGGCACTTGTCTTCTTTGTCGTTGATGCCGTCGCCGTCGCGGTCGCCCGGCTTCGGCTTGGGCTTGGCCACCTCGATCTTGCGGTCGCTGCACTTCTCGGCCGGCGAGTTCTCGAGCGCGGCGTGCGCGTTGGGGATGGCGATGGCGAGGTGCTCGTCGGCGCGCGAGACCGAGCCCTGATCGAGCTCGATGCGGGCGAACTTGGCGTGCGACTCGGCGAGGGCGAGCTCGCGCGGCGCGCAGCGGAGGGCACCGTTGGCCTTGGCCTGCTCGATGGTCTGGTCGAGGCCGGTGAGGCGGCCCATCTGTGCGGCGGGACCGGTGCAGCTCGCGGCGCCGATCACCACGGCGCTCAGCATCAGCGCGCGGCGGATCATCGGCCGGCTCCCTTGCGCACGGCGCGGGCCTGCGCGATGGCCTTCTCGGCGAAGGACTCGGCCTCCTCGAGCAGGTCGATGGCGTCGCCGTAGTCGGCGCGCGAAGCCTCTTCGCGCGCCTTGAGCACGCGCTCCTTGGCGGAGTAGTACTCGTACGGCGCGTACTGCTCGGCGCCGACCTCTTTGGCCTGTTCGACCTTGCCTTCGACCGTGTTGATGCGCGCGGTGTACCAGACGCCACCACAACCGGCGGAGCCGAGGGCCAGCCAACCAGCGAGCAAGGGCGTGCAAAGGAGCTTCTGGAAGCGGAGCACGATGCGACGCTATCGGACCTGCACCGACGGAGTCAATCTGTTCAGCGGCCTCCCGCACCCCGACCCCGCCCGGTCGCCGGGGACGGGCCTAGCGCAAGACGAAGAAGAGAATCGCCGCGACCACCAGGAGACCCGCCACGCAGAGCGCCACGATCAGCCCGATCGGCCGGGAGGGCACGCCCGCCGGCTCGTTCTGCGCGGCGGCGAAGGCGTCGTCCATGGCGAGGCGCGCGTCGTAGCCGGGCGCGGCCGCCGGCGGCGGTCCGCCGTAGAGGGGGGCACCCACGCCCTGCTGAACATAGCCAGGGGGCTGACCATAGCCAGGGGGCTGACCATAGCCAGGGGGCGGCGGTGGTGGAGGCGGAGGCGCGCCGAACGGGTCGGTCTGGATCGCGAACGGATCGGCCACCGCGGTGGGAGGCGGCGGCGCGGGGACCGCGCCCATCTGCGCCTCCAGCTGGGCGACGGTCATCTTGGCCCACGCCGTGTGGTCACCGGGCAGCCCGAACGCGCGGCCGAAGCTGTCGGCGAAGGCACCGACGCTCGCGGTCCGCATCTCGGGCTTCTTGGCGAGGGCGTCGTCGATGACGTCGTCGAGCGCGGCCGGCATCCCCGCGATGCGCGTGCTGATGGGCGGCGGGTTCTTGGTGAGGATGGCGAGGAGGATCGCGGGGCCGTTGGCGCCCGAGAACGGCACCTGCCCGACCAGCGACTCGTAGACGATCGCGCCGAGCGCGAACACGTCGGCGCGGTGGTCGAGGCCCTCGGCGCCCTGCGCCTGCTCGGGGCTCATGTAGTAGGGGCTGCCGATGGTGGTGCCCATGCTCGTGAGCTTGGACATCTGGCGGTTCTTGTTGATGCGAACCGAGCCGAAATCGAGGATCTTCACGACGTCGCCGTCGTTGCTGCCGCTCAGGAAGATGTTGTCGGGCTTGAGGTCGCGGTGCACGAACTGGCGGCGGTGCGCCTCGTCGAGGCCGACGGCGGTCTGCGACACGATGCGCACCATGCGGGCCGCCGGGATGGTCTTGTCGGTCTTGAGGACCGTGCGCAGCTCCTCGCCCTCGAGGAACTCCATGACCAGGATCGACTGCAGCTCGTTGATCTGCTGGAAGTCGAGCACCTCGACGATGTGGTCGTGGGGCAGATCCCGGCTGATCTCGAACTCGCGCTTGAAGCGCTCGACGGCGATCGGGTCGCGGGCCACCTCGGGGTGCAGCACCTTGATGGCGACGCGGCGGTCGGCCTGCACGTCGCGCGCCTCGTACACCCGACCCATGCCGCCGTCGGCGACGATGCGGCGCATCTCGTAGCGACCGGCCAGCGTGGTCCCGAGGAAGCGGTCGTCGGGGTCGGACTGCGCGGGGACCTGCTCGTACGGGGCGAGCCCGACGCCATCTGCCGGACAGAACGCCGCCTCGTTCGGGTAGATCCGGTAGCAGGTCGGGCAGGCCTTCATCGCTTGGTCCTAGGAAGCTCCCGGACTGTTGGGAGGGGCGCTCGGCGAAGCGGGCGGCGACGAGCCCGGACCGTCCACGAAGAGGAAGCGGTTGCACGAGGGGCACTGCTCGAGCACGTCGATGCGGGCGATGCGCTGGGCCATCTGCGGGGGGATCGCCATGTTGCACGACTTGCAGCGACCGCCCTCGAGAACGAGCGGGGCGGCGGCCGGGTTGCGGCGGGTGCGGATCTGGTCGTACTTGCGCAGCGTGGCCGTGGGCAGCTTCTTGGCGATGCCCGCGCGGGTGCCGGCGCGCTCGTCGCGCAGGCCCTGGATCTCGGAGAGGCGGGCGGAGACGGCGCCCTCGGTCTCGCCGATGCGCGCGACCATGGTGGCCTCTTGCTCCTCGTGGTCGATGATCGACTTCTTGAGCTCCTCGAGCTCGAGCGCCCGCTTGCCGACCGCGTCCTCGACGTCGCGCAGGAGCTTGCGGGTCTCCTCGAGCTCGCGCTGGACGGCCTGCAGCTCCTTCTCGTTGCGGGCGCGGTTGAGCTTGTCCCGCGAGCGCTCGAGCTGGGAGTTGAGCACGCGGGCCTCCTGCATGCGGGCCCCACGGTCGGCCTCGATGTCGTCGTAGCGGTGACGCTCGACCTCGATCTGCTCGCGCACGCGCTCGAGCTCTTGCTTGGTCCCCTCGAGGGCCTCACGCTCCTTCACCAAGTCCGCGTCGAGCTTCCGTATCTCCTCGTCGACGACGACGAGCTCTTTCAGGACGTCGAACTGGGCACGGACACTTTGGTTCAAAGGAGGATCCTCGGGAGGTTGATAGGCCCACCTGGACTCGAACCAGGAACGGCCCGGTTATGAGCCGGGGGCTCTGACCTGTTGAGCTATGGGCCCATAGAAAGAAAAGACGGTCGTACGGCTCCTCCGACGGCACCTCTCTGCCGTGTCGGACACGCGGAGAAGCTGGACGACCACGGAACACCGGTGTCGGACAAGGTGGGGAGGAGACGCGAGGCTAATCGAAGACTCCGAGCGGGGGAAGCCTGCGCGCGCGGACCCGGACGGAAGGCCGTCAGAACTGCCCCGTGAGTCCGATCGATCCCACGCCGACCACGAGCCCCGTGCGCATCACCGGCCCGCGGTCCCGCGACGGCGCGGAGAACCAGAGGACGGTGGCCCCTGCGAGCAACACGCCTGCGGAGACGAACGCCACGGTGGACACGTCGGCGCGCCCGAGGGCCTTCTGCTTGAGGTCGACGCCACGGATGTCGGTGCACCCGCCACCGGGCGCCGTGCAGAACGGCGCCGCCTCGTCCCGGAGCGATCGCGCGGAGAGCCCCGCCCAGGTGCCCACGATCACGCCGACCGCGGCCACGCCCCCCGTGACGAGCGCCCAGGTCTGCTGCGTTCCGAGCCCCTCCCCTTCACGAGGCAGCGGCGGCTTCTTCGGTGGCGCGACCGGGGGCGCCGGGTCGAGGGGCTTGTTCGGCGTCGGCACAGCTTCGACGGAGCCGCTCGGCTTCTGCACGTCGAGCTTGACCGTCTTGCTCTCCCCCTCGAGGAGGGTGATCTCCTCGCGCTTCTCGGGGCCCCCTTCGGCGCGCGCGACGACGACGTGCTTGCCGGGATCGAGCATGCGCGGCTGGGTCAACGCGGCGTTCGGGACGGTGACGCCGTCGATCTGGACGGTCGCCGCGCCGACCAGCTCGATTCGCAGCGTCGGGATCCTCGCCTCGACCTCGAGCGCGAGCTTCTCGGCCTCGGCGCGGTGGGGCGCGTACTTGGCCTCGTCCTTGGGATCGACCTTCAGCTGCGCGACCGATCGGAGGGTCGTGTAGCCCTCGACCAGGTGGCCCACGAGCACTCGCTGGCGCCCGAGCTCGAGCCGCCCCCGCGGGGTGGGCAGGAGGGCGTCGGCGGCCTCGAACTTGGCGAGCGCGCCGCTCGCATCGCCCGCCTTGCGAAGATCGAGACCTTCGTTGAACAGCTTGCGGGCGTTGGCCTTGTCGAGCTCGCTCGGCTGCGCGCGCGCGATCCCCGCGACGCTCGGAGCGCCGAGGGCCAGGCAGAGGGCGAGGACCAGCGCAGGGGGGTCAGAGATCTTCATTGCTCTTGGTCGGTGCGGTCGGCGGTGCCGTGGGCTTGGTGGAGGGCTGTGGAGGCGTGTCCGCACCCCATCCCTTGACGACCGGTGCCGAGGCGGGAGCCGTCGACGACGGCGGGACCGCGGGCACCGTGGCGGAGCTCTTCGGCTTCGGGACGATCGTCGGCGAGACCTTGGGCGCGCTGACGCTCGCGGCGGGGCCCGGGGCCGACTCGCTCGCCGAAGCGCTCGGAGGCGGCGCGGGCTCGTCGACGCGCTCCTCGACCGGCTTGGCCTGCACGACGGGGCGCGGCGGCGCCGGGCGCAGCGCGTAGGCGAGCACCGCGCCGAGCGCGCACAGGCCGAGCACCACGAGCGAGACGAGGCGCGCCCAGTGCCCCGCCCTCGTGGGCGTGGTGGTCTGTGCCGAGAGCCGCGACGAGGTACCGCCGATCGTCGACGGCGACGCCACCTGCGCCGACGCGAAGGCCGGCTCCAGCACTGGCTCGCGAGCACCCTGCACGATCGGAACGCCGACGGTGGCGGAGGCCTCGAGCTGCTGCCGCTCCACGCTGTGCGGGGCGGCCATCGTCTCCACCGAGATCACGGCCTTCTCCTGGGAGACGGCCATCGACACGGCGTGGGGGCTCGGCGCCGGAGGAGGCAGCGACAGGGCGCTCGGCGCGAGGCCGGTGAGGCGGTGGATGCGCTCCACCGAGAGCATGGCGTGGGCGGGGGCCAGCGGTGCGAGCGCGGCCGCGAGCTCTCCGACGTGCTGGAAGCGCTCCTCCCGCGCCTTGCGCAGGCACCGCGTGAGGATCGCCTCGAGGCGCGGATCGGCGCCGGGCTGGCTCACGTGGAGCGGGATCGGGTCTTCGAGGATGATCTTGACCGAGATCTGGGGGAGCGTCTCCCCACGGAACGGCGCCACCCCCGCCACGAGCTCGTAGAGGATGACACCGAGCGCCCACAGGTCGGAGCGCGCGTCCACGTCGCGCGCGGCCTGTAGCTGCTCCGGTGACATGTACAGCGGCGTCCCGATGATCGCCGAAGTGGTCGTCAGCGCGTGCTGCTTGGGATCGGTGACCTTGGAGATTCCGAAATCGAGGATCTTCAGGCACGCCGAGCCGTCCGGTCGGCGCGACACGAACAGGTTGCCGGGCTTCAGGTCGCGATGGACGATGCCCTGGGCGTGCGCCTCGGCCAGCGCCTCGCAGACCTGGAGGAGGTAGTCGATCGCCTGGGGCACCGGGAGTGGACCCCGTTGGTGGAGGAGCTGCGCGAGGTCGACGCCCTCGAGATACTCCATGACCAGATAGGGCAGCCCGTTGTCGAGGAGATCGACGTCGGTGATGTGCACCACGTGCTCGCTGCGGATCTGGCGCGCCGCGCGGCCTTCGCGGACGAAACGAGCGACGAGCTCCGGGTTCTGCGCGACGTGGGGGTGCAGCAGCTTGAGGGCCACGCGGTCGTCGAAGTGGACGTGTCGCGCCACGACGACCGCACCCATGCCACCCTCGCCGAGCACCCGTTCGACGCGGTACTTCCCCCCGACGATCTCGCCGGGCCGGACCATGGGGGCCTGCCGCTCCATCGACGCTCAGCGCCCCCCCACCAGGATCGCGCGCACCGTCGGCGGGCCGCCCATGCCCACCGGCGAACCCGTGAGGACGACGAACAGGGCGTGGCCCGGGACGACGGCTGCGCTGGGGTCGTTGGTCGGCGGCTGGAGCGGGAGCGTCACGCTCGGACACGCGGGCGTGACGCCGGGACCGGCGGGGCAAGGGGTCCCACCATGGGGGGCCACGACCAGGAACAGCTGCTCCCCTGCCGCCGCCGGAGAGAGGCTGCGAGGGACGTCGGGCTTGACCCCGCCGTACAGCACGCCGTCCTTGCTGACCTCGAGGGCACCGCCCGTCGGTGTCGCGTCCTTGAAGGCGTGGAGGTAGAGGTCGATGTTGTTGAAGCTGGGCGGTCCGCTCCCGCTCCCGGTGTAGAGCGACGCGTTCAGCACCTGGAGGGAGAAGCGCCCCGCCCCGGGATCGGCCGCCGAGACGTCGAAGGGGCGCACCTCGTAGTTGCTGCCCGCGCCGCACTCGCCGTTGGGCCGCGCGGCCCCTGAGCAGCCCATGCCGATGATCGCCAAGGTGCTGCCGGCCTGCACGCGGCCCGCGGAGACGAGGGTGCGGCGCTTGGTCTGCCCGCGGATGTCCACGAGCTGTGCCTTGCAGCCGAGGGCACCGCTGATGAAGTAGAAGAGGACCGGCTTGGTCGCGAGGGCGTCGGCCAGCTCCGTGGGTGCGTCGAACACCTCGGTGCCCCCGAAGGCCAACCCGCTCGGCGGCCCGAACGGACCCACGACGAGCTCGGGGAGCCCGCCCCCCTCGAACGTCTTGGCGTCGGGGAACGTGGCCGCGCAGCCGAACAGTCCGGGCGCATCGGGTGACGCCTGCACGAGCGCGATCCGACGCTTGCCCGGGACCGCAGCGTCGGGTCCGCTGTCGGGTCCGCTGTCGGTGACCGCCGCGTCGACCAGGTGACCCGGCTCGAGATCCAGGACGGCGCGACACGAGGCGACGGACGAGAGACCGACACCGGCGACCAACGGGAACAGCGAGAGGACGCGCATGGGGTTGCATCCGGAGCGGAGGACCGGACGGGGACGGTCCGGGAGCGACAAAGCCAATTCGGAGCGGAGGACCGGACGGGGACGGTCCGGGAGCGACAACGCCAATTTCCCAGTGTTACAGGTTCTGACCGCTTTCGCCCAGTCCACCCGGACGCCGGACCTCTTGGCCCGGCCGGGCCCCCCGGTCTAAGCGTTCGGCATGGACGCCATTCGGGTCCGCGGCGGACGCAAGCTCGCGGGCGACATCCAGATCAGCGGGGCCAAGAACGCGGCCTTGCCGATCCTGTGCGCGGTGCTGCTGTCGGAGGGGCCTTCGCTGCTGCGCAACGTGCCCGGGCTGCGCGACATCGACACCACCGCGGCCCTGCTCCGCTTCCTCGGCTGCGACGTCGTCGTCGACAAGGAGGCCCACGAGGTGCGCGTGCCCTCGGCCAAGCTGTCCCGCGTCGAGGCCCCCTACGAGCTCGTCAAGCAGATGCGCGCTTCGGTGCTGGTGCTCGGGCCCCTGCTGGCCCGCCACGGCAAGGCCAAGGTGTCGCTGCCCGGTGGGTGCGCCATCGGCGCGCGACCGATCGACCAGCACCTCAAGGGACTCGAGGCCATGGGCGCCAAGATCCGCCTCGAGCGCGGCTACGTCCTCGCCGAGGGGCCGGGCAACGGCGGCCGGCTGCACGGCGCCGACATCGCCTTCGATCTGCCGACGGTGACCGGCACCGAGAACATCATGATGGCCGCCGCGCTCGCCAAGGGCCGCACCACGCTCTGGAACTGCGCGCGCGAGCCCGAGGTCGAGGAGCTCGGCCGGGTGCTCAACAAGATGGGCGCGCGGGTCGACGGCGCCGGTACCGACGTGATGCACATCGACGGCGTGCCCGAGCTCGCGCCGTTCGACCACGCGGTCATCCCCGACCGCATCGAGGCGGGCACCTACCTCATCGCGGGCGCGGTCGTCCCTGGCAGCGACGTGCGCATCCTCGGCGCCGTGCTCGAGGACATGGAGGCGCTCGTGCTCAAGCTGCGCCAGGCCGGCGTGCAGGTGGAGCGCGAGGGCGAGGGCATCCGCGTCCGCCGTGAGGGCCCGCTCAAGCCGGTCCACGTCACGACCGCACCGCACCCCGGCTTCCCCACCGACATGCAGGCGCAGTTCCTCGTGCTGATGACCCAGGCCGAAGGCGAGTCGGTCATGAGCGAGACCATCTTCGAGAATCGCTTCATGCACGTGCCCGAGCTCTCCCGCATGGGCGCGCAGATCGAGGTGCGGGGGCGCGCCGCGATCGTGCATGGCCCGACGCCGCTGGAGGGCGCCAGCGTCATGGCGACCGACCTGCGCGCCTCGGCCTCGCTCGTGATCGCGGGCCTGATGGCCGAGGGCGAGACCGAGGTCCGCCGGGTCTACCACCTCGACCGCGGCTACGAGAGCATGGAGCAGCGGCTGCGCGCCGTGGGCGCCGACTGCGAGCGCGTGAAGAACGCCGAGGGCTGAAGCCATGCGGGGTGTCGTCGGGCCGCTGCTGGCCGTCGCGTGCGGGGTCGCCTGCGCGGCGACGGCCCCTGCCCCGCCGAAGGCCACCGCACCGCCGGCCACGAGCAGCGCCGCGCCCTCCGCGAGCCCTTCACCCAGCGCCTCGGTCAGCGAGAGCGCGGTCGCCTCCGCCTCGAGCTCGGCCGCGCCCAGCGCGTCGAGCGCGCCGCCCAAGCTCGTGTGCAACGCGCAGGCGGCGTTCCCCTGGCTGATCCGCGGGAGCTACATCCCGATCGGCAGCCACAAGGCCGCCCACCAGAAGACGCTGGAGTGGCGCAGCAAGCAATACGGCTACGTGAAGCCGCACGGCGACCCGGACTGGAACAGCAAGACGCCACACGAGCAGGCCGTCGACACGACCTTCATGGGTCTGTCGGTGCGCATGCACAAGCGGGTGGTGCCCGCGCTCGCCTGCGTCGAAGCGGAGCTCAAGGTGGCGTGCGCCAAGGACAAGTACAAGCCCGGGGCGCTCGCCGGGATCCGCGACCACAACACCTACCAGGGCGGCGAGGTGACCAACCACCTCTACGGGATCGCCATCGACATCGATCCCACGCTCAATTCCTGCTGCGGGTGCGTCACCAAGTGGAAGAAGCACCCGCTCTGCAAGAAGAAGGTCAAGAGCATCTACGAGCGCATGGTGATGCCGCAGTGCTGGGTCGAGGTGTTCGAGAAATACGGCTTCTACTGGCTCGGCCACGACACCCTGCAGGACACGATGCACTTCGAGTTCCTCGCCGACCCGGACAAGATCCTGGTCCCAGAGCCCTGACTCGGCACCGACTCTCGGCTACACCCGAGGGGTGTCGCGCCGACTCCGCTGGCTCCGCGCCGCCGCCATCACGGTGGTCACCCTGCTCACGCTCTGGGTGGCGGCCTGCAGCCTCGCGCGGCTCGCGGTGTTCCCGGCGCCGAAGACGTTCCAGACCGGCAAGCCCGCGTCCGGTGAGCTCCTCGAGGTGAAGACGCCCGACGGCTTCGTCGCCCACGCCTACTACTGGCCCGCGGCCCCGGGCAAGCGCACCGTCGCCCACTTCCACGGGAACGGAGCCGTGATCCACGAAGGGGACGAGCGCGCCAGCGCCCTCCGGTCCCGCGGCCTCGGCGTGGTGCTGATCGAATACCGAGGTTATGGAATCTCGGGAGGCCCCTCGCCCAGCGAGGACGGGCTCTACACGGACGCCGCCGCCGTGCTGGATGCCCTCGCGACGCGCGGGGTCGGGCCTTCGACCATGGTGCTCTACGGCACCTCGATCGGCACCGGCGTGGCGAGCGAGATGGCGAAGCGGGGCAAGGGCAGCGCCCTCGTGCTCGTGACCCCGTTCACCTCGCTGCCCGCCGTCGGCGCGCGGTTTGCGCCGTTCCTGCCGATCTCGCTCATCGTCCGCGACAAGTTCGACACGCTCGCGAAGGCGCCCTCGATCCACCTGCCCACGCTGGTGGTCCACGGCACCGCCGACGAGGTGGTCCCCTACGACATGGGGGTCACGGTGGCCAAGGCGCTCGACGGAACGCTGATCACCGTGCCCGGCGGCGGACACAACGATCTCTTCGACGTGGACCCCAAGCTGCTCGGCCGCATCTGCGACTTCGCCGCGAAGTGAGCGCGAGACTCGAGGGCGAGCGGGTGCGAGGCTCTTTGGACTCTAGTACGCAGTTCTAGATGACAACCCGCTCGGGAAAGGCGTCCGGCTAGAGACCTCAGCGACGGCGGCGGCGAGCGAGGCCGATCGCGAGGGCAACGCCCGTCGCGCCGAACCCGACCGCGGAGCCGGCGCCACCGGGGAGCGAGCACCCACACCCCCGCGCGTTCGGCTCCACGGGGGCGACGGAAGGCGCCGCGCTGGCCGAGGTGACGGGGGGCACCGAGGCGTCGACCTCCGCGCTGGGCGCCGGCGCCCCCGCGTCCTCCGTGGCGCTGCTCGACGGCACCGCGGGCGGCGGGATGGCGAGCGGTCCCGGCATCTTCACGTCGAACGCGGGCATGCCCGCCTTGAGGAACGACGCGAGCTTGATCGCGCCGCGCGGCACCGAGGCCAGCCCGTTGGCGGGCGCGGGCGGTGGCGGCGCGCCCCACGTGCCGGGCGGCCCGCCCCACACCCCACGCTGCGGGTTCTTGCACTTGATCGCGCCCGTCCAGGCGTGGCGGATGATGTAGCGCGCCTGGAAGTTGTTCTGCGGCGCCGGCTGCGCGCCCTTCTCGATGGCGCCCTTGTCGTCGACCACGTGCTCGCGGCCGCCGACGATCGCATCGGCTGTCTTGAACACGAGGTCGTCGGTGAGCGAGGTGGAGTCGTACCGCGCGTGCAGGCGCGTGAGCACCATGTTGAAGCCCCCACCCCACCCGCCGCCCCACGACGGCATCGGCTTGCTGGGCGGCATCGGCATGGGCTTGGGCGCGCCCGGGCCGGGCGGCGGCTGCGGCGGGAGCGGAGGCGGAGGCGGCGCCCCCATGCCGAGCAGCACGTCGCCGCCGAGCGCGGCGAGGTCGTTGTTGTCGGTGAGCGGCTCCGGCGGGCACGGGTCGCACTTCATGCCGCCGCCGTACGAGAAGAACGGCGTGGTCCACGCATACTCGGTGACGATGCCCTTCCCCTGCCCCTTGTTCACCGCCTCGTCGAACAGGGCGGCGTAGAACGGCGCGAACGACTTCCGGGTGTCGTCGCTCACCTCGAGGTTGGTCGGGATGAACACGTTCGGGTAGTTCGCCACCTCGTAGCGCGACTGTTTCGACAGCGTGAAGATGATGAGATCCTGCCGCCCCTGGGCATTGAGCAGGCCGAGCCGCACGGGCAGTCGGAAATCGTTCGACTCGTAGTGGAAGCGCAGCGGCGAGAGCTGGGCCACGCCCTGCGCGTCCATCTGCACCTTCTTGACGTCGATCTTGGCGACGAAGAACTTCATCTGCTCCTTGATGTAGGGAGCGAGGGCCGTCGAGGCGCCCTTGGGGATGTTGTACTTGTTGTCGTGCAGCCACGACTCGAGGCCGTCGGACTGCTTCGCCGACAGCACGAGGATCTGGTACTCGCCGACCTCGAACTTGGCCTCGATCTTGACCCCGTAGTCCTTGTCGTTGCCGGCGCCGCCCGACTTCATCACCGCGGAGGGCTTGCTCGGAGGCGCGGACATCGGCGGCGGGGGCGGATACGGGTTGCAGGGATCCTGCTCCCAGTACTCGACGAGCCGCGGGGCCGAGAGGGTCTCGAGCCGCGTGAACACGCTCTTGTTGAGGACCCGCACGTTCTCCTTCTGGAGGACGACCGGCACCGGGACCACCATCGCGAAGTCGGCGGCCGGCCCCTTGTAGTTGTTGGACATGGTCAGGGCCGTCCGCGTGCCCTCGCGCATCAGCGCGACCATGGTGGCGTCGTTGTAGAGCGGCTTGTCACCCGGCGCGACGAAGAAACCGCAGAACGCCTCTGCGTCGCGGGGGGCTGCGGTGGAGAGCCCGAGGGCGACGAGGGAGCCGAGGACGAGACGACGCATGTGACCTCCAGGTGGCCGCGAGGACGCGGTTCGTGACGGGGGATGGTACGCAAAGGCGCGCCTTCTCCCAACGGGGGAAACCGTGTGACCTTTCAGCGGCCAGCGGGGGCCGTGGTCAGTCGCCGCGCTGCGCGAGCAGGGCCCGGAGGCGCTCCAGCTCTTGCTCCGCCTTCGCGGCCCGCCCCGCCTCGCGCTCGGCACGCGCCATTTCGTGCTCGGCACGCGCCGCCTCGTGCTGGGC